>DPJP01000351.1 GCA_003542955.1 Armatimonadota bacterium
CATCTGAAGCGCTCGTCGAAGCCCTGGCAGCTGAACGCGTCGAGTACGTGTTCGGCCTCCCCGGCGGCCACTCAGTGTGCGTGCTCTATGACGCCCTGTCGCGACAGCAGCAGGTCAGGACCGTTCTCGCCCGCCATGAGAGCGCCGGGGCATTCGCCGCGCTGGGGTACGCGCAACTCACGCGCGGGCCGGGCGTCTGCCAGGGCACCGCAGGGCCGGGCTTCTCGCAGATGCTCACCGGCATCCACGAGGCCGCCGCCGCGAAGCTGCCCCTTATAGTCATTGCCCCTAACGCCCCGATCTCCGGCTTCGGCAAGGGGGAGCTGCAGGAGTTCGCCCAGACGGAGGCAGTGCTCGGCTGCGCCAAGTGGTCATACCGCCTCGACCGGCCGGAGAAAGTCCCCTGGGTGGTGCAGCAGGCATTCAAGCACGCCATGGCCCCGCCGTGCGGTCCCGTGGTCATCGACATCCCGCTTGACATCGGTGACATGGAGGCCGACATCCCCGACTACGTCCGGGCGCCGCGGAGCACCTGCGTCGCCGATGACGCCTCCGTCGAGGCGGCGGCGCGCGCCCTCCTGAGTGCCGACAGACCGGTGATGGTCTGCGGGCGCGGGGTGCACCAATCCGGCGCGTATGAGCAGGTGGAGCGCCTCGCCGAACTGCTCGCCATGCCGGTGTGTCACACAAATCACGGGAAGACCTCGATCCGCGAGGACCATCCGCTGGCCGCCGGGGGTGTGGGCTGCAACCGCACCGTGATCAGCGACACGCTGCTGGCCGAGGCCGATTGCTGCTTCTGGGTCGGCAGCCAGATCGAGGAGTTTGCGGCCGGGAAGGGCTGGCCCGCATTGCCGGAGGGCTGCACCTTCATCAACCTCAACATCGACCCGACGCAGTTCGGACGCAACTGGACGCCCGATATCTGCCTGCTGGGAGACGCCCGGCTGACGCTCGCCAGGCTCATTGACGCGTGTGCGGAGGATGCCGGGCAGAGGGACTTCCACACCAGCCGGGCGGCGGGGCAGATTGCCGACCTGCGCATGCAGTGGCGCGAGCAGGTCGGCAGGCTGGTCGCACGGACGAAGGGACCCGTCCACCCGGCACAGTTCATCACCGACCTCAACCGCCTCATGCCGCCGGACGCGGTGGTAGTGCTCGGGGAGGGCGCCAATCGCGTCTGGACGGCGACGGAGCTGCAACTCACCGTTCCCGGTAATTGGGTGTCCGCCTCCGACTTCGGCTGCATGGGCTTCGCCGTTGGCGCCGCCATCGGCGCGGCATTCGCCCGGCCCGACACCACAATCATCTGCCTCACCGGTGACGGCTCATTCCAGATGCAGATGCAGGAGATCGTCGTCGCGGCCCAGTACTCGCTCCCGATCACCTACGTGGTGTTCAACAACAACGCCCTGGGCTGGATCAAGTGGGGCCAGAAGACACAACGCGAGGGACGCTTCTACTGCACCGACTACTCGAAGAACTGGGATCACGTGGCTGCCGCGGAGGCGGCGGGGCTCGAGGGCTTTCGAGTCGACGACGCCGCTCGGAGCGGCCCGGCGATCCTCGGGGCGCTTCGCGCCAACAAGGAGAGCCGGCCGGCGCTGATCGAGGTCGCTGTGCCCTGGGACGAGCAGACTCCCGGATTCCACGCTCATCACCTGGGCGGCGATTGCCGTGGGGCATTCAGCGGCATGTGTGAAGGGTGAGCCGGTGATCCGGGGACTGGTACGTATCCCCAATTCGTGGTGGCGGAGGGTGCACGCAACGGCTGGGGTCACAGCTTCACTCTTCACCCTCCGCCGGCGTTTGCGGGTTGGCGGCGCACAACGGTCTGCGGCGGAGGCTGAACACTGAAGCTATGACCCCGTCTCCCCGTCGCCGTCACTCGCCCAGTATCCGCACCTCGTCGATGAAGCCCGCGCAGCCCGAGTGGCTGCTGCCCACACGCCCACCGATGATCAATGGATGCACGGCGGGCGCGATCGACCCCGCGTCGGCGGTCTTTCCGCCGCCAATCTCCTCTCCATTCAGGAAGATGGTGACCCGCCCCGCGCCGTCGTAGGCAAAGCCGAGCCTGTACCAGGTCCCCGCTTCGAGCGTCACCGGCTTGCCCTTGTGCGTCACGGTCTCGCTCCCCAGGCCGAGGATGACGGTCGGTCGCAGCACATCGCCCTCCCGCCGCAGCAGGAAGGCATAACCCTTGTTCGCGCGCGGGTCCTCCCGCGTCTGCAGGTAGTAGTTGCAGTCGAGCAGCATCGTCGTGCCCTCCTGCGCCATCTCCGGCTTTGGCTTCAGCCACAGTTCGGCCGAGAATGCACCCGATGGCGACAGGGCGGAGCTCTTCGCGATCTCGACACCCTCCGGCTTGTCCTCGGCGCACGGGAAGCACTCGACACAGCCGCCGGACTTGCCCTCGGTGACAAAGCGCGACCTGCCCCGCAGTGTCATGGTGAACTTCGCTCCGCGGGCCTCGGCGGTCTCCTTGCCCCTGTCGAACTGCCACAGGGCCACGGTCTTGGGGGCCGGTGTCGGCGCGGGCTGCGCGACCTGCTGCCCCGGCGCGGCCGCCTCGACGCTGAAGCCCGCGAGCGTGGTGTTGCCGCCGATCAACTCCGTCACGCGCACGACCCACTCGCCCGGCGGCTCGTTGTCGGCGATGGGGACGCTCGCCGACCAGGCACCATCGGGTCCGGTGGCGGTGAAGCGCGAGTAGTCGTTGATGGCGCCATCGGGGGAGAGCAGATCAAAGCGCAGCGGCACGACGCCGGTCACGGTGCGGCCGGAGGCGTACTTCGCCTGCACCTTCACATCAACCGGTCCGCCCGAGGAGGGCCTGTCGGATACGGTGAGGTCGACGCGCCCCATCGGCTCCGGCGCGGCGATGAGCAGCTTGCCCCAGCCGGGCTCGATCTGCAGCTCCGTCGAGCACCCGCCGCCTTCGCTCGCCGACACGCTCAGTTGCCGCCGCTCCAGCGCATCGTAGAGCGCACCCGGGGCATCGCGCAGGCCTATCTGCGCATTGATAGGCACACCGCGCTCGAGCACCGCGCCGAACTGCCCCAGGTACGGGCCGACCGTGCGGCGGTCGTTGATGGCGAAGATGTAGCTCAACTCGCCCGAGGCGCGCGCATCCAGCACCACGTACGGGGTCGGGGAGTCGACGAAGGGCTTCTGTTTCAGACGCGGGAGCAGCTGCTCGCGGAGTGCCTCGGCGGCCAGCCGCAGTTCGGCATCCAGGTGCGCGCGCGGGGAGGTCGACAGCTCGAGCACCTCCCCCGGCACGAGTTCCAGCCGCGCGCCGCCGGCGCCCGTGGCGCTCACCTGCGGCAGCGTGACGGCGCCGGGGATGCTCACCTGCGCATCGGCATCCAGCAGCACCGTGCCTCCCGCCTGCTGGAAGGCGTCGATGCGCTCCCTGACGCTCTTGAGCAGGAAGCGGCACTGCGGGATCGCCAGCACGGCGTAGCCGTCCAGCGCGCCGTCCTTGATGTCCTCATCATAGAGGACATCGACGCCGAAGCGCGCCGCCGTGAGCGGATTGTGCAGAGAGAGCGTGCCGCCGCCCTCCATGATGCTGCCGAAGACGGTATTGGCCCCGGAGAGCAGCAGCGCGACGCGGGGGCCGCGGCGCTGTTTGATCTGGCGCAGCGCGGGGCCGTACGGCTCGATGAGCGCCTCCGACACCCGCCCGAGCGCACTCAGCGTGTTCGGGTTGGTGTAGCGGTAGCCCTCCTTCTCCTGCGTCTCGAGAGCCGTCGGCAGGCCGTGGAAGGCGATCATGTCCACAGGTCGGCTCATCACCAGCCACATCGACTCGGTGATGATGTCCGGCGGGATGGCGACGAAGGGGGCGTCGCGGAGATACTCGGGGGCGTCGGGGCCGACGCCGGGCATGGCGCGGTCGGCATAGGCGATGACCTGGATCATCTGCGATATCTGCTGCTTGAAGCCGCTGCGTTGGCCGAGGCAGACCATCTCGTCGGCGAAGGCGGCGACATCGAGCGGGTTGCGCTCGACGTAGGTCCAGTGATTGAGCAGATCGACGCCATCGAAGCGGCCGTGGAACTGCGGGCCGCGCAGGACGGGGTCATGCATGGTGGTGATGCGCGATGCGACGCGGTTGACCTCACGCGACTGCTCGGAGGTGATCCAGTTGAGCGACCCGCCCTGTGTGTAGAAGAACTGGTACCACCGGTACAGCTCCGAATCGTCGGGGATGATGCGATCCGGGAAGAGCTGCAGGCTGGTCGCCGCCGGCATGTACGGGGCCGTGGCCTGCTCAGGGCGCGCGAAGCCCAGGCGCTCCCGGTAGCGCGCCTCCGCGGCCTCGGACAGGTTCGGGTATGAGTGTCCCTCATACTCTGTATTGAGCAGACTGAAGCGGACGCGGGGGCTGGGACCCCAGGCGCGGGCATGGCTGTTGGCGGTCTTCAAGGCCCACTCGCGCACGGCAGGGTCAAGTTCATCGAGCCTCAGTGCTACGGCCGGTGCATGCGGGTTCTCATAGCTGCTCTTCAACTCCGCGGGAGCGGTCGACAGGCCCGGTGGATAGGTGTAGTAGGTCATGCCCAGCCGCGTGCCGAGGGTGAGCAGCTCCGGTGAGCGCTGCCCGAACTCGTGCATGACGGTGATCCCCGCCGCGGCGAGGTCCTCGACCTGCCGCGCGATGTTGGCTCCGCCCCAGTAGAAGACATCCATCCGCTCCTCCGGGATCGGCTTCCCGATCTCGAGCCGCACCGCGTCGGTCGCCACCGGCTGCTCGCCGGAGGAGAGCCGCAGCCGCAGGATGTAGCTGTCGGCGCGGAACCTCCGCGGGTCCAATGCGAGCCTGACATCGGTCGACTCGCCGGCAGCGATCTCTGGTACGCTCAGTTCACCCGCGGGGTCGGTGTAGATGGTGCGGCGTGTCAGACTTGCAGACAGCGTCAACGGCCCGACTGGGCGGGGTGATGAGTTCTCGATGGTGACGGGCACTGAGAGCGTTCCGGCGTCGCGGCCGAACGCCCTGTCCCGCTCGCGGAGGCCGATCCTGACGCGCACACCGGCCCAGGGGAACTCATCCGATGCGGCAGCGGGTGTCACCGCATGCAGCGCCACGGTGTCAAACTGGCCGTTGAGGTGGTTGAGCCCCAGCGCCGCGCCGCCCGTGGTGAAGGTGTTGTCGTACGCATGCAGGACCGGGGTGCCGTCGACGCTCGCCAGCAGCAGCGAACCGGCGACGGTGAAGGTCACGGCAGGCGCAGCCTCGTCGGCCTTGCGGCGGATGCTCTGCGGCAGTGTGGTCTGCGCCAGCACCTCCTCCCACCCGGCGCAGACGCGCTCGAGCGCGAGGTCGGTGGCGTTGCTGATGCGGAGACGGTACATGTTCTCGGGGTCGGCGAAGCGCAGCGCAAGCATGATCGGCCCCGAGCCGCCGAGCGGACGCAGGCCGGCGGTGATGGCCGCGTTGTCCGCGTGGTCGGTCGGCAGCGCGATCCAGTGTCCCTCGGGGCGCGGCCGGTCGTAGGTGCTGTTGCGGAGGCCAATGNNCGCGACACCCTCCGCCGGCCTCGAGACGGCCCAGCCGTCGCTGAAGGCGCGCCAGGTGCGGGTCTCCGACTTGAGGAAGTCCTCCGCGAACAGCTCCGCGCCGACGGCAATGCCCTCGGCCGCCTGCTTTGCGCGCCACGGGGCGGGCTGGATGCTGAACGCGAACGGGGCGCAGACGTTGCGCGCCTCGCCATCGACCTCTGCGGTGGCGATGACGTTGCCGGCCCGGGCCGAGAACTCGGTCGCCTCCGGGGCAATGGTCACGCGCGCGGTGAAGACGCCGTCAGCGTCGTCATCCGTCAGGCGGATGTCACCCTGCTCGGACAGATACAGCGGCGCTGCGCGGTCAACGGCCTGGCAGGTCACGACAACCGGTGCGCCGCCGGGCTTCTCCGCGGTGTAGGTGAAGACGATCGTGTCGCCGATCTCGGCGACCTGGTTTGCCTCGCCCGCCTCCTCGAGCGCCATGGTGAGACCCCCGACGGGCGACTTCACCAACCGCACCCAGTCCAGCTCCACGGCGCCGCTCGGCGTCTTCCCCGAAGGGCCGATAACGGCCAGGTTCAGCGGCATCTCACTCAGAGTGCCGAGGAACGCAAAGCCTCCGAGGTCGACGGTGTTGATGCCCGTGGCCATCCGGCCCAGTTGCGGGTTGCCCTCGCCCGAGAGCCGCAGCCACGCCTTGAAGTAGTGCAGCGGGTTCTCGACGCTCGTGACGCGGACCTGCAGGTAGCGGTACTCGACCCCACCCAGTGGCAGGAAGCGCTGGATCGAGCCACCCGCGTACTCGGATATCTCGCGGAACTGGACGCGGCTGCCGACCTGCTCGGCGCCTATCTCGGCCGGCTCGAAGGCGAACCATCCCGCGCGCGAGTCGGTGGCGGACTCGAACGGGTCGAAGTCCTCGACCCAGAGCGTGTTCGGGTCGGGGTTCATGGTGATATCGGCAAGCACGGGCGCAATCGCCGTGAGGCTGGCGAGGATCAGCAGCGCCGGAAGCGGTGTTCGCATGGAGTGTGT
>DPJP01000350.1:0-5550 GCA_003542955.1 Armatimonadota bacterium
GCCCATGGCGGCGTGCGCCCGCCAATCGCTTCCCGGAGACCATAGCCATGTCACAGATGCGACGATCGCTGCTGTTGTGCGCTGTTGCACTCACCGCCGCCCTTGCCTCCTGCACCAGCTGCTCGCAATCCATAATAGTCGGGCCCGTTCAGCCACAGCCACAGGAACCCAGACGGCCTCAGTTCGACCGTGCAGCCGCGTTCGCCGACCTCGAGGCCCAGTGCGCCTTCGGGGCGCGGGTCCCCGGCAGCCAGGCCCATGAGGACTGCGCGGCCTGGATCGAGGCGCAACTGCGCGCGACCACCAGCCATGTCGTCGTCCAGGAGTACAGCCTCGCAACGCCCTTCGGGGGGCCGTACGACTTCACGAACCTGATTGCCTACTACCCCGGTGACGAGAGCTATGATCCGGTGATGATCGGCGCCCACTGGGACTGCCGCCCCGTGGCCGACGCAGACCCCAACCCGAGCCTGCGGACGCAGCCCGTGATGGGCGCCAACGACGGGGCATCAGGGGTGGCGGTGCTGCTCGAGATCGCCCGCAAGGTCCATAACGACACCCATCACCGCCCGCTGCTGCTGGCGTTCTTTGACGCCGAGGACTCGGGCAAGACGGGGGCCTCGGGCTTTCCGCGCAACGGGTGGGCGCTCGGCTCGAACTACATGGCGAACCACATGCCGCAGGAACTGCCGACGCCGGCCGCGGTGATCGTGATTGACCTTGTCGGGCAGGACACGAAGCACAACCCGAGGCTCGGCACGCCCAACGGGTCGAATGACTACCTCGACTTCCCGCTCGAGGGGCACTCCCTGGCCTCGGCGCCGCTGCTGGTGGACGAGATATGGACGATCGGGGAGCAAGCCGGACATACGGCCTTTGTGCGGCGCAATCGCGGCTACATCACGGATGACCATTTGCCCTTCATCGATGCCGGCTTCCCGGCCATCGATATCATCGACCTTCCCCACCCGGAGTGGCACACGGCCGATGACACTCCGGACTGCTGCTCGGCCGATTCACTCTACCAGATCGGCGACACACTCATGAGGTATCTCTACCCCGGTATCAACTAGCGGCTATGCGATGGGCTGCTCGCCTGACGCGATGCGGACCAGTTCGCGCGCCGCGGTCTCCGGGTCTCGCGCCGCGCTGATGCCGCTGATGACTGCGTAGAGAGCCACGCCCTCACCCACCAGGACAGGTAGATTCTCCGCGCAGATGCCCCCAATGGCGCAGACGGGCACGGTGGCCTCCCTTACAGTGCGCCTGATGGCGTCGATCCCCGCGACGGGCTTCTCAGGCTTTGTGGGCGAGGCGAACGCCGGGCCGATGGCCACGTATGATGCTCCCGCCGCTTCCGCCTCGTGCAGCGTTGCCGAATCCGGCGTAGTCGCGCCGATGATGATCTCCGGCCCCAGAATGCCCCGCGCGGCTCTCACCGGCATGTCCTCCTGCCCCAGATGCACACCATCGGCAGAGCATGCCATCGCCACATCGACACGGTCATTGACGATCAGCGGCACCCCGGCGGGCCTGGTGTGCTCGAGCAGTCGGGTGACTTCCTCGAGCATCCGCCGGGTGTGCTTGCTCTTCTCGCGGTACTGGAGCATCCCCACTCCCCCCGCCAACGCCGCGCGTGCCAGCGCGAGCAGGGCGTCAGTGGGCAGGTCGGGCGGGAGGATGAAGTAGATGCCGCTGTTGAGGTGCTGGATGTCCACGGGTCGCCCCTTCGCACATACACCAAAAGCCGCCCTCCGCGGGCGGCCTGATGGTGTGTATTCATGGGTGTGCCGACTGCCGTCAGCGGCGCTTTGCGGCGCCGGCCACGGCGGCTCAGTCCAGCGAGTAGGGAATCAGCGCCATCTCTCTGGAGCGCTTGACCGCGGTTGCGACGCGGCTCTGGTGACGGCGGCAGGTACCCGTCTGCCTGGCCTTCTTGATACGGCCACGGTCGTCGATGAACACCTTGAGCAAAGCGACGTTCTTGTAGTCGATCACGTTGCGCTCGGGATCGGCGCAGAAGATGCAGACCTTCCTTCGCCGACCGCGTCCACCGCGTCCGTTAGGGCGTCCTCCCGGCCGGCCGGCCCCGCGGGGGCCGCCACGACCGCCTCTTGATCTCCTGTCATCAGCCACGTAGGTGTTTCCCTTCTACAATCACTTGGCACGTCGGACGGTCATTATATCAGGCGCCGTCCCGGTAATCAAGCGTTCCCATCGACTCGCGAGTTGCCTGCGGCCTCAGCCGCCCGCCGTCGGCGCGCCCGACGCCGTGCCCACAGCACCAGCAGCACAACCGGCACCCAGATAACCGAGCCGACGATCGTCACGTAGAACACCAGGTAGAGCAGCCCCTCGAGCGTCCGCAACAGCGTGTGCCATGCGGTCCGCAGGTGGTAGCCCACCCGCCACGGGCCCTGCTCGGCAACCGCGGCCAGCCCCGGCTCGATGAGACTCACCGAGATCGTCGAGAGCGAGACCTGGTTCTTCAGGTAACGCAGACGTCCCTCGAGTTGCTCGACCTCGCCGCGCACGCGGAAGGTCTCGCGCTGGATCTCGAGGATGTCGGAGAGCTCGCCCTTCCGCTTGAGCAGCGCAAGCAGGGCGGCCTCCTCCTCCTTCTTGTTTGAGATGCGCGCCTCGAGGTCCACCCACTCCTCGGTGACGTCCTGCGCCGACTCGTTGAAGCTGATGGCTCGGCCGATTCCCTGAAGAGCTTTGAACACAGCGTCGAACTTGTCCGCCGGGACCCGCACCGTAACCGTGCCGCGCCGCCGGCCCTCGGTATCCTCAGTCACATTCAGGTCGGCTACATAGCCCCCGGCATCTTCCGCGATGCCCCGAGCCTTCTCCAGCGAGTCGGAGAGCCTCTCGACCTCGACGGTCATCTCACCCGTCTTGATGATCCTGCGGGTGACGCCTGCCGCCGTCGGACCGGCCGTCGTCGCCGTATTGTCCGCTTCGCCGGCACCCGACTCGTCGCTTGCCATGCGGGGCGCGGCGGGCCCCTCGAGGCCGGGAGCCGCCGCTTCGCTCGGAGCGCTCGGCGGAGGTGGCGCGGCATCCGCCTCGTAGACGGCATCCTTACGTCCGGTCAGTGAGCATCCGCCGATGAGGACCAACAGCGTCACGACCAACACGCCGGCAATGTGCAGCCGGGTCATCTTCATTGCCGCCATCCCCTTCCGAGGCTTCCGCCGCTTCCGCGCGGCACGGAGCGCCGCCGGTGGTGCATCCATTGCACTGTATGACTGCGCCCGCTCCCGCTGAGTTCCGCCACCCGGGCCGGTCGAACCCTACCCGTGGTCGCTTATCTCATTCAACCCGGCCTCCGGCACTTCCTGCAGAGGGGCGCCGGCGGCGGCCTGCACGGCTGCAAGAGCCGTTTGGGCAACGTGCTCGAGGACCTCCATGCGGTAGTAAGCCTGTTCGAGGTCCTCCCCCAGAGTCATCGCGCCATGGTTCATCAGCAAGACGGCATTGGCCGTGCCAAGGTGCGGGCGCACGACGTCCGCCACGCGCGCCGTTCCGGGCGTGGCATACTCAGCCACAGGCACATGCCCGAAGGCTGCCACGGCCTCGGCGAGGATGCCGACGGGGAACTCGCGCCCGCCGATTGCCCAGCCCGTCGCCGCCGCGGGATGTGCGTGCACGACGGCATTGATGCCCGTGCGAAGTCGATAGACTTCCAGGTGCATGCCGACCTCGGAGGTCTGCCGCGCCCCGCTGAGCAACTCCCCGTCGGCGGAGAGCTTCGACAGAGCGTCGGGCTCCATGAAACCCTTGCTGACCCCGGCCGGGGTGCAGAGCACGCTGCCATCGGGCAGCCGCACACTGATGTTGCCGTCATTGGCGGCGACCATCCCCCGCAGCCAGAGCCTGTGGCCGAATGTGCATATCGCTTCGCGTACCGTCTTCTCATCCAGCATCGGATCAGTCCCGTTCCATGCGCAAACGCGACCCGGCGGACGGATCGCGCATGAGAGTTGTGTTCNNCCCGCGGCCGGGCTTTTCAGCGCAGCCGCCTGAGTGTGATCTGCCAGTCGACAATGTCGACGGCCGCCTTCTCCTCATCGGTCGCCGGGCCCTCGAGCGTGTTGTCGCCATCCCGCTCCTCCTCGAAGAGCCCGTCGCCGTTGCGATAGGTACGGAAGTCGTCGAGGTCGATGGTGATGTAGCGGTTGCCCAGGTGCCCGAGGCCATCGTAGACGTTCTGTCCGGGCAGCGTGATTGTCGGGTCGAAGATCAGCTCGGTTGTGGTGATGATGTTGATACTGATGTTCCGCACGTTGGCGCCGAGCGCGGCAACATCAAGTGTGAAGGCCAGTGTCGTGCCGCCGGACGGATAGGTTGACTCGTATGGCGGGCCGATGAGTGAGGCCGTGACCTCGGTATCGAGGTTGATCGTCGCCGCTCCATTCAGGGTGAAGTCGCCACAGGTGATCGTCACTCCCGGGATCGGTGGTGTGGCCGTCGGCACATTCGAGTTGGCATTGAGTGTGGCTGCGGTCGTGGTCGTCTGGCCGGTGCTGTTGGAGGTGAAGGCGTTGCTGATCTGCGCGACGGTCTGGGGGATGCTGATCGTCTGCGTGCCGGCCTGTGCCGCGCCGAGTGTGAGCGTCAGCCCGAGCGCGCCGAGCGCGTCGGCGGTCAGTCCAACGCCACCGGCGTCGAGGGCGTCGATGGCGGTCTGCTCATCTCCGGTCAGCGGCCGGCCGCCGATCGCCGCCGCCGCATAGCTCACGCTGCCGGCCACGGTGCGGCCCTGCGCATCGGTCTCGAGCATAATCTGCCCCGCGCTCTGGAAGCCCGCGTTCTGCACCGCTGTGACCATCCCCGCGCCGGTCAGCGTCGGCACTCCGTAGGCAATACCGGCGACCGTCAGCAGATGGGCGCCGGCGTCGGTCGACACCGGCACGCCGGTGGCGGCATTGATCCCCGCCGAGGGCGTCACGAGCCTGGGGGCCAGGTCAGACCTTNNACCTGTAGAGGTTGTACGTTCCCAGGTGGTACTCGACGAAATGCGTGAACGATCCAGTACCCCAGCCGTTCTCCCACCGGGGGCCGGCCGCGACCGGTACCGGCCCGTCGAGGCCGCTATCGTTGTCGGTATCAATGGCCACGAAGTAGTAGAAGTTGTCGATGATGCCACCCTTGAAGCGGATGATGAACTCGAGCACCCTCGCAGGCACGATGGGGTCCGCGCCCTCTCCTCCGCGCGCGCACCCGGAGACGGCAACCATGGCGGCGATGGTCGCCAGCGCCACGACGGACCCGATCACTGCCCTGTGGCGTCTCACAGTGTCACCCCGCATCGTGAGAGGAGCGCCCTGGGGTTCTCGACCAGCACCTGCTCGAGGCGGTCCTCCGGTATCCCGGCGCCCAGGGCGACGAGCCGCGCCGCCTGCTCGTCGAGCAGGTCACCGGGCACATGCGTGTCGGTGTTGACGAGCATGTTTGCGCCGGCCGCGGAGGCCACCCTGACAACATGACCGTTGCCCAGGCAGTGGCCCTGGCGTCTGGTGACCTCGATGAAGATGCCGTTCTCCG
>DPJP01000350.1:5559-20452 GCA_003542955.1 Armatimonadota bacterium
CTCAGCAAGCCGGGGTGGGCGAGCAAGTCGACATCCGGGCACCGGCATGCGGCGAGGTTGGTCCCCGGCGGCACCGGCTCGACGGGCGTCTCTCCGTGTACGTTGACATAGCGCGCTCCGCACGCTTTTGCCATCGCGGCCAGCTCCGCCAGGGCGGTGGGCGGCACATGCGTCAATTCGACACCGACAAGCACCTCGAAGCCCCAGTGCTCGCGCGCCAGATCGGCATCGCGCCGGGCCTCGGAGATGATGCGCTCCATGGTGCTCGCGCTGCCGTGATCGCTGATGCCCAGTGCCGTGTAGCCCGCGAAGATCGCGCGGCGGATCAGCTCCATCNNTCGGCAGCAGCACACCATCACTCAGAGTCGTGTGGGTATGGAAGTCAAAGACCATGATGTCCCTCTTCGTCCTATTGAGAGCCCGTCAGCCACGCGAGCGCCTGGCTGAGAAGCTGCGCGAACTCGGTTGCTTCACGTTCGTTGCTCGAGAGCAGTAAGCCACCGTCGATGATGACTACCCGCCCGCTGCCGGCGACCATCGCCGATGCCACCGATTCCCCCTCGACGGTAACAAGCTCCCAGTCGCCGAAGCCCCATATCCCGATACCGCTGCCCACATCGACCAGGTGAACTCCCCTGGTGATTGGCTGCTCGATGACCACCGCACGGCCCTTCGGGCGGGTCAGCTTGGCCGCAAGGCCGAACTCACCCAGTATCTTGTTGAACTGCGGCATCCGCAACTGCGTCTTGGGCTGTGCGTAGGCGACGGCCAGCAGCGCCCCACCGGTGCGCACATGGTTGCCGACGGCACGCGCCTCGGCATGCGTGAAGTCGCGGTGCGAGCCGATCACCAGAAGCGACGGCGAGGCCGACATGTAGCGGGCAAGCGGTTCAGACGTCACGCCGGGGCGGTACTCGAGCGCACGGGCGCTCAGCCCCGCACCGGTGACGGCGCTCTCCACAATCGCCGCCAGTTTGGGCCAGTTGTCATCAGTCCCACTCATGTCGACCAGCGCCACGTTCGAGAGGCCCGTCGTCACCGGCGGCAGGTCGGCGGCCGGAGGTATCGGGCGGTCGGGGGGTCTGGTCGGGCGGTCTGGTCCGTCACCACGGAATTCAGTCGGTTGACCGGGCCCCGGCGAAACGGCGCCCTGCTCGCCCTTGTCTTCCTTGTAGCTTCGGCGCTGGGCGTCGGAGGCGGGGCCACCGTTGCCCTTCACCGCGCCCGGCTGTGTTGGCGCTGCTCCCCCGGTGTATGCCTTCTCGGGCTCGTTACTGCCGGCAGCCCAGGCCATCGAGCGGGCCAGCAACTCGGCCCTCAGCGAACTCTGGGCGTCGCCCGGCGCCGCCGCCATCATCTCCGCGGGCCAGACGACCACCCGGCCCTTCAGGTAGTCGGTGGTGACGGCAATCGCCCGCCCCTCCTGGCGCAGGACGGCGCTCTGCGAGCGTCCGACCATCTCGTAGGGAACCGGGGGGCCTGCCAGGCGCGATGCATCAAGCCCACTCGTGATCCGGTGACGCGCGATGCGCGCATCCGCCTCGCGCGCGGACGCCCCCGTCAGCTTCAGGCCCAGTCGGCTCAGGAACTCGCCGTCCTCCCGGATTTCGCCACTGGTCGAGCCGGCCAGGTAGACGACCCCTGCGCCCTTCTTGACAGCCGCCGCGATGTCGCCGCCGATCTGCCGCCTCAACTCCGAACTGGTGCCGAAACACAGCGCCGCAACGTCGGCGTTGGCCAGATCAACATCATCAATGCCGAGGCGCACGACGTCGTAGCCGTTGCTCTTCAGGGTGCGCAAGGCGGACGCGGAGACATCCCCCAGGGCGCCGCCGGTGGGCAGGTCCACGATGATGAGGGGCCCGGCACCGGCCGCGGCAGCCACCGCCATACACGCAATGCCCGCGACAATCCGCCATGCTCGCAAGTCCATCCATCTACCTCCAGGCGTCATCAGTCGCGGGCGCCAACGGCCGTGCACCCGCCTCTGCATTGGGGTTCATCTCATCTACTCAGACACCCGCGCGGGCGCACCGGTTCCCAGCGACTCGTGGATTGCGGCGGCCAGCGCCACTGCCGCGCGCGCATCCCGCGGGCTGATCAGGAACTCCCGGTCAGTCAGGATGCACTCGGCGAAGTGCTCCAACTGAAAGCGTATCGCCCCGCCCTGCCGGCCGTCGAAGACCGGGCCGTAGGCGATGTCGGGCCGCCGCGACCGCTCGGGTCCGCTCACCTCGACCGGCTCATTATCGCCCACGCGGACGGCCACGCGCCCCTGCGTCCCGACGACCTCGATGCGCGCGTCAAGGGTATTGGGTTGTCCCTCGGGGATCACCCAGCAGGTCTCGAGACAGCCGACGGCGCCGTTCTCGTACTTGAGCAGCGTGAAGATGGTATCATCCGCGCCCTCCTCGACGAGAACCTTCCGGCAGCTCTCCGCGTGGACCCTGACGGCCTCGCAGCCCATGTACCAGCGCATGATGTCGAGATCGTGCACACCCAGGAAGTAGGCCACCGAGGTTCGCGGGCCGATCCTGCGGCCGGAGGCAACGATGTTGTTGCGGCGGNNCCACTTCACCGGCCTCGATGGCCGCCTTCGCCACCTGGTAGCGCGGGTCGAAGCGTACGCAGTGCCCCACCATCAGCCGCGTACCGCCGCTCTCGGCCTGCCGGATGATCGCGTCGCAGTCGGCGATCGAGGTTGCCAGCGGCTTCTCGACGAGCACGTGTTTGCCCGCCTCCGCCGCGGTCGTGCAGGGCACAACATGGCTCTGGTCATCGGTGCAGACGCTGACGATGTCGACCCCGGCCGCCGACACGGCCTCCTCGACGCTCGCGGCGGCCAGGCAGCCGTACAGTTCGGCCACTTCCCTGGTGCGCTCCGGTACAATGTCATACACAGAGACGAGGCGCGTGGTGGGGAGTTCGGCCCAGACGCGCCCGTGCCTCTGCCCCATCATCCCCAGCCCGATGACTGCTGCTCCGAGTTGTGCCATGCGACATCCCTCCTGGGGCCCGACGCCGCCGCTATCGGTTGGGGCGTGTCAGAACAGCGGATTGACCAGATGCTCGACAAGCGCACTGACGCAGTTCTCGAGTGCGGCAAGCGGTGTGACCTCATAGCCGTGGGTGTTCTCCGTCGGGAAGCAGATGCAGCCGGCGCGCCCCACAAAGCCCTCCTTGGCCGCGAAACTCGAGTCGCTGCCGAACGAGCGGATGACCGCCCGCTGGCACTCGATCCCGCGCCGCTTCCCGGCGGCGATCAGCTCACGCGAAAGGACGGGGTCGTAGTGGTATGAGCCGTCCTTGAACAGCACGATCGGCCTCTGGTCCATCTCGACGGGGTACTCCTCTGCCACCGGCCCCACCTCGACGGCGATCATGTCGTCGGGCTCGAGCGTCCGGGCGATGAACTGCCCGCCCGAAACTCCGCCTTCTTCGGCCGAGGTGATGGCCACGTAGACATCATGCCTGGGCGCATTGCGGGCCAACTCCGATGCCACCAGGAGCAGCACCGCGACGGCAGCCTTGTCATCCAGCGCGTAGCCGGCCACATACTGCTCCCGGAGGTACATCGGCGCCTTGCGGCTCCGCCCCACCAGCACGCGATCGCCGACCGCGGCGCCGGCGTCGGCCAATTCCTCGCCATTCATTTTCGTGTGGATGTAGACCATCTCCCACGTGCAGAGCTTGGTCTTGATGTCGTTGATCCGCGAGGACAGATCCGAGGAGTGGGTCGAGCCCATGTGCAGGATGCCCGGTATGATGCCGTGCTCCGTGATCAGGTCGAAGGGCCCCTCACCGTACTTGACGGGCCTGATGCCGCCAATCGGCTCGACCCACAGCCGGCCGTCGGCGTCGATCTTGCGCACAATCAGTGAGTTCTCGTCCTTATGGGCAGCAACCAGCGTCGAGCGGCCGGGCTCGCGGCCCTCGAACTTCACGTAGATGTTGTCGTGCACATCATGGTGCACCTGTGGCGCGCAGCCGACCAGGTACTCGAGGACAATCCTGTTCATCTCGTCCTCGACACCGGCGGGCGAATGCGTGGGCAGCACGGCCTCGAGCAACTCAACAAGCTTCTCGCGCATGTCAGTGATTCCCCATTCCCTACAGATCGACTGGTTCGCCCTTCTCCGCTGACTCGACCATCGCCGCGAGCGCCTTCGTGATCATCAGCCCGTCATGGCCGGTGATCAGCGGCTCCTGGTCGAGCAGGATGGCGTTGATGAAATGCTTGATCGACTGGTTCACAAAGCCGACGGGCTCGCCCATCACTTCGCCGTAGAGCACGCCCTTGTTCGTGGCCTTTTCATTAGTACCCATGACGAAATCCGGCAGCGCGGCATCAACGTTCACGTAGCCGTCGGTGCAGATGAGTTCGAACTTCGAGTCCACCATGTAAGGCATGCTCTCGGGCATGATCCAGCAGCTCTCGAAGTTGCCCACACAGCCGTTGTCGAACTCGACGGTGGCCTGGTAGAAGTCGGGCGTGTCGATGCCCATGCTCCTGAGCTTGACGCTGCGGCAGACGGCGTTGACGCGCTTCGCCTCGGCCTTAAAGAACCATCGCGCGATGTCGTAGCGGTGGCAGATGAGCCAGAACGGCAGCCGCGTATCGGCGGCCCACGCGAGCATCTTCGTCGGCACGAACAGCGTGTTGTTCAGGCGCGCGTAGCAGTAGAGCGGATCCCCCAGGTCACCGGCGTCGAGCGCCGCCTTCGTCTGCGCGAACGAGTGCATCCAGCGGTTCGACCAGTTGACCATGAGTTTCTTCCCGGAGGCCTGCTGCGCGGCGAGGATCGCCTCGGCGTCCTCCACGGAGGTCGCCAGCGGCTTCTCGACCAGAACATGCTTGCCGGCGGCGAACGCCTCCTCGCACCCCTGCCGGTGGAGGTGGTCGGGCAAGACGATCGAGACGGCCTCGATCTCCTCGACTGCCAGCAGTTGGCGGTAGTCCTCGAAGACCTCGCGCCCGCCGTACTTGGCGGCCATCGCGCGCGCTCGGGAGAGGTTCAGGTCGGCGATGGCGATGAGTTGGGCGTTGTTGGCCGCGGAGACGCACTTGATATGGTTCTCACCGTGCGTCCCGGCCCCAATGACACCGTACTTGAGCATTCCGTCGGCATACGCTTTGGCCATAGTGGCTTCACCCTCTCAGGGGGCCCGGCAATCGGCGTCAGGCCCCGCTCGGACACGCGGCACTCGCCCGGGGCGAGCGGATGCGGCGCCGGTGCCCAAGTGTCGATCAGCAGGCCGCTAGTTCGCGGCCCCACCCGGACCGACCTCCCGCCCGGCCGGCAATTGCGGCCCCGCCGCTCCGGTGATATAATCGCCCCGTGCCAGGGAACCCACTCATGGACAAACCAACCTACTACATCGAGACACTCGGCTGTCAGATGAACGAGCGCGATGCCGAGACTATTGCCGGCATCCTCGACGGGCTCGGGCTCTATCCCGTGCTGACACCGGCCGACGCGCGCGTGATCGTCATCAACACCTGCTCGGTGCGCCGCAAACCGGAGGAGAAGACCTACTCCCGCCTCGGGGAATGGCGCCTGCTCAAGGAGGCCGACCCGGACCGCATCATCGCCATCTGCGGCTGCACGCCGCAGGTTGCCACGCGGGAGGTGCTCGACCACGCCCCCTTTGCCGACATCGTCATGGGGCCGCGCGGGTTGGGCCACTTCAGGCAGGCGATGGTCGATTGCTTCGAGGGCCGAGCCGAGGGCATGCAGGTGTTCGTCGACAACGCCGAGCACCTGCCCGAGGCGCTCCCGGCCCGACGCTCCGCGGCGATCTCGGCCTACGTCAATATCACCTACGGCTGCGACAACTGGTGCGCCTATTGCGTGGTGCCGACCGCCCGCGGCGGCGAGATCAGCCGTAGACCCGGCTCGATCCTCCACGAGTGCAGGGAGGCTATCGGCAGCGGCTGCGTCGAGATATGCCTGCTCGGGCAGAACGTCAACAGCTACGGTCACCAGCTCGAGCCGCCGATGGGTTTCGCGGAGCTCTTGATCGAGGTCGGGTCCCTGCCGGGCCTGCAGCGGCTTCGCTTCACAACTTCACACCCCAAGGACATCTCCGAGCATGTGCTCGACACCATGGGCATCGTGCCGACGATCTGTGAGCACCTCCACCTGCCCATCCAATCGGGCGATGACGAGGTGCTCGCACGGATGGGGCGCGGCTACACGCTCGAAGGCTACCTTCGCATCATCGACCGCGCGCGCGAGTTGATGCCGTCAATCTCCATCACTACAGACGTGATGGTCGGCTTCCCGGGCGAGACCGACAAGCAGTTCCGCAACACCCTGGCCGCCTTCGAGCGCATCCGCTTCGATCAGGCATTCATGTTCAAGTACAACGACCGGCCCGGGACGGCTTCGAGCCTGATGGATGACAAGGTGCCCGAGGAGATCAAGCAACGCCGGCTGGGCGATTTGATCAGGCTCCAGAACGACACATCACGTGCTATCAATGAGAAGGCCGTCGACCGCGCCTTCGAAGTCCTTGTCGAGGGGCTTGACCGCAAGACGACCGGCGCGGTTCGCGGGCGCACGCGTCAGAACAAGCTCATGATCTTCCCCGGATCGGCTCATCTCATCGGCAGGACGGTCACCGTCCGGGCCACCGAGGCCTACCTCTGGGGCCACAAGGGCGAACTGCTTTCCCCCGCGTAGAGCCATCACCGCCAGTTTCCCCCGCTGAGTCGCCTCNNCCTCGCGCAGGTCTCTGCGTGCGCAGGGAAGAACTGTAGCCCCGGCCCGCCGGGCCACCGGCCCCAATCAGACACAGAAACGTGAGGCAGCATGCATACGACAGGGCATACCGACGGCTCGGAAGTCACCATCCCACAGCGGCAGGTTCCAGTCACCGCCGAATGCGATGTGCTCGTCTGCGGTGGAGGCCCCGGCGGCACCATGGCCGCCGTCGCGGCCGCCAGACTCGGCGCGAAGACGCTCCTGGTCGAGCGGCACAACCACCTCGGCGGGCTCGCCACCGGTGGGCTCGTCATCGTGCTGCCGCCGCTGACAGACTCCGACAGGCCGATAGTCGGCGGGTTGGGCCTGTGGATGCGCGATACCATGCTCGCCGAGGGCACCTGCTTCATGCGCCCCGAGGGTCGCGGCTCGTCGCACTTTGATCCGGAGGCGTTCAAGACCCTCAGCGACCGCATGTGCCTCGATGCCGGTGTCGAGATGCTCCATCACGTGTGGGTTGCGGGCGCGGTGAAAGACGACGACCGCGTGCGCGGCGCGATCATCGAGACCAAGCTCGGCACACAGGCGATACTGGCCGGCGTCGTCGTCGACGCGACCGGTGACGGCGACCTGTTCGCCGCCGCCGGGTGCGATTTCGAGAAATCGGACCAGACCATCGGCCTGGATTTCCGTCTCACCAACGTGGACCTCGAGACCTATAACCGTGTCCGCACCGAGCAGAAGGAGACCTTCTCCGAGATCATGTCCGAGATCCGCGAGGCCTGCGACTGGGGCGGGCCGTTCCAGCTCGGGGGCCTGTTCGACGGCAGGGGTGTCATCTGGGGCAACAACGGGCTACGGTCCGACTGTGCTCTCGACCCGAGAAGCCTCACCCAACTGGATGTCGACGCCAGGCAGAAGATCGACCAGGCCGTCAAGATGCTCAGGGAGCGCATGCCGGGCCTGCAGGATGCGTGGATGATCGACACCGCGTGCCAGACGGGTGTGCGCCGCTCTCGCCGACTCGTCGGCAGGTATGTCATCAGTGACCAGGACAGCTCCCAGTTCGACTTCCGCCACCCGGACGCAGTCGGGCGCGGCAACGACTTCAGGCGTGAGGGCATCGCCTTCGACATCCCCTACGGGGCGCTCGTGGCGCGCGACGTCGAGGGGCTGCNNCGGCTGCTCACCTGCGGCCGCTGCATATCATGCGATGACCCGGCGCTCGAACCGATCCGCGAGATACACGTCTGCTGGGTGACAGGAGAGGCGGCAGGGGCGGCCGCCGCGCTCGCGGCCGACGCCGGCGTCGAGCCGTCCGAGCTGGATGTCGCCGCTCTTCAGAGCACATTGCGCGAGGCCGGCGTGGTTCTCGCCTGAGTTCCGTCACAGGGCAGCTGCACATAACACGAACAACACACGGGGCCTCGGCCGCGTGCAGCCAGAGAGGGAGTTGTCAGATGAAGCTTTCAGTGATGCTGTTTCCGTTCCATGCAGACCTCAAGGAGGGCACCTATACGCCCACCCAGCTCATGGAGCGCTTCTACTCGGTTGGGATCCGCGCGATCGAGCCGATGCTCAGCAACATCAAGGACGCACCGGAGATATGGGAGGAGCTATGGGCGGCCGCGCGCGGCCTGGGCATGGTCTGCTCCTGCGTGGATGTCGGCGCCAACTTCATCGGCGAGAGCGAGCAGGACCGCGAGAACGCGATGGCGACGGTGCTCGGCGGCATCGAGCTGTGCAAGCAACTCGACTGCCCGGTGGCGCTGCTGCCCGGCACCAGGCCCGCCGAGGGCATGAGCAACGAGGAGGGCCGCCGCATCTACGCGCGCATGCTGGCCAGGGCCGCGCAGGAGACAGCCGACCTCGGAGTGACACTGAGCATCGAGGACTTCGGCGTCACCCCGCACTTCACGTGCCACTCGTCTCACGTGCTCGAGGTCGTGCAGATGGCCGGGCCGGAGCTGAAGGTCACCTGGGACAGCGGCAACTTCATGCTGGCCGATGAGATGCCTGTCGACGCCTGGGAGCCGCTGCGGGCGCGGACGGTCCACGTCCATATCAAGGACTGGCAGCCGGCGCCGGCCGATTCGGAAGCCGGCATCAAGACACCATCAGAACGCAGATGGGTCGGCGCCCAGATCGGGCAGGGGCACGGGCAGGTGCGCGAGTGCCTCGAGCTGATACACGCGGCGGACTACGACGGCTGGATCTCACTCGAGGTCGGCGTCCGCCCGGCGCTCGAAGCGGCCGTGATCGGGGCCAAGTACTGCCTCGGCGTATGGGAGTCACTGGGCAACTGAGGGAGGGCCACTCGCACGCATGTCGGAGGTCATTGCAGTCCTGCACGGGACCCTCATAGACGGCACCGGGGCCGAACCGCTACCCGACAGCGCCGTCATAGTCGAGGCCGGGCGCATCGAGGCCGTTGGCCCAAGCGCGGAGGTGGATATCCCTCCCCATGCGCAGATCGTCGAGGCCGCGGGCGCAACGCTGATGCCCGGCCTCATCGAGGGTCATGCGCACGTGGGCGGCGACGCCTCGGCCGTCAGGGTGCTTCGCCTCTCCCTGCGCCGCGGCATCACCAGCATCGCGAGCGTCTCGGCCAACCCGCCGGGCATACAGCTGCGCGACGCCATCGAGGCCGGCCATGTGCGCGGCTGCTCGCGGCTGATTGCCGGCTGCATCGTCACCCCCACCAACGGGCACGTCAGCTACCGCACGGCCGACGGGCCCTGGGAGGTGCGCAAGGCCGTCAGAGAGATGGTCGCTGCCGGCGCGGACTTCATCAAGACGGCCGCCTCGGGCGGCTTCTGGGGTGAAGATGAGAACTGCTCGGTCCGCAACTACACCGCCGAGGAGTTGGAGGCTCTCGTTGACGAGGCGCATGCCTGGGAGCGCCCNNGCCCCGTTGTCGTGCACGCGCATACGCAGCCGGGGCTCAACAACTCAATCGAGGCCGGCGTCGACCAGATCCACCACGGCGCCTTCATCGACACCGAGGCCGTCTACGGCATCTACGAGCGCGGGCTGTACTACATGCCCACCCTCCGCGTCACGTGCGACAAGAACATCCACGCCTGGCCCGACAGACCCTGGATGATGGAAGAGATGCAGCAGGCGCAGCCGGTACACCGCGCGGGAGTTCGTCTGGCTCACCGAATCGGCGTCAAGATCGCCGTCGGGACCGACTATCCGGGCTCGGCACACGCGTGGGAGATTGGCGATGCCAACCCGTGGGAGCTGCTCGAGCTGGTCGGCTGTGGGCTGTCGCCGATGGAGGCGCTGGTGGCGGCCACGAAGACGACCGCCGAGGCCTACCGCAGAGGGCATGAACTCGGCACCATCGAGCCGGGCAAGAAGGCCGACCTCCTCGTGCTGGGCGCCAATGTGCTCGAGAGCATCGACCACCTTCTCGACCCATCCACGATCGAGATGGTGATCAAGGACGGCGTCGTGGCATACGCCTCCGAGGGCTACAAGCAGCACATCAGCACGCGGGGCGCATAGTCCCCGCCCCGTGCGTTCTGCCCGACGATCCACGCAGGGCAGGTTCTGAACCTATGGGCGCCCGGCGGCCACCGTCTCCGATTCCACGCCCGCCTTCAGAGCTTCCATGCAGGGCGGCGACGGAACGGATGCTCGAACTTGTTCTCGAGCTTCCCCTGCTCCTCGAGGTGCATCATGCACGCGCGGATGCAGCCGCGTGCGCCTTCGAGCGCGCGCCCGTAGTCATACGTCGGGCCCACCTTGTACCGCTGCCCCTTGGAGACCTCCTGCGCAAAGCCCTCCTGGTCCTCCGGGAAGTTGGTCATGAAGGGATTGTGCTCCGGCGACATGCCGCAGAAGTAGCGGCTGCACAGGTCGTAGTCGATGTCGGCCCATTCGACCTCGTAACCCGCGAGGTTGATCTTCACCGTCTTGTCCACCGGAATCGCGTTGCCGGTGCAGTCGCGGCAGCAGAGCTTGCACTTGTCGCAGATCGTGCCCGGCTCAATGATCGGGTCTGGCTCGAGTTCGGCATCGGTGATGATCGCTGCCAGGCGCTGCCGCGGCCCGAAGCGCTTCGTCAGGAGCATCTTTGACCAGCCGATCTCCCCCACTCCCGCGGCCATCGCGGCAATGCGCATGTGGACGAACACATCGGGCGCGGCACGGCCCTCGGCGACGGGCTTGCTGAAGGTCAGCCGCGGCTCGCCGTCGGCACCGGCATTGTTGGTCCAGGGGAAGTTGTTGGGGATCGGCACCGCCTCGTAGCCCTCGTCCTCGATCATGCGCGTGATCTGCCACAGCACCATCGGCTGCAGCACGTGGTTGATCGCCGCATAGCCCATCGAGCAGTAGGACACGTAGAAGGTGCCCTCCTCGATCCCGCGCAGGGAGCCCCGCGGGATGCGGAAGCCCATCACGATCATGGACTTGGCATCAGGGAAGATCTGGCGCGGGTCGCTCTGAAGGGGCGCGCCCTCGAAACGATCCATCGAGGCGATACCGACGACATCGGCTCCGGCATTCAAACAGAACTGCTTGACGTCTGCGGCGTTGAGCATGCTCCACCTCGTGATTGGTATGAGTTCACTTCAAACCGTGCGCCTCACTCCAGGGTACTCAACCGGCCCACCCGCTGGATGTTCTACGAGCGTGCGCAGGTCCCTCCTTAGACAGGCCAAATGCTGCCCACGAATCTCTCGGCAGGCGCGCAAGGACAGACGTGGGCAGGCGGGGAAATGGGCGAGAGAGGGATGTTGCCGGCACCACTGGAGGGGTCGACCATGGCTGAGAGAGTACTGCTCGTTACACTTGTGCTGACCATCATCGCACTGATACCAGATCAGGGTCTCGCCCAGCAAGGTCTCACCCAGCAAGGTCTCACCCCGGCGGGCGCGGCCACGGAGGTTGCTATGGCCAAGAACGATTTCGAGCCGTTCATCGGGGGGTGTGGTGGCGTCTACTTCCTCGCCGAGCCCGGAGAGCTGGTCGTCGAGGTCGCCAAGCGCGACCGCAACGCACGCAACACGATATCTGAGTTGCAGGCTATCCTGGTCGGTCCGGACCGCGCCGTGCTCGATGAGCAGTTCATCGCCGATGACGGAGCCGAAGTCGGCAGCGGGCTCGGTCCCGTGCAGACTGCCACCCTGCGCGCACCGGTTGAGCGGGCCGGCATCTACGGGCTCAACATCACCGTTTCTCAGGATCGTTACGGCGACAACGTGGTGTGGGGCTTCCGCACTAACTGCGCGAAGTACCTCATCGAGACCGCCCGAGGCCACAGGGACAGGCGCCATGAAGAGCCGATTGTGCTCGCGAGCCCCGAGCGCCCCGCGACGGTCTGCTTCCAGCCCAGGCAGGGCGAGTTCGCTATCAGTCTGAGCGGTCTCCCGGCTGACCCCGCCCCGATCACCGTCTGTGACGCCAACGGCGAGCAACTCGGGGAGTTCTCCCCGGCCGAGGACGGAACCGCCGCCTGGACCGCTCCCGCGGGCGTCCATCGCGACGCGGTTCCGTGGCAACTGCGCCTGCCCGCCGCCGGGGGAGTGGCCATCATCGAGGGTGTCACGATCTGGGAGAAGACTGACCCAATCCCGGATCGCTGCCATTGGACGCCCGACCCGGCCTCGTGGTTTCCGCTCATAGAGAACCGCTGGCCGCTCACGCCCTATCAGAGGACGGTCTATGCCGCCGCGGGCGAGCAGGGCGAGTTGGCGGTGCGCGTGCACAACAACGCCGAGGCGGAGCGCAGTTTCGCCATCGGCATCGAGTTCCCCGATGCTCACTGGCCGGTCGCGGTCGAGCCGGCGCAGGTGACGCTGGGCCCGCGGGCTGCCTCCGAGGTCACCGTGCGCTACACCGTACCAGAGGGTGCGGGGCCTCACCAGGCCCACATCCGCGTCACGCCCGCCGACACGCCTTCGGTCACGACCTGGTCCACGCTGACGATCAAGCCCGGCTCCGCGCCCGCCACGAGCCTGCTCGAGATGCCAATCGAGCTCAGGCCCTACTCGCACGAGAACGAGCAGTTCGGCTATCTGCCCGACTACCCGCTCGAGAACCAGGTCTACTTCGCCCCCGACAACACACCCTACATGCGCAACGGGCAGGGCGTAGCGACTTTCCGGGACGGGCGATGGGTCACCACCGATATCAACACCGCGATGACGGCGGGTTCGCCGGCGTTCGAGGGACAGAGCGTCGCCCTGACATCAACCAAGCTCGCCTTTGACGCCGACGGCGGGCTGTACCTGACGGCCAACTGCGCCGGGAAAAACGCTATTGTCTACTCGGGCGATGGTGCACGGACATTCGCAGTCTATGAGGTCCCGGGCGCGTCGGGCGGCATGGACATCGAGAACTTCTCGGGACAGAACACCGAGGAGGGCCCACCCGCCTTCGTGCGCATCCGGCGCACCGCCAAGGACCCGAACTTGATCTGGCGCAGCCTCAGCGATCTGGAGTTGTTCGTGCCCCGGTGGGTCGACGGGCAGTTGGTGATGGGCGAGCCGATCCTGCTGACCCGCGAGTGCATCGGCTTCTCAGGCCATTCCGGCATGCCCTCGAGCGTCGTCTCGCGCGGGTCGAAGGTACACGTGACGTGGGGCATTGCCACCGATCCGGATGAGAAGGCGCCGGGCGTGCCGACCTACTGCGCCACCTACGATATCGAGACGGGCACGCTCGGCGAGCCCGCCCTGCTCGGGTATGGTCCGCCGGCCAATGACGGACACAACACACCCAGCATCACGATGGATGGGGATGGCTACCTGCATGTGCTCATCGGCACGCACGGGCGGCCCTTCCATCACTGTCAGTCACTCAAGCCCGAGGATGCCGGGGGCGGCTGGACGGAGCCGCTCACGGCTGGTGAGGGCTTCAACCAGACATACATCGGCATGGTCTGCTCCGATGATGGCACGCTGCATGTGGTCTACAGGCTGTGGAGGGCCGGCGAGCCCTTCCCCAACAGCAGCCACGCAACGCTTGCCTACCAGCGCAAGCTGCCGGGGCAGGGCTGGGAGCAGCCGCGGATACTCGTGCGCGCGGCCTTCTCCGAGTACAGCGTGTTCTATCATCGGCTGACGATCGATCACAGGGGCAGGCTGTTTCTCTCCTACGACTACTGGTCGACCCACTGGTTCTACCGCAACGACCACGTCGGCAATCGGCGCACGGTGCTCATGTCAGCAGACACCGGTGAGACGTGGAAGCTCGCGGAGACGAAGGACCTGCTGGGTCAGTAGGCGCACGCGCAGCGGTCGCCGCGTGCGGTCGTATGCCGCGACGCAGTCATCGCCCACACACACGCAACCGGGCCGCCGACATCGGCGGCCCGGCCACACACCCGGGAGAGGGCGGGCAATCCGGCTCAGTCCATAACCCAGACATCCAGGTAGTCCATCAGCCAGTACGGGTCAATGCGCGGGTACAGGTCCGGGTTGTTGGTCAGATAGCCGAGCAGGTAATTCCCGCTGTAGACCCGTGGGGGCCGCGTGGCATACGGGTTCCACGGACTGTCGAAGTTGTACTCACTGCCCCAGTACCCGTCCATGTTCCAGATGCTCCATGGCGACTCGGGGCAGCCGAAGCGGCCGTACGGGTTACTGATCGAGTCATCATCCTGCCAGTCGCGACTGATGATGCCCAGGAACGTGTCGTCGTAGGCCACGATTGCCGAGCCCAGCAGCGGCGGACGCGCGTCCGAGCGCCACACGACGTTGATGCGCGGCACATAGTACCACGTGTTGTAGTACCTCCCGTAGTACGGGTACCCCCAGTCGATGCGCCAGAACGGGCTCGGGCGACGGCTATCACGCTTGTAGGTCTTGTCGGCATACCGGTGGTGCTGCCACCAGCCGTCACGGTCGCGCACGCGGTCATACCGATCGTGGGGCCGGTAGTCCCGGTCCGGGCCTCTGTGGTCACCCCGGCGGTCACGATCCCAGTCTCTGTTCCGGTCCCAGTCAGGCAGGCGGTTCCAGCCGCCGTCTCCGCGGTCGCGGTCACCACGGTTGTGGTCACGGTCGCGGTCGCCACGGTTCCGGTCGTCCTGGTCGCGATCCCTGTCACGGTCGCCGCGGTTCCAGTCGCCCTGATTGCGATCCCGGTCGCCGCGGTTCCAGTCGCCCTGATTGCGATCCCGGTCACCGCGGTTCCAGTCGCCCTGATTGCGATCCCTGTCACGGTCGCCG
>DPJP01000393.1 GCA_003542955.1 Armatimonadota bacterium
ATCAGGGTGAAGCCACGTCTCATATTCAGTACTCCCTTCCCACAGCTATGGGGTGTGTTCCGGCGCCGGGCCGGTGCTTTTTCTGATGACCAGGCGGGTCGGGAACCACACTCGCCCGGCACCAGGATACTCCTCGTCCTCGTCACAGGCCGCCTGCAGAGCAGGTCGCAGCACGGCCTCCAGGCAATCACAGAAAGGCGCCGACACCGTGCTCAGAGACGGCGCGGTGAACTCCGAGACAGGGACGTCGTAGTAGCCCATGATCGAGATGTCGTCCGGCACGCGGATGCCATCCTCGGCAGCCGCGTGCAGTGCCCCGATGGCGATTTCATCGTTGCGTGCGAGAACCGCTGTTGGACGGTCAGGCAATGCAAGCGCCTGCCTCATCAGCCGGGCGCCCTCAGCCATCAACCCACTGCCAAGCCCGAACTCCGTCTCGACCCAACTCGCCCGCACGCCCGCTGCGTCAACGGCCCGCTGGAATGTGGCGGTCTTGATCGTATCGGCAGCACCGAGATGAAGCAGGTGCCGGTGCCCCAGCGAGATCAGGTAGTCAGCCGCCATACGTATGCCCTCGGCGTCACTCCAGCAGGCCGAGGGGATGGAGGGGGCAGGATCATCGGCTGCCGCCACTCCAATCGATACCACCTGCTGGTACTCCGAGGCGATCCACTCGTGCGCATGATCGGCGCCCACGACGCCGGCAAGCACCAGGATGTCGACGCGACGCTCGCGAAGCGGTGACGCGATCTCGGCGTCCAGATCGGTCGACAGGTGCAGCGGATAGTGCAGAAGGCGGTAGCCGTACTCCCGCACGATATCCGCGGCCAGTGACAACATCGGCGAGTAGTGCCCCAGATGGGGGTACTGGTAGGTGACGCCGACCGTGCGCGTCCTACCCCGGACGAGAGCCTGGGCCGCTGCCGAGGGATGGTAGTCCAGTTCGGCTGCGACTTCCCTCACCCGCGCGGCAGTCTCCGCGCCGACCAGCCCGAGGTCCCCACGCAACACGCGTGAAGCGGTGCTGACCGACACACCCGCCGCCGCGGCCACATCCTTCAGCGTAGCCGGACCCGCCACACACACGCCCCCAGGTGTCTCGATACGCTCATGATAACGTTGTACGTAGAACGTTATGAGTGTAGCGCGCCGCGCGGCCGGTTGTCAATGTTTCTGTTGAACATCGGTGAGGACACAGCCCTCGGCAAGGCCCGCCGAGCGCCTGCAGGGGAAGAGCAGTGCCCTCGTCGAGCACGTGGCGGCGAGGCGCCTGCAGGTCAGCGCGCGCCGCGGCCCGAAACTACCGCGCAGCGAATCAGCCCTTGCACACGGAGGCTCTCGTGGACTCGCCTACACCGAGGCCACATCGTCGAGAGATCGGCTTGCTTTGCGCGTTGCTGGCGGTCACTGCGCTGCTGCGGCTGTGGGGTGTGTTCGACCGCGGCGTGTTCCTCTGGGATGAGGGCTCCTACCTCATGCAGGGGCGCTTCATCGCCACCGGGACGCGTGCGGCAATCTGGAAGCTCGCGGGCGCGGCGCTGCCGTGGGTCGAGGAACCGACCGGGGAGGACCTCCGCGCCATGGTGCGCGGGATGGAGCCCGGCCTGCAGGCCAAGCCCGGCCACACCGGCCTGATCGCGCTGTTCATGCTCGTGTTCGGCGATACCGATTGGGCGCCGGCCCTGGTCTCCGTGGCCGCGAGTCTCGTGTGCGTCTGGCTGGTGTGGCTGATCGGGCGGCGCTATGCGAGTCCGGCAGGCGCACTGGTTGCNNTGGCCGTATCTCCGTATGCGGTGTTCTACGGGCGCGTGGGCCTCGCGGAGGTCGACCTGGCCGCCGCCGTGCTGCTGATGGTGTGGCTGCTGCTTGCCCATGCCGACGGCGTGCATCCACTGAATGCGCGTGCAGGCCTGGTGCTCGGGCTTGTCGCCGGGCTGGCGTTCCTGATCAACATCCGCGCGCTGGCGCCCGTCGCCCTGGCGGGGCTCTGGCTTGCGGTGATGCTCTGGCGGCGCAGGCGTCCGTTCGGTCTATCCGTCGGCGTCCTGGCGCTGTTCGGTGTGGGTGTATTGCTCCCGCTGCTGGCGACGGAGGCCGCATACCAGGCTATGCGTTCGGTGATGCACTCGGTTCGCCCCGACTCGCAACTGCTCACGTACTTCGGTCAGCTCAAGTACATGGCCGAGGCGCTGGGCGGCACGCCGAAAACGCTCGGCAACCTCCCGACCTATCCGTACCTGCTGGCCGTGTGGGAGTGGCCGGCTCTGCTGCTGGCCGCCATCGGTGCGGTGTACGCGCTCTGCCGCCGCCGGATGGCCGACGCGGTCGTGCTCAGCGTGCTTGTGCTGCCGCTGCTGCAGTGGTCGACCCGCGCGGATGCCTATTCGCGGCTTGCAGTCATGGGACTGCCGCTCTACGCTCTGCTGGCCGGGCTCGGCTTCCGGGTGCTGTGGGATGTCCGCCGGCCGCGGGTCGCTGCGCAGGCGGTGGCTGTCGCGCTGCTGGTGCTCCTGATCCCCTGGACCACGTGGCGCAACGTCCCGGTGCTGGCGGCGAAGTCCGCGCACGAGCAGGCGCTCGCCGTCGCCGGGCAGGGCGGCTCGGAGCAGATTGTCGACACCAACGGCGGCGTGGCGGCCGTCTACGAGCAGTACTATGCCCTCGACCAGATCATCCGGCCCCCCGAGCGCCCGCAGGAGGCGCTGCCCGCGCTCGAGGCCGCCAGGGACGCGGGGGCCGGGTATGTGATCATGGAGCTGCAGCGCTTCGTCAAGGGCGCGACACTGATGCACCTGGGGCGCTACCAGGCGAGCGCCTGCTCGGTCATCGAGCGCACCTGCACCCCGGTATGGGAGGCGCCCCACATGGAAGGCCTGCTGTTCCATCACTGTTTCGAGCACAACTGGGGCTTCGGCGGCACACTGGGGCTCTGCGAGGCGTATGCCGATGAGCCCGACCGCATCCGCGTCTACAGCATCGATGACGCAATCGGCGCCCTGAAGAGCCATCTGCAGGAAGGTGTCTCGGACACGGTTGCGAAACTGGGCGAGACGTCGACACCAGCCGTCCATGGAGGACACTGATGAAACTTGGTTGCTCGACCCTGCTTTTCGGCGTACACGATCTCGATGCCGCCCTCGCGGGCATTGCGAAGGCCGGATATGAGGCGATCGAACTGACAGGCATCCCCGGGATGGGCCTGCACGTGGAGCCCGGTAAGCCGGACTGCTATTACAGGGAAATCAAGCAGAAGGTCGCGGACGCAGGTCTGGTCATCGAGTCCGTCGGCGTCGGCGGAGGTTTCACCGGGGATGGCTTCGAGCCACTGGTGCGCATGGCCCAGGAAGTCGGCGCCCCGGCCATCACCACCAGCAGCGGCGGCGCCACCGGCAATGAAGATGACTGGAAGGACCTGATCAAGCGCTGCAAGTTCGCGCGCTCGTGTGCCCGCAGCCATGGCGTGAGGATCTCCTTCAAGCCGCATGTACGCGCCGTCGTGCACAACACGGCCACGGCGAAGCGTTTCATGGAGGAAGTCGACAGCGAGTGGCTGGGGCTCAACATCGACGGCACCCACCTGCAGCGGGAGGGTGACGACCCGATAGCGGCGGTTGCCGAGCTTGCGCCGTGGGTCTTCACCGCCCGCATCCGGGACTACAAGTCAGACGACCTGGCCATTGGCCCCGTCGAGAACCAGATTCCCGGCAAGGGCATGATGGATGTGAAGGGCTTCTACGACGCCCTGTGCAAGGTGGAAGGCCTCGAGTACACGGTCGTCGAGATGGTGGGCTCCAAGGACTTCGAGCTTGCGGAAATCCAGCGGATCATCGAGGAGACGATCGCGGCGCTGAAGTCGTACCAGTAGGAGAGGCGGGGGAGGGTCTGGCCTCGTGAACCGGGGATGGGCCGCATGAGGGAACCACGCGTCGTGTGCGTGGTGACCGAGGTTGGCCCACGGGTGAGATCTCCTCTATCAGCGCGGGCCTGCCTCGGGCGCCACACGCAAGGGTGGTCCCGCGACTGCGGGATGAGGCCCCTCCCCATCTCGTCCAGGGCTCTCGGCCCGCAGATGCATACCTACACTTCCCCCCTCCAAAGGAACCCATCAATGCCAACCTCAACCGGCGCACTCGGCATGATCACGGAACTCAACGTCCGCGTGAAGATGCGTGACGGTGTGCACTTGAGCACCAACATCTTCCGGCCCGACGCCGAGGGCCAGTTTCCGGCTATCGTCAACCGCACCCCATACGGGAAGGCTGCGGGCGGCTTTGAACGCTATGTCCGCGCCGGCTACGTGGTGCTCTCGCAGGATGCCCGCGGCCGCTACGAGTCCGGCGGCGAATACACATTCTACACCGAGCCGACGCATGATGCCGAGGACGGCTATGACACCGTCGAGTGGGCCGCCCGGCAGCCGTGGTGTGACGGCAATGTCGGCACCTGGGGAACCTCCTACCCGGGCTGGATGCAGTGGGTGCTGGCCGCGGAGCGACCTCCGCACCTACGCTGCATCAACGCGTGCTCGATCCCACTGGAGAAAACCGATGTTGACTGGTGGGGCGCATTCAAGCCTGCGCGCAGAATCAAGTGGTGGCTGACGACCATCGCCCCTGATCTGCGCCGCCGTGCCGGCTGGCCCCCGCCCCACACACCGGCTGAGGCCCGCGAGATATTCGATAACCTTGAAAGCGCCGCCTGGATGGGGCTGCTGCCGTTGATGGAGATCATCAAGCACCTGCCGCCGCCACTTGATGAGCAGGCCGGGCGCTGGCTCGAGGACCCATCCGCCGAGTGTTGGAAGCTTGCCGAGAAGCATGCCGAGATCGAGGTCCCCAACCTCGACTTCTCCGGCTGGTACGACCATTGCGCCTCGATGGGTCACCTGCGGGGGATGCAGGAGAACGCCCGCACCGAGATTGCACGCACGCAGACGAAGCTCGTCCTCGGCCCCTGGAACCATGGAGGGTCGGGCAAACGCCAGATCGGGGATATCGATTTCGGCCCGCAGGCGGAGATCGACATCGACGGGATGAAGATACGCTGGTTCGACCGCTGGCTCAAGGGCATAGAGAATGGTGTCGAGGATGAGCCTGCATGCCGCTATTTCGTGATGGGCTCGGCGCAGTGGAAATCGGCTGATACGTGGCCCCCGGAGGGTCTCAGCGAGCGCACGCTCTACCTTGGCAGCGACGGTCAGGCTCGCCCGATCGAGGACGCCGGTACCCTGGCAGAGGGTGAGCCACGGGCGGACACAGCCGATGAGTACATCTATGATCCGCATGACCCAGTCCCCACGCTCTGGACGACGGCCTTTTTCACCATCCCACCGGACCGGAGACGGCTTGAGTACCGCCGCGACATCGTGTACTACTGCACCGAACCGGTTGAGGAAGAGATAGAGATCGCCGGCCACCCGAGGGTTGTGCTGTACGCTTCATCCTCGGCGCCGGACACAGACTTCTTCGCCCGCCTGGTGGACGAGGCTCCTGACGGTAGGGCGCTCGAAGTCTGTTACGGCATGGTCCGGGCCAGGCACCGCAACGGCTATGATGTTGAGGAACTCCTGGAGCCGGGGCGAGTCTATCGGTTCGACATCACGATGGGCGCGACGGCGGTGCGCTTCCGCAAGGGCCACCGCATCCGCCTCGAGATCACCAGCAGCGACTTCCCGAACCATGACCGCAATCACAACATCGGGCGCAATGACCTGGTTGATGCCGAGTTGGCTGTGGCGGAGCAGACCATCCACCACTCGCCGAAGTACCCATCACGGCTGGTGCTGGACGTCGACGAGAGGGAGGTTCAGAACTCCTGAGACATGCCCCATGGTCGACGCGATGAGCCCCTGTGCAAGTGGAGTCCGTTCGCGCAGTGCAGGGGAGATAGATGCCCGGATTCGGCACCGAAGAGGGGGTAGAGGAGAACGGCTGGGGTCAGGCACT
>DPJP01000094.1:0-527 GCA_003542955.1 Armatimonadota bacterium
GGGGCCGGGGGGTGAGGCAGAAGAGGGAACCGCCCTGTGTCCATTCCCCCTACCCCTCCGGCCCGGGATTGACTACCTTGTACTCCCTGCCGTTCGTGCGCGGGTCGCTGTTGTCGGGAGTCGAGAAGTAGATACCGCGCGCGCCCCAGTGGCTCCAGCGCCCGCCACCGCTGATGATCGTCTCGACATGGCCCGTGTGCGCGGGGCCAAGTGGCACACCGTCCTCGAGCAGGATCAGCCTCGACCGGCCTCCCTTGTCGCTCGGAGCCCCATGCGCCATCGTGTAGGTGTACATCAGCGCCGGCTTGCCCTGGTAATCCGGATGGCGATTCATCTTCTCCGGGTCGAGTACCTCCTCGAACGGCGGCGGCTGCTCGTTGGTCCGCTCAAGGGCATACGCCGCGCCTTCATCCATGCCCGCGGCCTCCAGCGCCGCGATCGCGTAGGGTACCGGACCCAGGGCGTGGATGTTGAACATGTAGACATTGTTCACGCGCCACTCGGCGGCGGTCGCCACCATGTCGGCA
>DPJP01000094.1:594-14865 GCA_003542955.1 Armatimonadota bacterium
CCTTCTCCGGCGGCAGGTAGATGTTCTGCAGCAGCGCGGCCGTGGCATCAGCGTACTTCTGCTCACCGGTCATGCTATAGGCCATTGCCGACAGGATCAGCGGCAGGTACCCGGCATCGTCCCATGCGCTCATGAAAACCGGGTAGAGGGGGTCCATACTCCTGATGATGGCCTCGCGCAGGGCCTGCGAGTCCTCCGGCGGGGCGGCGTAGTAGTAGTGCATGAGGCTCTTGGAGGTGTTCGAGACAAAGCGGAAGTGCCGCCTGGTGACAAAGCGCCACTCGCTGTCCGGCGCGACCTGCAGTTCCGCCGCCAGCAACTCGTCGGCCCGCTGCTTCCAATGCTCATCTCCGGTGATCTCCCAGTAGCGGATCAGCCCTCCGATGCGGTCCTCGTTCTCCGCCGAGACTCCCGTGTCATGGTAGCGGGCATACTCACCGATAACATCCAGCGCGCGCTCGTCGCCGGTGAGCAGGTAGTAGTCTATCGCCCCGTGGGTGGCCGTCCCGTAGCCACGCACGCCGTTGCCCCAGTGCTGCTGATCGTGCCGGTGGCCGCCGCCGACATGCCCCGGCTCCGCCGCGCAGTGGTGGCATGTATCGACATCCATCACGTGCCTGGCCATCGCCTCGGCCATCAGCCAGGCGCCGTAGTCGCCGCTGCGCAGATACTGGATGAACAAGGAATCCGTCAGCGTCCCGTCGTTGTTCAGCCAGCCGACATATCCCCGGCTGCACCATGCGTTCTCGCCCCGGTAGCCGTAGTGGCTCGGCGTGTTGTAGCCATGGAACAGCGTATCGCCGAAGTCGATCATGCCGTCCCAGTGGAATGCCGCCTGGTTCTGCCCGATCCACGCCACGCCCACATCGAGCAGGCCCTCCAGACGCGGGTACGCGCCCCGGTTCGCGGGCGCGAATGGCCCGAAGGCAAGGGTCTCTGAGACATACCGGGGCGAGCACTCGAGCACCAACGGGGCGTTCAACTCCGCCACCATCTGCGGCCCGACATCTTCGGATGCCGGGCCGAAGCGCAGCGCGAACTCGTGCGTCACGGCAACACCCTCGCCGCCGTACTCCCACAGGCTCAGATCGTAGTGGTAAGTGTTTTCGATGTAATCATAGCGGCGCCGGAAGTCGAGGACCTTGCCGCCTTCCTCCGGCCACAGGTAGAACGTGACGCCGTCGCCCCCGATCTCAAGCTGCTTCGGGTGCATCTGCCAGAAGTTGCGCACACCCAGGTGCATCGCCCACTGCGCGCTCGACAGCCGTGCCCACCCGGCGGCCCGGGTGCCTTTGGCCTGCGGCTCGCTGTTGCGGGTGATGGTGTAGCCCACGCTCTTATCCTGCGTGTACGGGGCGAGATGGTAGATCTTCTCCGGGCCGGTCTCGACCATCGACATGGTCACACCGGGGCGCAGGTCGCCCGCGTGCCGCGCCTGGCCGCCGAGAGACCACGTGGCGCCCGGTTGCGCGGAGGGGAACTGGAGGTACATCGAGCGGATGAAGTCCTCGTGCGGCTTCCCCGCGTAGATGAAGGTCGGGAGGATGCGCAGCTCGGAGCTGCCTGCCACTGCATGGGCGCGGATGATGTACTGGATCAGCCTGCGGCCCTCGTCATTGACCAGCCAGCCGCTGAGCTTGATCACCGCGCGCAGGTCGTTGGCGCTCTCGACCTCGGCCGCGTACCCGCCCTCGGCGCTAGCCGAGAAGCTCTCGCGCGGCCCGCCCGCGGCATCGCGCAGCCAGTTCTCCTCCTGCGGCTCCCCGGGCGGCGTGTGTTCGACCTCGCAGATGAACTCCCCCGGCTCAGAGACGACCTGGGTATCATGGGCGCCATCGCCATCGAGGTCCGCCCATGCCGCCGCGGGCAGCCCGAACTTCGTCTTCGAGAAGATGAACATCCCCGCGCCGGTGTTGACGACGATCTCGTCCTCGTCCTCCCCGACACTCACCCGGCGCAGACACTCCGACTGCTCGCCGGGCGTGAGCGTCAGCGCGAGGCTGCCATTCGCCGGCAAGTCCACCTGCGTATCGAGCAGGAGGAACTTGACGCTGCCGTCATGCCAGCGCGAAATCGGCCGCACGCGGCAGGGGAGCGCAGTGCCGGCCGCATCGACCAGGCCCGCGGATGCGCACTCGGGGAGCGCGCCGAGGGCAAACGGCACACCGCCGCGCACCGGCGCCGCCGTCCGCGCAACGCCGCCATGCTCCCGAACCGTCAGACTGACCGGTGCGGCGAGGCTCAGACCGGCCACGGCGACAGCAAGCACGATCATCTCTATACGCATCATCAATCTCCAGTGACGGAATACGTCTTGCGATTCAGCTATTCGCTGCCAGGTGCTCCATTCCATTCACCGATGAGAAGGACGGACAACGGAAATCGCCGCTCAGGTCAGGCCCATGCCCCCTGTAATCCCCTTCCCGGTTGTGCTACAATCGGCAGCGCTGTTGTGCCTGGTCGTTGAGACTGTGCCCGAAGGGGCGAGAGCTATGGCCGTGGACCTGAAGCAGATTGCCAGCCGCATCCGCGCGCTGCGCGAAATCGCGGGCGTCTCGGTCGAGACCGCCGCACGCGAGTTCGGCATCCCCGTTGAGACCTACCGCCAGTACGAGAGCGGTGAAACCGACATGCCCGTGACTTTCCTCACCCAGGTGGCCGACCGCTTCGACGTCGAGCTGACAGCCATCCTCACGGGAGATGAGCCGAGGCTGCACACCTATGCGCCCGTCCGCAAGGGCCACGGTGTCGCGGTGCAACGCCGCGCAGCATACGACTATATCGATCTCGCCTACAACTTCGCGGACAAGGACGTAGACGTCTTCCTCGTCACCGTCCAGCCGTCTGACTCCCCGTCGCCCCCCTCGCTCAACACCCATCCCGGGCAGGAGTTCGAGTACGTGCTCGAGGGCACCGTCAAGATCACGATCGACGGCCACGAGGTCGTACTCGAGGAGGGTGACAGTATCTACTTCAACGCACGCCTCCCGCACGGCATGGTCGCGGAGGGCGGAAAGCCCGCGCGTTTCATTGCCGTGGTCACCTGATCCAATCCACGCACAGACATCAGCTTCCACCTGACGGGAGGGCGCTCACAATGCTCGAGAAGTACCTGTCCGCAACTGAGTTCTCCTCATACGAGGACTTCGCGTCGCGCTGCAGGATCGTCGTGCCGGACAACTTCAACTTCGCCTGCGATATCGTTGACGAGTGGGCCCGCACCGAGCCCGACAAGCTCGCGCTGGTCTGGGAGGATGTCGAGGGCAACAGCCGCCGCTACACCTTCTCCGAACTCAAGGAGCAGGTGGACCGCACCTGCACGTGGCTCAAGCAGCTCGGCATCGGCAAGGGCGATTCGGTGATGCTGATTCTCAAGCGTCACTACGAGTACTGGTTCTGCCTGCTTGCACTGCACAAGATCGGGGCCATCGCGATTCCGGCCACGCACCTGCTGACCGCCAAGGACATCATCTACCGCTGCAATGCCGCCGACATCCGCATGATCATCTCCGTCGATGAAGAGCGCGTTCTGCAAGCGGTCGATGACGCCCAGCCGTCGGCCGGGACGCTCCAGCACAAGGCCGTCGTGCGCGGGCAGCGCGCCGGATGGCTCGACTACACCACGGATGCGGCGAACGCCTCGGCCGACTTCCCCCGCCCCACGGGCGACGAGGCGACCTGCAACGACGATATCATGCTGCTCTACTTCACCTCCGGCACCACGGGAATGCCGAAGATGGTCACCCAGGACTTCACCTACCCGCTGGGCCACATCCTCACCGCGGCCTTCTGGCAGAACGTCCGCAACGACGGCCTGCACCTGACCGTCTCTGACACCGGCTGGGCGAAGGCGGCCTGGGGGAAGATCTACGGTCAGTGGATCGCCGGGGCCTCGATCATGGCCTACGACATGGAGCGCTTCGATCCCCACGAGTTGCTGGAGGTCGTGGTGCGCAACAAGGTCGTGACCTTCTGCGCACCGCCCACGGTCTACCGCTTCCTCATCAAGCACGACCTGAGCAAGTACGACCTGAGCAGCCTCGAGTACTGCGTTACCGCGGGCGAGCCGCTCAACCCGGAGGTCTATAACCGCTTCCTGGAGATGACCGGGCACCGCATCATGGAGGGCTTCGGGCAGACGGAGACCGTCGTCGCCCTGGCGACATTCCCCTGGGTCGAGCCGCGCCCCGGCTCGATGGGCAAGCCGTCCCCCGGCTACCACATCGACCTGCTTGACGATGAGGGCAACGTCTGCGAGGTTGGCGACGAGGGGCAGATCGTCATTCGCACGCACGAGGGCCGCCCCCCCGGCATGTTTGTCCACTACCATCGCGACGAGGAACTCACTCGCGCCATGTGGCATGACGACATCTACCGGACCGGCGACATGGCCTGGCGTGATGAGGACGGCTACTACTGGTTCGTCGGCCGCGCCGATGACCTCATCAAGAGCTCCGGCTACCGCATCGGGCCGTTCGAGGTCGAGAGCGCACTGATGGAGCACCCGGCGGTGCTCGAGTGCGCGGTCACCGGCGTGCCCGATCCCGACCGAGGCCAGATCGTCAAGGCCACGATCATCCTCGCCCCCGGCTACGAGGCCGGCGCGACACTCGTCGATGAGCTTCAGGAGCACGTCAAACGCACCACGGCGCCCTACAAGTACCCGCGCCTGATCGAGTTCGTCACCGAGCTGCCCAAGACGATCAGCGGCAAGATCCGCCGCGTCCAGATCCGCGAGGAGAACGGGCACATCGAGTAGCGCCGCAGCCGGCGACACGGAGGGGATACCCATGGCACGATGCGACTGGTTCACAAAGCACATCCGGCAGGTGCACATGGACTTTCACATGCCGGAGTTCCCACCGGAGGCGATCAAGAGCTTCCGCGCCGATGAGTTCGTGGCTCATCTGCTCCACGGGCGCGTCAACATGGTCGCCCTGTTCGCCAAATGCCACTTCGGCAACTCGTTCTACAACACCACAGTCGGCCACAAGCACAGCGGGCTGCCGAATGACTTCCTCATGGAGGCCGCCGTCGCATGCCGAGAAGCCGGCATCCGCACATTGGCATACTACTCCCTTTGTTGCGATATCCGTGTCTGCTGGGAGCATGACCACTGGCGCGCGACAGAGGAGGACGGGACGCCGACGCCCACTACCGGCTGCTGGGGGCCAGTCTGCATTAACACCCCCTATCGCGAGGAGCTGGTGCTGCCGCAGCTTCAGGAAATCGCGCAGGGCTACCCGGTGGATGGCTTTTTCATAGATATCCCGATGGTCGCCAAGTGCTACTGCCGCTACTGCAAGCAGAAGTTCCAGGCCATGTATGGCTATGAACTGACCCCGCAGCTGCCGGAGAACGAGCGCCAGGCGTTCCTCTACAACTCCACGGGAAGACTGCTGCGCGAACTGCGGGCCATCTGTGAGGAGCACAACCCCGAGCTGGTAATCGTGACTAACCGCTCGGGCCGCATCGACGCCCCGCAGACATTCCGCGAACTCAATGATTGCGGCGTGTGGGAGAGCCAGCCGCACTCGAACTACCTCTCGCATAGCTTCGCCGCGCGCACGGTGCGCACGTACAACTACCCCGTGCAGGTGATGTCGGTCCGCTTCTACCAGGGCTGGGGCGACCTGACGCTCAAGCCGGCCGCCCAGATGACAACCGAGTTCGCCGCGATGATCGGCAACGGTTGTGTAGCAAGCTCCGGCGACCAGGTCAATGTCGACGGCACGCTTCAGCCCGCCGTCTACGACATGTTCGACAGGGCGTTCGGCTTCGTCCAGCAGCGTGAGGAGCTACTCGCGGAGGCCGCTACCGTGCGGCATGCCGCCCTGCTCGCACCCGTACCGCGCCGCGACCACCCGGCTCCCGACGCCCTGGGCCCGACCATGCAGGGCGCCCACAAAGCCCTTGTCGAGAGCCACGTGCAGTTCGACATACTGCCGTCACTGGATCTGGGCAAGCTCTCCGACTACCGCTACGTGGTGCTGAGCGGCTCACCGGAGTACGCCCCCGAGGTCTATCCGGCTCTCCGTGACTGGGTATCCGCCGGCGGCACGCTGGTGGCCTGCGGCACCAGCCTGCTGCGAGATGGCGGCGTATTCGAGCTGCAGGATGTGCTGGGGATCGAGTTCCTGGAGCCTTCCGTGTTCTCGGTCAGCCATTTCAGGCCGCGGCCGGAGGTGCGGGGCGAGGCCGATGACCTGCCGCTGCAGTGCCGGGGCCGCAGCCTCAAGGCCATCCCCCGCGGGGCGCAGGTGCTGGCCGACTACATCTACCCGCAGATCGAGACGACAAAGGACTACGCGTTCCGCCACACCTGCCCACCTCCCTCACTGCATTCGTCGCCCTACCCTTTCGCCACGATCAACGATTTCGGCGACGGGCGCGGCGTCTACATCGCAGGCTCGATCTTCCAGATCTACTGGGAGACCAACCATCACTGGCTGCGGCAGTTCGTGAGCGGGCTGTGGGATTACATCGACGCGGAGCCGCCGTACCGCGTCGACGCCTCCGGCATCATCGAGAGCAACCTGATGCGACTCTCGGATGGCGACCTGCTGCTGAACCTGATCCACTACCAGGTCGGCCACCAGGGCGCGGCCAGCGCGATCCCCTCCATCGAGCGGGTGCACCCGCTACGCGGGCTCGCGTGTCAGGTGAAGGCCCCCGGCGCGACGGCAGTCATTCTCGAACCGCAAGGCGAGTCCATCCCATTCAAGCTGGATGGCGACTACGCAACCTTTACCGTCCCTGAAATCGAGTACCTGGGCATGGTGAGGGTGGTTGCCCGGCAGGGGGCGTCGTGAGCGGGGAAGGCAGACCGCGCGTGAGGCCCTGGGCCCACGCGCGGCTTTCATTCTGCTCTCTGCTCCCCGGGCGCATACCCGCCCGGAACCGCCGTCTACCCCTCGGGATAGCCCTTCAGCGGCCGGTACCAGATATTGCGGAAGCGCACCAGGTCGCCGTGGTCCTGCAGTGCCAGCGGACCGACCTCCGGGTGCGGCTCATACACCCCGACCTCCCTGTGCGTCGTCTTCCCGATCAGTTCGGTCGCGTAGTGAAGCAGCACACCGTTGAAGATGACGGTGATGCGGGCTGGCCTGACGACGGTCTCCCCCTCGAACCGCGGGCCCTCCCAGATGATGTCATACGTCTGCCACTCGCCGGGCTTGCGGCAGGCGTTGGCCAGCGGCGGAAACTGCCCGTACAGCGCCCCGGTCGTGCCGTCCGGGTAGGTCGGGTTGTCGTAGCAGTCAAGCACCTGGACCTCGTAGGCCCCCATCAGGAAGACCCCCGAGTTGCCACGGCCCTGGCTCTCACCCTTGATCTCGGTCGGAGCAGCAAACTCGATGTGGAGCTGGCAGTCACCGAACTGCTCCTTCGTCTGGATGTAGCCCGTGCCGGGGACGACCTCCATGTAGCCGTTCTCGACCTTCCACGCCGCCGGGCTGCCGTCGGCCTTGCTCACCCAGCCTGACAGATCGGTGCCCTCAAACAGAATGACCGCATCCGAGGGCGGCCCGACCAGCACGCAGTCACAGCACGCCGCGCCGGGGGTGACAATCGGCGGTTGCGGCCGCGTGCTGTCATGCACGCGCCACTTGCCGTCCGGCAGGAACGGTGTATCGTCATAGCCCAGATTGCCCATGGTGAAGACCTCCAGTGATCACAGCGCGGAGCGCCACACGCGCGCTCCTGCGTCAGTATGCGTGTCCGGCCGCCTGTTTCCCGCCGGGCAGGCGGGGCACCTTCTCTGCCGACGTGGGCGGGGCGGCGGGCCGACGCAACGCAGACAGTATCGCGCGAGCCCGGCCACGGCCGCACTGAACGGTCCGGCATGCAGGACGATGCGCCCGTGGCGCAGAAGTGTTGTACGTCAACGTTCTACTGGCCCATAGTAGACTTCCTGCAATGCCAGGGAGAGTGCACGATGAACAGGCTTGTTGCCGTCACGATGCTGGCCGCGGCCGCGACGCCGCTGTGTGCGCAGCGAGGGGAGGGCGTAGAGATGCAGAAAGGCGCTTCGGACCCGACGGTGCGGTGCGTCATCCAGGGCGTGCCGTGGATCGGCTTCTACCGTGGAACAGGCGCGCCCCAGGACGATCCCTTTCCCGGCTGTGTTCGGGCCATTCTCCAGTTCCGGGGCGAGGACCCCGGCATCAGCACGACGTCGGGCCGCAGCGACCCCTGGCACAACGTCCACAAGCATGTGCTGGGCACATCCGGGCTGGCCTTCCGCCTCGGCTGGAATAGCGATGCCTGGGACTGGGACGCGCTTGAGCTCTGGGGCATGCCAGAAGACCCGGTGCCGGTCTTCCAGGACGGCCTGGAGTCCGTCGGATACTCGTGCGAGGTGATCCTGCGGCAGGACTTCGCCCGGTCAGTGGGCGTGGAGCAGGAGGTCGAGTATGACGAGGCGGCATTCCGCGAACGCACCATGGCGAGCATTCGCGCGGGGATGCCGGTCATCGGCATCGGTGTTGTCGGCCCGCCAGATTGCTGCCTGATCACCGGCTATGACGATGGCGGGCAGGTGCTCATCGGGCGCAGCTATTTCCAGAATGAGGGGGACTTCGCGGCGGGGCTCGAGTTCGAGGAAGCTGCCCCCGGCGACCCCGATCTCTACTTCCGCAAACGCGACTGGTTCGCCGACACGCGGGGGCTGGTCGTCGTCAACGAAAAGCAGCCGCGCCCATCAGAGCGTGAGATCCGCGTGAAGGCGCTCCGGCGGGGGCTCGAGATCATGCGCACACCCGTGGTGCGCGGGCACTGGGCGGGTCAGGCGGCCTTCACCATGTGGGCCGATACGCTGCTCAGGGATGACCTGTTCACAGGCGACGACGCAACGGCACGGCGCAGGCGGCTTGATGTCCACCACAGCGCCGGGGGTGCGCTCGCGGAGGCGAGGGCATACGGCGGGGACTTCCTCCGAGGTCTGGCCGGCGCCGAGCCGGCAGCCGCGGGGGAGCTGCTCGAGGCCGCCAGGTGCTTCAACGACGAGCACGACCTCGTCTGGGCCATCTGGGAGTTCACCGGAGGGATGATCACCAACGACGTCGGCGCCGAGACGTTCGACAAGGGCCACATCCGGCGCCGCATCGTGCCGCTCATCCGCATTGCGCGCGGACGCGACGCCGAGGCAGCCGAGCACATCCAGCGCGCCCTCGAACTGATGGGCGACGGCACCTCCGGCACGCAGACACCGGGCACCTTCGGCCGCGTGGTGCTCGACGGCGTCCCGCAGATCGGCTACCACGTGCACTCGTGCCCATTCGCCGGCTCCCTGTGCGCCGTGCTCGAGTACCTGGGTGACCCCGTCGACTACGACTACCTGATGGGCGCTTGTGGCGCGGCCTTCCGCCGACTCTGGAACCGCGACGACGGCGGCAACGTGGACCTGGGCTACCTGGCGCCGAAGCCGTTTGATCTCGCAGCCGATGCCACCGGCTACGAACTGCGCGTAGTGCGGCGAGACAAGGCACGGATGATCGAGGCCATCCAGCGAAGCATCGCCCGCGGCCGCCCTGTCATCGGCTTTGGCCTCATAGGCCCGCCGGAGGCCGGCGTCATCACCGGCTATAGCAGCGGCGGCGAGGTCCTGCACGGCTGGAGCTACTTCCAGCCCGCCGAGTTGAGAGACTACTACGAGGACAGCGGATGGTTCGAGAAGTTCGACCGCTTCTCCCAGGCCCCGGACGCCGGCCTCGGCCCCGTCGATACGGAGCCGGTGGGGCTCGTCCTCGTCGGCGACAGGATGAGCCGGGGGATGTCGGAACGGGATGCCACGATCTGCTCACTCGAGTACGCCATCGACCTCGCGCGTAAGCCCGGGCGCCCACACCTGCCGGACCACGTCAGCGGCCTGGCTGCGTATGAAGCCTGGGCCGCGGCGTTGGAGGTGGATGCCGACTACCCGGCCGATGACGCAGAGGCGATGGAGCTGCGGATCATGGTCCATGGCGACCAGTGCACGATGCTGAGCGAGCGCCGGAGCGCCGCGGCCTACCTCCGGCGTGTGGCTGATGCCGAGCCGGATGCCGCCGAGCATCTGCGCGCCGCCGCCGACCTCTATGACCAAGTTGCCGACATCAACCCCAGCCTGTGGTTCTGGGGCGGAGGCGGCCCCACCATCGCTGATGCGCTCAAGGACCCGCAGAAGCGACGCGAGATGGCCGGGCACGTTCGCACAGCCGCCGCGAAGGAAACGCAGGCTGTGGAGCACCTGGAGCAGGCCCTTGAAGCCATCAAGGCCGCTCCCGCCCAGTAGCCACACCTTCTCTGAGGTGACGCCATGGCACTGTCCTACCCCGAGTGCGTCTGCCTGCGCGAGCAGATGGAAGAGGCCCTCGTCGGCAAGCAGATCGAGAGCATCTGGGTCCTCGACATCACCCAGGTCGAGGGGAGCTGGCGCTTCGGCGCCATCAACCAGCCGCCTGCAGTGTTCGATCTGCGGCTGCGCGGGGCGACTATCTGCGCGGCGGAGAGCGTCGCGAGCAGCGTGTTCCTCCCCACCGACACCAACCATAGCCTTGTGTTGGGCTACATCTCAGGCAGGGCGCTCTATCACCAGCCCGGCGAGGGCCCGCCCGAGCGAAGTTGCCTGCGCGTTTGCTTCACCGACGAGAGTCATCTGTCCGTGGCGATCTCGCTGTGGGGACTCATCAGGGTGCTCGACGATGCGGAGAGAAGGCGGTATGTGGAGAAGTGGTATGGGCGCGGCATTGAGCCACTCTCAGACGCCTACACCTGGGAGGGCTTCCGCGACGCAGCAGCCGCCATCGACGACCGGGGCCTGAGCGCCAAGAAGTTCCTGCATGCCTTCGAGCCCGGCTACTACCTGAGCGGTCTGGATGCCGGCTATGCCATCGAGGTGCTCCATCGCGCCTGTATCCACCCCAAGCGGGCGCTCGTCTCCCTGAGCACGGATGAGTTGCGGGCCTGCTGCGAGTGCGTCAACACCGTCTGCGAGGAGGCGGTCGCCCGGGGCGGTCGCTACAGCGATGGGGACCTCTACGGACGGCCGGGCGGCTTCATTCCGCGCGCATGCGAGGCTACTCTGGGCACGCCCTGCCTCGAGTGCGGAACACCGCTAGTGAAGATCAAGTTCGAGGGCGGGACCTCCTACCTCTGCCCAACCTGCCAGCCGGCGCCGTAGTGCGACATGACCGCATCAGCATCTACTCAGCCGCATCGGGATCGAACACCGGCTGCAGCTCGACGAAGTTGACCATCATCTGCTGGCCGACCGGGCCGCCCGGCGTGTCGACGTCGGCCCAATCGCTCAGCCTCAGTGTCGCGGTCTCTCCCTGCGCGCGAAACTGCAGCCAGTGATAGGTCATCCAGAAGCGATTTGACGTGCTGAACGGCTGCGGGCCGCGGGCGCTGCAGAACGGATGGCTGAAGCCACCCGGCAGTACTTCGGCCCCATCCAGCCCAATCGACAGCACCTGCCGGTCCTTGCGGCTCGCACCCGCGGTGAGGTCCGCGTAATCCCCGGTAAAGACTTTCAACGAGTAGAGCCGGCCCGCTTCGAGCCCCTGCACCTGCTGGCTGAGCAGATTCGGAGCCTTCGCGTTGCGCGTGAGCAGGAGGAACGTGTCGCCCATCGTGCCCACCGGGTAGCGCCCCTGAAGCTGGCCGTAGCCATCGAACTTCCCGGCGCTGACGCTGCCTTCCTCCGCCGGGGTCACCTGCCACTTCGCCATACCCTCCGCGAAGTCAGGGTCGGCTACATGGCACAGCTCGTACGGGTCGCCGAGCATCCTGTCGATCCTGCCCTCGATGCAGTAGTGGCGCAACAGCAGTGCCATGGTGTTGAGTATCTCTTCATCCACGTAGTTGGAGCGATACGGCTGCACACCCCACAGGCCGAACATCGACGGCTCGTTCGCGAGTACCTGCATCTGCATATCCAGGTGCACGCGGAAATCCGCCTGTGGGTAGCAGTTGGTGGTGCAGTACGGGAGATAGGAATACATCGGGGTGAAGATTGCCCGCCGCATCGAGCCCGGATAGGCCTGCTCCCATTCCGCGGCCACGCTATCGAAGCGCCCACGCATTGCAGCGAGGTTCTCCGCCTCGGTGGGCGCCTCGGGCTGGTAGACCTCGACAGAGAACGGCCAGCCGCTCCCCATCGACGTCTTCATCAGCAACTCCGCCGCCCCACTGCCGTACATGTTGACCGCGAACGGAATCCACAGCTTCCCGGCGTAGGCGGGGTGCTCGGATGCTCTTGCGATGGAGAGCGCCGTCGTCAGGACGTTGGGTGTCGAGGGCTTGCCGGGTACGTACTCATCGACCTGTACGCCGGAGAGCTTGTCGAGGGCGAAGCCCTCCCTCTCGGCCCATGCCGTCGGCTTGCCGGGGTTCAGCCACACATCGAGCATCGTCTCCGGAGTCCACTCGGTCTGGTCGATGAGGCCGGGCGCCTGCACGTTGCCAAGCCACATCCTCCCCTGCCCAAGCCACTCATCGCGCTCCGGAATGTCCACCTGCTGGCTCTCGATCGTGTTCGTGTTTGCCAGAGTGTGCTTGCCCAGCCGCTCCCAGCTGTTGCTGCCAAAGGGCGTGANNGCCGCACCAGAAGCTCAGTCGGTTGACCTGTCACCCGGAGCACGTGCTTGCCGGCCGGCAGCAGGCGCATGGCCTCGACCGGCGCCGCGTCGTCTTTCGTTCTCAGCACTCCCTCACCATTGACCCGCAACGAGCACTCACCAGTCGCGCTGAACCACACCCAGCCGTCGCGTGGGTTCATGAACTCGATCCGGCGGGCCTCCAGCAGCCCCCGGTCCCCGGCATCCATCAGTTCACTCACGAGGTTGTTCAGTACATGAATCTGCTGCTTGCCACCCGGCAGGACGGTCACCAGCCGCTTCGCACAGACGCGCGCGTCGCCCGCCTGGTCGCGGAAGTCGACACTCAGATCATACGCGCCCCACGGGAGAGCCGTCACATTCAGTGCCATCGACAGGTGAGCATCGGGCGAGGCGATCTCCCTGGTCAGCACGACACCCCCGCTCTCGCGCGATGCCAACTGCAGGTGCAGACTGCCCTCGCGTATTTGCTGGGCCGGAAGCGCAAGTGTCACATCGACATCCAGCCGTTGCGTCTTCCCCGGCGGCATCTCAGCCCGCCACGGGTCGGAGACAACCACGCGGAGCGGCTCCGCGAACAGGTCCTGGCTCAGAATGGCCTCCTGCGCGTCGACCGCGTCCCCGCGATGGGTGACGACCGGCAGCCGTGCCGCCTGAGCGGCTTCCGTAGCCACGAACAGATCTGTGCGATCGGTCCATACCCGCTGCAGCGGCACCGAGCCGAGAGAGACCTCCGTGGAGGCGCCGGGCTCCAGCGTGATCTCCTGCCGTCCGATCGCCTCATCGCCCAACTCGACACGTCGGGGTCCGTCGCTGTAGTTGCGCAACAACAGCGGCGAGAGTCCCCTCGGCTCGGCGGCGGAAGCGTCGAACACCATGCCGGTATTACTCACCTGTACGTCGGCCTCCGCGGCGTACAGCGCCCTCACCTCACCATCCGGGAGCGCACGCGAGTAGAGGCGGATGTCGTCAATCTCGCCGGTGAAGAAGCCGTTGTAGAACCAGCCGGTCAGGCGCTCCTTGAAGACGGTCTTGCTGATCGGGACCGGCATCCGCGTCTCCGCGACCACCTCGCCGTCGATGTACATGCTCGCATGCAGGGCCGTGGAGTTCGCCACTACCACTACATGCTTCCAGGTGCCGTTGAGCAGGCTCGAGGGAGCCGTCAGCGACCCGACGGTACTGCCGTCGCTCCACCCGAAGCGCAGCACCCCGCTCCCATGCAGGTACAGGCTGAAGTTGCGCTCGACGGCCCATCCGGTGTCGCCGATGAGCAGATGGCATGTGTCCGGGGCGATGGTCGGGTCGACTCTGGCCCAGATGGCAAGGGTCATGTCCCCGGCCATGTTCATGGAGGCGGTGTCGCCATACCGAGCAGCGTCCTCCCGGGCGTCGAAGCGCAGCGCATGCCCGCGCGGCGAAGGCACCCACTCCGTGCCCGTCAAAGTGGCGTCATGGCCGTTACCGGTGACATCCCGCGCGACATCCCCGTTGCCCTCGTCGAATGTCCAGTGCGCGACCAGACCGGTGTCGGCGGCATGCATGACGACCGGACACAGAGCGATCAGACTGAGCGCAACAAGCAGTTTACGCATGGTAGTCCCTCCTCGATGTGTCGCGAGCGGGTAGGCAACCAAATGCCGTTGACGCTCCCTCGCCCCTCACCCCACGT
>DPJP01000476.1 GCA_003542955.1 Armatimonadota bacterium
TTCTGCGTGCATTCGTGGTTCGCGTCTCATAGCATCTCGCGCGAGCGCGAGAAGCTCCGCGCCTCCCTCTACCTCTACAATACCGAAGCTGAGTGTGACGCTCTTACCGATGCCCTGGAGCACCTCATTACTCTGGACGAATACCAGATGCTCCCGAAGATACCATGAAGGAAGCCGAGCTGATCAAGGCCGCCTATGAGCGCATCGTGNNTTCCCCTACTCTGCGCCAATATCCGATGGAGCCCGCCGAATCAAGGCCGTCGATGACAGCGGCTGCCACGGCGACGGGAAGAATCTGCTCTTTTTGAGCTTCGATATCGTCGATGGGCGGCCGGCCAATGTCCACTATGAGTGCGAGTACTGCGATGTGACCATGTATGTGACCGCCGAACTCGTCTGCGGCCTGATGGACGGCCGGACCCTGTATGAGATAGGGGAGATCGCGCAGAGCGAAGTGGTCACTGCCCTTGGTGGCCACAGCCGCAAGATCCTCCGTCAGGTTCGCACCGCCCTCGAACTGGTATCCGATTCTTGAGCTAGATCCCCCTTTCATGCCTGTTGTCATCTGGCACGGAATCTGCTATGATATTTCGAAATCCGAAATATACAGGAGTAAAAGAACGTCTTGTCAAGTATGGACATCCCACGCGACAGACTCATAGCGGCTATTGAAGACATGGTGCGTGCAGTCTTCGGCCGCTACCTCCATCGAGGCTACCGCCCCGGCGACATTGATATGACCCTCGGACAGATGGAGTGCCTCAGGCTCATTGAGCGCCTCGGTTCGCCCTCGATGTCGCAACTTGTCGACAGACTGCAGTTGAGCCCCAGCTCGGTGACCGGCCTCATCGAGGCTCTTGTGGACCGCGGCCTGGTGCGGCGAGTGCCGGATGAGCGCGACCGCCGAGTTGTCCGGGCGGAGCTGACCGAGAGCGGGCATCAGGAGCGGGAAAAGCACCGGCAGCATGTCTCCGGGCGGCTGAGGACCCTACTGGGAGACCTCCCTGATAGAGATATAGTCCGGTTGCACCTTGCGCTCTCGTTGCTGCATTTAGCGGCGATGGAGCGCTCCAGGCTGGATGACGAGGAAGACGGTCTGCCGGCCGAATCGGCAGACCCCGGAGGCACGAAGTAGATGAGTTCACTTCGCACACTTATTGGCTATATGCGCCCATACTGGGTTGCGGCGCTGCTGGCGCCGCTGTTGATGGCGATCGAGGTGACGATGGACCTCGCGCAGCCGCGGCTGTTGCAGGATGTCGTCGATATCGGGATCGCCAACAAGGACCTCGAAAGCGTGCTGCATACCGGCTGGCTGATGATCGGCGCAGCAGTCATCGGCGTCATCGGTGGGGTCGGCTGCACGGTGTTCGCCACCATCGCGGCCCAGAACTTCGGCGCAGACATCCGCGGTGACCTGTTCCGGAAGGTCCAGGCGCTGTCTTTCGGCGATCTGGACCGCCTGCAGACCGGCCGGCTGGTCACGCGGCTGACCAACGACGTCGAGCAGGTGCAGGAGGCGGCGGGGATGTTCCTGCGCATCCTGGTACGCGCTCCGCTGCTGGTTATCGGCAGCCTGATTATGGCAGTGCTCACGAGTCCGTCGTTGTCTCTGATCCTCGTCGCCATGGCGCCGCTTCTGATCGTGCTGTTCGCACTCATCATGGGGAAGGCGCATGTGCTGTTCACCGCCGTGCAGGACCGGCTGGATCGCGTCAACGTGGTGCTGCAGGAGAATCTCGCCGGCGTCAGGGTCGTAAAGGCCTTCGTGCGGGCCCCCCAGGAGATAGCGCGTTTCGGCGAGGCGAATGAGCAGCTCAAGGATACCACCATCCTCGCGCAGACGCTCGTCGCGGTGATGCAGCCAATCATGATGCTGATGGTGAATGTCGGCGTGGTCGCGATCCTGTGGTTCGGTGGCATCCAGGTGGTGCATGGTGAGCTGCAGGTCGGGAAGATCCTCGCATTCATCAACTACCTGATGCAGATGCTCACCTCGCTCATGTTCGTGGGCATGATGGTGATGCGCGTGGCGCGTGCGGATGCCTCTGCCGAGCGCCTCCGGGAGGTCCTCGATACCCGGCCCGAGGTGCTTGACCCGGAGAAGCCGGCCCGGCGACCCAACGCGCGCGGGAGCGTCGAGTTCGATGACGTGGATTTCACCTACGACGGCAACGGGGGAGAGCCGGTGCTCAGCGGGGTGTCCTTCAAAGCCATGCCCGGTGAGACGGTCGCGATCCTCGGGGCGACGGGGTCCGGCAAGTCGACGCTGGCGCACCTGATCCCGCGGCTGTATGACGTCACCGACGGGCGGGTGCTGGTCGATGGGGTGGATGTGCGTGAGTTGAGCCAGGATGACCTCCGGCGCGATGTGGTGCTGGTGCTGCAGGATGCAGTGCTGTTCTCCGGCAGCATCCGGGACAATATCTGCTACGGGCGGCCGGATGCCACCGATGAGGAGGTCGAGGCCGCGGCGCGCCTTGCCCAGGCGCACGAGTTCATCTCCGAGACCCCGGAGGGCTACGAAACCGACCTCAGCCAGGGGGGAGTGAACCTCTCCGGTGGGCAGAAGCAGCGGCTGTCGCTGGCCCGCGCGCTGGTCGCGAAGCCGAAGGTGCTCATCCTCGATGACTGCACGAGCGCGGTGGACTCCTCCACGGAGGCGGCTATCATCAGGGGGCTCGACACCTGCGAGGGCACCTGCACGCGGATCGTCATCGCGCAGCGGGTCGGTACGGTCGTGAACGCAGATAGCATCCTGATCCTGGAGAACGGGACCATCAGCGCGCAGGGCACGCACGCGGAGTTGATGCGCTCCAGCGCCACCTACCGCGATATCGTGCATTCGCAGCTTGACGTGCAGGAGGTTGCCGGTGTCTGACAAGCGTAGCGCAACAGAGCGTATACGGGTGTTCGGCCCGCCCGGGGGGCCGCGCGCATTCGCGGCGACGCCGCAGAAGGCCGACGATGTTGTCGGGGTCGTTCGGCGGCTGTGGCAGTACCTGCGCCCGTACAAGATAGGGATGATCTGGGTCGGCGTGCTCGTCGGCGTGAGCACCGCCGCCACCGTGGTTACCCCGTATCTGATCAAGATTGCCATCGATGACTGCCTGGCCGACGCCGACCTGGCACGGCTCGCGCGCGTCGCCGGCCTGCTCATCGGCCTGCAGGTGATCGCCGCCGCGGCGACCTGGATTCAAACCGTCATCATGGTGCATGTCTCCCAGAAGAGCGTGCGCGACCTGCGCAAGGACCTCTTCGACAGGCTGCAGGCGCTCTCTCTGCGGTTCTTCGACACCCGGCCACACGGCGATGTCATGAGCAGGCTCACCAACGACACGGAGACGGTCAGCAATACGCTCGGGCAGAGCGTCACGCAACTGATCTCCAGCGTGCTGGCAATCGCGGGCTCCGCCGTCGGCATGCTCTGGCTCAACTGGCGCCTGGCGATTGTGGCGCTGTTGGTGGTGCCGATTACATGGGTGCTGACGGAGTATCTGGCGAAGATCACCCGGCAGGGCTACCGCGACCGGCAGCGCAACCTGGGCTCGCTCAACGGCGTCATCGAGGAGTCCGTCAGCGGCCAGCGCGTTATCAAGGTCTGCCGGCGAGAAGAACAGGCCATCGGCGAGTTCGATACCGCCAACTCAGGCTTCCGTGTCACGGCGACGAAGGCCGACATCTACGTGGGCCTGATGGGCCCGGTGATGGGCCTGCTGCGCAACGCCAACTTCGCCATGATCGCCGCCGCGGGCGGTTGGATGGCAGTCAAGGGCCTGGCCACCGTCGGCGACGTGGCGGCCTTCATGACCTACGCGCGGCAGTTCTCCCGCCCGCTGCACATGATCGCAATGCTGTATGGCAGCATCCAGTCGGCCATCGCCGGCGCGGAGCGCGTGTTCGCCATCATCGATGAGGTCCCCGAGATACAGGACAAGCCCGACGCCAAACCGCTCACCGAGGTCAAAGGACGCGTCGACTTCGATGATGTCAGCTTCGGCTATGCCGAGGACGTGCCGGTGCTGCGGGATGTCAGCTTCGTTGCCGCGCCCGGGCAGACTATCGCGCTGGTGGGGCCGACGGGAGCGGGGAAGACCACCATCATCAACCTGCTCACGCGCTTCTATGATGTCGATGAGGGCTGCATCCGCGTCGACGGCACCGACATCCGCGATGTGAAGGTGGATGACCTGCGCCAGGCGCTCGGGATCGTGCTGCAGGATACCTTCCTGTTCGCCGACACCGTCCGCGAGAACATCCGCTACGGCTGCCTGGATGCGACCGACGAGGAGGTCGAGCAGGCCGCGAGGCTCGCCAACGCCCACGAGTTCATCCACAAGCTCCCCCACGGCTATGACACACAGCTTTCGGAGGCGGGCAGCTCACTCAGCCAGGGGCAGCGGCAGCTTCTCGCCATCGCCAGGGCGGTGCTGGCCGATCCGGCGATCCTGATTCTCGACGAGGCGACCAGCAGCGTCGACACCCGCACGGAGATACACATCCAGGAGGCCATGCTGCGGCTGATGGAGGGGCGGACGTCGTTTGTGATCGCGCACCGCTTGAGCACGATCCGCAAGGCCGACTGCATCATGGTCATTGATGACGGGCGCATTGTGGAGCGCGGCACGCACGCGCAGTTGATGGAGTCCGAGGGCGTGTACGCGGGCCTGCATGCGAGCCAGTTTGCGCATGTGCCTGTGTGAGGGGCGCCCCTTCCCCCCAGCCCCCTACCCCGGAACGGGGCAGGGGGAGAACGGCGGAACGTCCCCAGGTCTCGCATCCGAGGAGTCGCGGGCTTTCGAGC
>DPJP01000335.1:0-21642 GCA_003542955.1 Armatimonadota bacterium
GCCCCTCCACAACGACCAAACGCCTCGCCGAATGCCCAAAGTTAGCGCGTATACCGGAGTAGGGGGACGGGGACCGGCACGAACGGGGACTGGCGCCCATTGCGCCAACTGCTTCAGACAGAACCCACTCACGAGACAACGCAATGGGTCCCTGTCCCCGGTTGGATGTCTCTTGCGGCCGTATCACGAATATCGTATTGCGGAATCAGGGACAGCGCTCCGTCTCGATTGAGAAGGTGGGGCTTCGGCTCTCACGGTGGGCGAGACGCGGCAGTCCCCTGGTCGACCCCCTCACCACGCCTCCAGCGCCTCCTCCAACTCGGCAACCGCTCCGCGCTCGAGCTCCAGCGCCTCGTTCAGCGCGGCAATCTCGGCTTCACGGTCATTCGCCGACCACGCAGCCACATCGTGCGGCGTGGCCACTGCCTCGCGCTTCTCGGCCAACAGCGGCTGCAGCGCGTCGACCTCCTGTTCGTACAGCCCGGCGGCGCGCGTCACAGCGTCACGGACCGCACCATCGGTGAGGCACGACCAGTCGCTGAGAAAGCTGACTGCAGCCTGTCGCGCGTCCCACATCTGCGTGTAGACCCACGGATCGAGCGCGGACAGGCTCTGTTGGTCCTCGGCCGAGAGGTCACTGAAGCTACCCAGGTCCGCAATCCATGCCTTCAGCGCCGTCTCACCGTACAGGTACTCGCGCCCATTGATCCCACCATCGTGCTTCTCGCGCCGCCAGTTGCCCACCGCGATCTCGAACGCCTTGCGTAGCGCATCGCGTGGGTGCGGCGGATCGCTCTGTGCCCCGAGATAGGTGAATAGCGGCCCCAGCTTCTCGACGGGCACATCCATCGACTTGCTGGCGTCCATTCCGGTGAGAACCGGCTGTCGCCTGTCCATGTAGTCGTTGACGACGACGGTCCTGCCGCCGTCCCTGTAGCCATACACGAGGCCCACGTTGTAGGTTCCGGGGTAGGTGAGCACGCCACGCCCCGCATCGATCTGCGCGGCGATGCGGGCCGCCAGGGCCTCATTGTCACGGCCTTCGGGCTCGAGCCACTGGGTTGGGAGGCTCCAGCCGGTCTGCGCGGCAAGCAGTGCCTGCTCGTCGGGCATCTCCCCGATTGCGCATGAATGCCCCCACTGCGTTCCCGTGTCCGCATTGCAGTAACGGGATCTGAAGGCCAGGCCGGAGAGGCCCATCAAGTCGGTGTAGGTGTACATCGAGGCTGTGTTGCGCAACGCCTCGTGGAGCGCGCCGATGAAGGTGCAGTCGCGGTTGCTCTCCCATTGCAGAGGTTGAATGCCCCTGATCCGTGCGCTGCCCTCCCCAATCTCGACCACGGCCCTGCGGTGGGCACGTTCCACGCGCGCCGGGTCGATATGCCCCAGAGCACTCTCGAGTGCCGATATCCCCGCCGCGTAGGCGTCCCGCGCCTGCGAGAGTAGCTCAACCACGCGTGCGGCCCTCGCGGGGTCGGGCTCCTTCCACTCGACGTTCCAGCCGAGCGCTTCCGTGCGGATGGTCTGCAGTGCCGCCGCGTCGGCATCGAAGTGCTCCGCGGCCCGAAGCAACTCCCCCTGCGCATCCGGGTAGTTCGGGGCGATCTCCCGCAGGAACGGACCGGCGGCCCCGCGCGTGGATGAGTAGACACCCATCGGATACCTGTCGCCGGGGCCATTGGGCACGATATCCGGCGTCACCCGGTACTTCTGCGCCCAAGCGTCATAGCACGCGAGACCCTCCCGGAAGCGCCACGGAATCTGGCGATCCGCAACATGTTGCAGAAACGGATCGCGAGGGGCGTGGGCGTGGCGGATGGCTTCCTCGATGGCGGCCAACTCAGCCTCGCGGGCGTCGAACTCGCCGGTCTTCTCCCCGATGATGAGCGCACCATAGGCCGGGCAGATGGTCGCAGCCTCCTGCATGCGGGTCTGGGCGGCGCGCTTGTACGCACCGGCGTTGCCCCCGTACGTGCAGACGCCGAGGAATTCCTCGGTCTCATCGTCGGTGCCGCAGACGAGGTCCCATTCGGCGAAGGTGAAGGCATGCCACACTGGCACGGGTCGTCCGGCGCGGACATCTTCCTTCACGCGCTCGACGACCTCGGCGACGGGCCGGTCGAGCTTGCCGTCCGAGATGCCGAGGCAGAGCCACTCGACCTGGTAACCGAGACAGGCAATCAGTTCGTCCGGCGACATCGCCATGCNNGTGGGCGCACACGGGCAGGGCCCCGCAATCCGGAACGCCATGCCGGTGATGCCCTGGATGTAGGCCGCGGAGAATGGCTCCCCGCGGCACGTCAGCGCGATGCGGACGCCCTCGAACATGGCATCGTCGTACTGGTATCCCTCGACACCCTCGATGATCACAGGCGCACCTCCGGCGGGGATGATGCACAGCAGTAGCAGCACCGCAACTGGGCCTGGCTTCATGTCACACGCTCCAGAATGGCGGCCCATCGCACCGGGTAGTAAAGGTTGATGGCATGCCGCTACGAGAGGTCAGCCTCGGGCGAGGCGCCGTAGGCCCAGTGGGGAGCTTTGCGCATTGGGCCCACGACGGCGACGTCCACATCGGTCTCGGGCTGCTCCCGGACTCTGTCGTCCTCTGCCATCTGCCTCTCATGCCCACATGAGGCTACGCCGTCCCACGCACAAGATCCCCGGGCGACCGGGGCCTGCCATCGTGATGCCAGAGCGACGCGATGACATAGTATTCGGTGTCGCGATACTGATCCCTGCAACACCAGTGGGCGTCCGGTCGTCGCTACGGCCCCCGGCCCCGTAATGCTGTCCGGGTGGGCACCGGCGCCAATCTCCCGTCGGCTCCACGCGGATGCGCGGTGGCGGGCCTTGATCAGTGGCGGAGAAGGTATTCGCCCGCCGCCGGCGCATTCATTGGCGAATCTGGTCTCTGTTCCGACGAGTGCAGCCCACACGGAGGGCCGACATCATGCCCCCTCAGAGTGCTCAAGACAGCATCCCCCCTGATCTCGACGCCCTGCGTCGCGAGACGCTCGAGTTCATCGCCTCGTGCGCGCTGGACGGGTGCAGATACGTCTACAGCGCCCAGTCGAGCGTCGCCACGCTCTACAGCTCCTGCTACGCCGCCACCGCGAGGTCGCTCTACGGCGACCTGGATGGGCTCTCGGCCACTGAGCGAGACACGTGGGCGACGTACCTGAACTCCCACCAGGATGAGGACGGCCTCTACCGCGACCCGGTCATCTTCGACCAGGGATGGTACGCCGAGGACCCGCTCTGGTGCGGGCGGGCACATCAGACCTGCCATGTCATCATCGCGCTGACGGCGCTGGGAGCGGTCGCGGCGCGTGAGTTCGCCCTGGTTGCGGAGTTCAGCGACACCGCCTACTTGGTGAGTTGGCTCGACGCCCGCGACTTCGGAGAGCGCGTCGCATGGAGCGGCAACGAGATCATGAACGTCGGGACGCTGCTGCAGTACGCCCGCGATTTCCATAACGATGCGCGGGCGGGGCGCGCCGTGGAGCTTCTGCTCGATTGGCTCGACAGCCACCACATCAATGCCGCCACAGGCGTCTGGGGCAGCCCGGACCTCAGCGTTCCGGTGCAGCGATCACATGCCGTGCAGGCGGCCTACCACTGGTGGCCGCTCTACTTCTATGACCGGAGACCGATTCCATACCCCGAGCGGGCGCTGGATACAGTGCTCGCCACTCAGAACCCACTGGGCGGCTTCGGCTGGGGCGTGCATAACCCCGCGGAGCCGTACGCATCCAGCGCATGCGAGGATATCGACTCGATTGACCCGCTCTGCCGCATATCGCAGGCTACTGAGTACCGGCGCGAGGATGTCGCGGCCGCGCTGCGACGGGCGATGCCGGCAGTCCTCGCGAATCGCACGCCGGACGGAGGCTTCCAGTTCATCCGCGGGCGGGCCTACGAGTATGGCCACCCCGAGTTCGCCTCAGGCCCGGCGCAGGGGGCCATGTTCCCGACGTGGTTCCGCACGCTCTCGCTGGCACTGATCGGGATGGCGACGCCGGAGGAGCCCATTGGGCGGATGGGGTGGCAGTTCATTCGCTGCCCGGGATACCAGTTCTGGGGAGGCAGGTGAGGAGCCAGTGACCGGCAAGCTACGCGTTCACGCAGCGCTGGAGGGGCGGCCGGTTGACCGGATGCCCGTGGCCGCGCTCTATAGCCAGCTCTACCACCAGGACCACTTCGCGGAGCTGACGGGCCGTCCGCCATGGCAGCTCGATCAATGGCTGCATGAGGAGCCCGCCGAGCACTTGCGCACGTTCAGGACCATTCTGGAACGAGCACCCTTCGAGACCATCCAGCCCCAGCGCCCGCCGTCACGGGAGGTCCGCGAGCGGACCGAGTTCTTCGAGCGCGATGGGCAAGCACTCAGGCACGACCGCATCACCGGCGAGCANNNGCGCACGTCGGGCATGCGCGTGAGTACACGGCCAACGAAGCGGCACTCGTACGCAGCGTCTCTGATGTCGATGGGCAGGTGGCCATCACCTCGGCGGAGGCGCAACTGGCATCGGGCGTCAACGACTACCTGGATGCGGCCGTGGCGGCCCTGGGTGACGACCACTTCATCCTCTCAGGTGGCGTAGTCGGCACTCTGTACGGGTGCAGCGAGTATATTGGCCTGACGAACCTGTTCTCCGCGCTCGCCCTGGAGCCGGAGCTGATCGAGCGTCTCTCTCAGCGAATCCTCGAGCAGAACGTCGAGACCATCCATGCGCTGGCCGCCGCCGGCGGAGACGCCATCTACATCGACGACGCGATGGCGACCAATGACATGATCTCGGTCGCCCACTACGAACGCTTCTGCGTGCCGACGACGCGCGAGATGGTGCGCGAAGTCCACGCTACGGGCCACAAGGCGATCCTCATCTACTTCGGCGGTGTAGCGGACCGGTTGGAGCAAATCGCCTCGCTCGGCGCCGACGGGCTTCTTGTCGAGACAAGCATGAAGGGCTACACGAATGACATCGGTCAGATCGTTGGGGCCATCGGGGACCGCGTGACGCTGTTCGGCAACATCGACCCGGTCGGCTGCTTCCAGGATGGTTCGCCTCTCCAGGTCGAGGCCGAGATCAAGCGACAGGTGAGGGCAGGACGATCCGGCAGGGGCTTCATCATCAGTCCCGCCAGTCCTATCACCCCCGCAACCCCGCTCGAGCGCGTGCGGCGGTTCATAGAGCTTGCCGTCGAGTACGGCACACAGGACGTCGAGTGACAACAACCAGAAGCAGGGAGCCGATCATGACCCGGCAATTGACAGGTGACGGCTGGCGGCTGCAATCAGCATTCATCGTGGAAGACAGCGGCGAGATGGTCTCGCAGGCCGGCTTTGACTGCGCCGACTGGCACGGGGTGCAGACGCCTTCCACGGTGCTGTGTGCGCTCGTGAAGGACGGCACATACCCGGACCCACGCGTCTGGCCGAACCCGTTCCGCATCCCCGACTCATCGGATGTGTTCAACGCCGAGCAGGACCTAGCCCGCTACAGCCACCTGCCCGAGGGCCGCAACCCGTGGCGTGACCCCTGGTGGTACCGCACCGAGTTCGACCTGCCCGAGACCGGCTCGCTGGAGCGCGTGTGGCTCACCATCAACTCGCTCAACTACCGCGCCGACGTTTGGGTCAACGGCGTGCGGATAGCGGACCGCAACCAACTCGTCGGCATGTTCCAGCGCTTCCGGCTGGATGTGACGCAGGCGGGGCNNACCCGGTGGATCATCCCGGCGATCCCGACCCACAACTCGATGTGTACGGCAAGGTCCGGGCCTTTCACAAGGACATCTGCAATGATGTCACTGAGGTCATGTCGATCGGGTACGACTGCTTCCCCACCGTGCCTGACCGCAACATGGGCCTGATCCAGGAGGTCTCCCTCGACATCACCGGGCCCGTCGATATCCGCGACCCGTTCGTCAGAACCGACCTGGACCTGCCGGACTTGAGCCCGGCGCGGCTGACGGTCTCAGCCGAGCTGCTCAACGCCTCCGCGGAGACCGTGAGCGGCGTGCTCGAGGGCGCGATCAGCGGGCCGGATGGCGCCACCGTTGCCACATTCAGCCGCCCGACAACGCTGCTGGCTCACCAGACGCGGCTGATCACACTCACCCCCACCGACGCGCCGGAGCTGGTACTTCCAGAGCCCGAACTGTGGTGGCCCAATACGTACGGTGACCAGCCGCTCTATGGGCTCCGGCTTCGCTTCACCATCGACAAGGAGGCATCGGCCGAGGTCGAGACCGCATTTGGCATTCGACGGCTCGACCGCGAGCTGCACGAACTCGACGGCGCCCACGGCTTCCGACTGCGGGTCAACGGTGAGCTGATCTTCCAGCGCGGGGGCTACGTGCAGCCGGAGATGATGTTCGACTGGGACGAGCAACGAGTCCTGGCGGAGCTGCGCTACCTCGCGGAGGCGAACCTGAACTATGTGGTGTTCGAGGATATCCCCAACCCGCCCGACTGGTATCTCGACATCTGCGACCGGCTCGGGCTGATGATCTGGAACTGCTACTACGACTGCTACTGGCTCCAGTACAACCGGCCGTGGGACGTCGATCTGCAGGTGCTCGAGGATTGCACCGTCGATATCGCCAAACGCTACCGCAACCATCCATCGCTCGTCATCAACATGGCCCAGAATGAGGGGGAGACGCGGGAGGATGTCTATGAGATGTGGCGGCGGACGGTACTGGCCCATGACGACACCCGCTTCCTGGTGCCCTCCGGCTCCTTCCCCTATTACCGCACCGGGACGCCTGCGTGGTTCGACCGCGAGCTGCCGGTCGGGATGAATGACTACATGCCCAAGACCTATAGCTGGCAGCTTCCGCGGGTGTACTACCAGCTCGTGCGCGAGGAGCGCAACTGGATGTTCATGATCGAGAGCGCCTCCGCATCGGTGCCGCCAATCCAGAGCCTGGAGCAGTTCATCCCACACCTGCGCGACCTGCCGCCCAACCCCGGTGACGACCCCGTCTACCCGCTCGATGAGGCCTGGGCGCACTTCGGCGCCAACTCCTACTACGAGTGGTTTGACCGCGGCCTGCGCCTGATGTACGGGGAGCCCGAGGATGTCGCCGACTACGTCTGGAAGGCTCACCTGGTCGCCTACGAGCAGCATCGCGGCTTCTTCGAGGCCGTTCACCACCGCATGTGGGACATCACGAGCGGCTACGGGGAGTGGAAGATCAACAGCGCCTTCCCGGATGTACAGTGGCAGCTCTATGACTGGTTCCTGCGCCCGATGCCGAGCCTGTTCGCCATCCGCAAGGCCTGCGCGGAGTTCGCGGTCCAGCTCTGCCCCATCGACAACGTCGTCAGCGTCGTCAACAACCGCTTCGCCGCCGTGGACGGGTTGCGCGCTACGGCGAGCGTCTATGACCTCGCGCTCAACGTACTCAGCGAGCAGTCAGGCAGCGTCTCGATGCCGGCCAACTGTGCGCGAGAGGTGTTAGGCCTTGCGGTGCCTGCGAGTGTCTCCGAAGCGCCCGTCTACTTCGTGAAGTTGGTGCTCGAGGATGCCGATGGTGCGCAACTGGCGGACAACTTCTACTGGCTCTCACCCCGGCTGGAGAACTACGAGGTCGTCTACACCGACGACATGCACAAGTTCCCGGCCAATCGCCCGCTGCTTGTGCCCAGTGACATGCCATGTCTGGCCGAACTCGCCGACCTACCGGAGGTCGGGCTACAGGCCACCGCGGAGCGCGACGTAGAGGCCGTGCAGGTGCAGGTCAGCAATCCCACTAACGGGCTCGCCTTCTTCATCCGGCTGCGGCTGACCGACGGCCCGGGAGGCGAGGACGTGCTGCCGCAGTACTGGAGCGATAACTACTTCTCCCTGCTGCCCGGCGAGAGCAAGCATCTCAGGGTCAATCACACCGCCGGCGCGCAGGCAGGGCTGTACGTACAACTCGAGGGCTGGAACATCACATCGGCGACGGTGGAGGTCGGTTGAGCGATGGGAGAGCATCCGACCCTGCTTGACGTGCGGCCGACCGTCTGCCTGAAGGGCCCCGAAGACGCCCTCCGGCAGATGGTGCTGGTGCGGGTCGGCAACCCCGGCCCCGCCGTTGAGTGCGCCGTCACAGTCGAGGGCGTCGCGGCCGACAGCATCTCCCTCCCGCCTGGTGAATCAGAGCAGCAGGCGTTCATCGCCGAGGTCGCGGAGGCCGGGGAGCTGAGCTTCGGCCTCGTCGTGAACGGCGTTGAGGTTGACCGGCGGGCGGTGCCATGGCGGCCGGCGNNCTCACCTCCGCGTGCACATCGTCCAGCACTCGCATCATGACGTCGGCTACACGAACCTGCCGTCGGCGGTCCTCGCGGAGCACTGCGGGTTCCTCGATAGCGTCATCGACATGGCCGAGGCGACGGCCGATTACCCGGACGATGCGCGGTTCCGAATGGTCATCGAGCAGGCCTGGTCGCTCCAGGAGTTCCTCCGTCGAGCCCCGGCGGAACGCGTCCAACGGATGGCGCAGTTGCTGCGTAAAGGCGACGTGGAGCTGACCGCGCTGTTCGGCAACATGACAACCGAGTTGTGCGGACACGAGGAGCTGATCCGCGCGCTCTACCCCTCCCGCCGCATCGCACGGGAGTTGGGCTTCAGCATCACCACCGCGGAGCACAACGATATTCCCGGCATGAGCTGGGGCCTGGCACAGGTGCTCACAGCGGCCGGCATCCGCTTCTTCTGCCCGCAGCTGCCACGCTACTGGAGCTGGTGCGACCCGCCACTGCAGGGCTTCTGGGATGAGAGCGTGCTCTTCCCCAACGGTCGCCCGGGCGGCTTCTGGTGGGAGGCGCCGTCCGGGGGGCGCGTGCTGCTGTGGGACACCCACGGCACCGGCGGCGACGTGCGCCCCGACCTGCCCGATCTCGCCCGGCGCCTGGGGGAGTTGGTCGAGCGGGGCTACCCGTACCAGACTCTCTACTGGCCGGTGAAGGGCGGCGCGAGAGACAACTCACCCTACATCCTCGGCTTCACCGAGACGGCACGGAGGTGGAACGAGCAGTGGGCCTACCCGCGACTGATCGTCAGCACCAACGCGCGCTTCCACGCCGAACTCGCGCCCGAGTTGCCCGACGAACTGCCCGTGTTCCGCGGTGAGCTGCCCGGACAGGACTACCCGGTGGGGAGCATGTCGACCGCCGCCGCGACCGCAACCAACCGGGCCAGTCACACGAGCGTCCCGGCAGTAGAGGCTCTCTCGACTATTGCGGCGGAGTTGACCGACCACGAGTACTCGTCCGCGTCNNGTTCGCGCGCTCGCCCGCATCGCCGACCACGTCGACCTGCCGGGAGCGGGGCTCTACCTGGTGGTCTACAATCCCCTGCCCTCCCCCCGCACCGTGGCGGTCATCACACCGCTGCGGGAAATCGAGAACTGCGGCTCGGTCATGGCGATGGTCACGGACCCCGACCACCCGGATCAGCCCGGCTATCTGCGCGGCATGGCCCTGACCGACCGTTGGCATCTGCACCCGCCGCAGGAGTTCGTCGACGGCAGCTTCGACCTCATCGACCTCCGCAACGGGGCAACCGTAGACTTCCAGATTGTCGACATTGCCGTCGACGCGCCGGTCCCATACGCCCCACAGCGGCACGGGCTCGCGCAGGGCGGGAAGCGGTACGGCTTCTTCGAGGTCCCTGCCGGTCTCGGGCGCGACCTGCATTTCGTGGCTCCTGATCTGCCTGCGTGCGGCTACGCCACTTTCGAGCTCCGCCCACGGCAGGAGCGGCAGGCCACGTCGGCGACGACTTCTCGGAGCGCGTCGAGCATCGAGAGCGAGTACTACCGCCTGCAGGTGGACCCCGACACCGGCCGCGTTGTGAGCCTGATTGACATTGAGGCCGACCGGGAGCTTCTCGACGCCGAGGCCCCCCACGGGCTGGGTGAGATCGTGCTGCGGACGCCCGAGAGTATGCTCGATTGGGATAGAACGCTCATCCGCCGCGCGGGAGCGGACGGGGCCGTGTACAGCACTATCGAGCTTGCCACGTCCGCCCCCGGTCACCCGCACATCGTGACCGCATTCTCCCTGCACCGGGGCCTCAAGCGGCTCGACATGGCCCTTCGCATCCTCAAGGACCCGACGCCGCTCTTGGATGTGCACCTGGCATTCCCGTTTCTGCTCGCCGACCCGGCATTCCGCTACGAGGGCGTGCTGTGCGCCCTGACGCCGATGGCCGACTTCCTCCCCGGCGCCTACTGGGACCAGGTCACGGTGCGGAACTGGGTGCGGATCGGCGGATCGGGCATCAGCCTGCTGTGGAGCAGCCTCGACGCGCCGACTTGCGCGCTGGGCCAACTCACGGAGGGCTACACATCGCCGGCGCATAGCTGCATTGTCCCCGAGCGCATCAAGCACGAGCCGGGTGATGCCGGGCAGGTGCGCCGCGCGTGGGTGTACTCGCTCCTGTGCGCGAATAACCTCGGGACGAACTTCTCAGTCAGCCAGACGGGCAGCCTGCTGTTCCGCTACAGCCTGACGACGGCCGCCGGTGAGATGGGCGATGCGGAGGCCGCACGCCTGGGCGCGGACGCCATGACGCCCTGCCAGACGATCTTCACGCAGCCCCGGCGGCCCGGGCATCTGCCGCTCAGCAGCAGCATGATCGCTATCGAGGGCGGCTCCCCGGCGCTGCTCTGCTGCAAACGCGCCGAAGACGGGCAGGGCCTCATCCTGAGACTGTGGAATCCCACAGCAGAGACTACCGAGAGCACTGTCCGTCTCGGCTTCGGGACGATCGAGCGCGTCGGCTTGACGGCGTTGGCCGAGGATGACGACGGCCAACTGACCGGGGAACTGCTCGGACATGGTCGCCGCGCCTTCACAGTGCGCATCGGCCCGCGGAGCATTGCGACAGTGCGAGTGATCCTGGAGTAGACCGGCCGCCCGCACCGATAGCCCGACGCGCATCTGACTGCTCCACCGCATCAGGGAGATACGCCAATGACCTCACACGAGCGCATCATGGCAGTGATCGAGGGGACCCGGCCGGACCACACCCCGCTGACGACCTGGTGCTTCGGGCTCCCCGCCCCGCCTGACCTCAGATGGGAGACCGACGGACACCCGGTCGACTACTGGTACTCGATGCGCATGGAGCATCTCCACACCATTGCCACGCCATGGACGCTTCAGGATGACTTCCGCCGCGTGCAGGCCTGGCAGTCGCTCGGCATTGATGATGTGCTCGACGTCTCGGTGCCCTGGAGTACAGCGCCGGAGGTGAGCTTCACCGATTCAGTGGTGCCCGCCGGGGCGGCGGACGCCTACGCCGTCATGGTCCGCGAGTACGCTACACCCTCCGGCCCGCTACGCCATGCGGTCCGCCGCACCGATCCCGAGCCGCCCGGCTGGCCAATCCAGCCCGGTTGCGTGCCGCTCATCGAGGACTTCAACATCCCCCGCGCAGTCGAGCATGCGGTGAGCGGCCCTGCCGATCTCGGCCCTGTCGCCCACCTCTTTGCTCCCCCGAATGCAGAGGCCCAACGCTGGTTCGCCGACCGCATGCACACCGTCGGCGCCTGGGCGCGTGAGCATGGCGTTCCCGTCCAGGCCTGGGCCGCTTTCGGAATGGATGGCGTCGTATGGCTGACGGGCACCGAGGGGGCGATCATGATGGCGCTGGATGAGCCTGAGGCGTTCGGCCGCCTGATCGATACGATTGCCGCCACCGACTACGCGCGAGCGGAACTCGCGCTCAGTTCTCCCGATGTCGATATCGTCGTTCAGCGCGGCTGGTACTCATCGACCGATTTCTGGTCGCCGAAGCTGTTTGACCGCTACGTCTTCAGTCATCTGCGAGAGCTAGCTGAGCTTGTGCATCGCCACGGCCGCAGGCTTGCGTACGTGATGACCACGGGTGTGCAGACACTCGGCCCGCGGCTGGCGGATGCAGGCGTTGACCTGCTCTACTTCGTCGATCCGCTGCAGGATGGCGTTGATCTGCAGTGGGCGCGGGATGAACTGGCTCCACGGATGGCGCTCGTCGGCGGGGTGAATACACTCACGCTCGGCCAGGGCGATCCCGAACGGATACGCGAGCAGGTGCGCCGGGCGCTGGAGATACTCGCTCCGTCTGGGCGTTTGATCCTGCACCCGGTTGACGCGCTCTTCCCCGATACCCCATGGTCGGGTGTGGAGGCGCTCATCGCGGCATGGAAGGAGTACTGCTGATGAACACACTCAGCCAACCACTGCGCCCGACGGTCGCCGTCGCGGGCCTCAGCAGCCCGCTGGAGGTCGGGGCGGATCAGGCGCCTGCACTGGCACACGGGCTCGGCGCCCTGCTTGCCGAACAGGGCTTCGATGTGGTGCCGCTGGGGGCAATCGACGCCCCTGCTGAGGCCCGTGCCGCCGGCCGCCTGTGCGCGGAGCGCCACGTGGATGCTATCGCCTGCGTCGCCGCAAGCTGGTTCGAGGACTACCTGCTGGTCGACATGCTGGAGGAGCACACGGTCCCTGTGCTGCTGTGGTCTACCCCGGGCATGGAGACCGGCGCGCTGTGTGGCTCGCAGCAACTCACGAGCTACCTCAAGCAGCTTGAGTGGCCGTACGGCTGCGTGTTTGGCCCCATCGAGGACCCCGCGTGCGTGGGTCTGGCGCAGGACTACCTCCTGGCGGCGGGGCTGAAATCGCGTCTGCGACGCGCACGCATCGGCCTCGCAGGCCAGCGAATCGGCGGAATGACCCACACCGCGCCGAATGAGTTCGCGCTCAAGAAGGCTATCGGCCCGCGCGTGGTCCCGCTGGATGTGCCCGTTCTGCTCGAGCGCGCCGCAGAGTTCACGCAGGAGCAGACCATGCCGCTGTGGCGGGAGCTTGTCGGCAGGGCGGCGACCAGCCGCGTTCCGGTTGAGGACGGCCGGGACTCGATGGGCATCTACCTGGCCCTGCGGGAGACCGTCGCCCAGGAGGGCCTCGACGCGCTCACCGTCGGCTGCTACCCGTACCTGATGGGGCGCGTGTGCATCGCGGGCTCACTGCTCGCCGATGAGGGCATTCCCATGGCCTGTGAGGGCGACGTCAACGGAGCGGTGGGTCAATTGATGCTGCAACTGCTCACCGGCCGGCCCACGCACTGCACCGACTGGCTGAACCCGCTCGAGGACGGCACGGTCATCTTCACCCACTGCGGCAGCGGGTCATTTTCGCTGGCGGAGCGGCAATCCGACATCACGCTTGCCGACGTCCGCCTGATGGGCCAGGGCGCCTGCGCGCTCTTCCCTGCCACGCCCGGGCCGGTGACGTTGCTCAGCCTGGTCGGCACGGGGAGCGGCTACCAGTGCGCTCTGCTCGAGGGGGAGGCGGTGTCGACTGAGATGGTCTTCCGCGGCAATCCAGTCCGCGTCCGCTTCGCTCGACCTGTGAGTGAGTTGATCGACTGGATCCACGCCGAGGGCATCGGCCATCACTGGATGATCGGCTACGGGCACGTAGCCACGGCCGTGCGCCACTGGGCCGCAATGGCCGGACCGGCAGTGAAGCTGGTCGAGGCGTAGCGGGCGAAGACAAGGGCACGTGCACGGCGGAGTTGCAGAGAGGCTTCAGGTACGGACTGACCCTCGTGGATGGTGCGGCGTAAAGGGAGAGCGCCGAGGAATTCTGCGTGCCCAATTGCGGAGAGACGCGCAACATCAGCCTGCGTCTCGCCGTGCTCCGAACGCTGGTGGTCCGCACCGAGCGAGACGGCCGTCCAGTGCCCGGACATGTCCACCTGACCAACGCCTCAGGCACGGTAGACCTGGAGGTCGAAACCGAGCCTGACGGCGAGGGCCACTACAGCCATACGTTAACCGATCTCGCAATAGCCGACGGATGGTCGATGTGGGTGAGACCGATTGATGGCTCGGATGAGCGCTACAGCGACGCTTATCGCGGGAATCTCTGGCCGCCCAGCGCCGTTCCGAGGGTGATGACGCTCCGAGTTCCTCCCCTTCTGCCACGCTCACACTGACGGACGAGCGCACCGCGCGTCCACCTCGCCCGGTAGCCCACCTGCAGACTGCACCGGCCGGGGCACGCCGGCCTGCGTCAACAGACGTGGCCATCGCCACGGACAGTCACCAGACAGGGAATAATCTCGGGGATGGCCGCGTGCAGGACTCGGACGGGCGTACAGCGAATTGAGATAAGCAGAGCACGACGGTGTGGGGCGTTGGCAACCAGATCCGTGGAGGTGGTTCTGATGAGGCGCGGTTTCACCCTGATCGAGTTGCTCGTCGTCATCGCGATCATCGCGATACTTGCCGCGATCCTGTTTCCTGTGTTTGCGCGCGCCCGAGAGAAGGCGCGCCAGACAGCCTGCCTGAGCAACGTCAAGCAGCTCGGCCTGGCGTTCATGATGTACGCGCAGGACTACGATGAGCGGATGGCGTTCTCGAGTGGTGGCTACGAGAATACGAGCAGGAAATGGTGGGACCTGATCGTCCCCTATGTCAAGAACGCGGATGTCTTCTGCTGTCCCAGCTACAACAGCGCAGGCGCGAACGTCGTCACCTACAACTACAACTACAACATCGGCCGTTACGGCGACAGCGGCGGTGGCGTGAGACTGGCAGATATCCAGTACCCGGCCCAGACCGTGATCACCAATGAGAAGAACAGCTGCCACAAGACACTCGGCAGCGTCTCGCTGTGCTGTTGNNCCCGCCACGAACGTCTACTACTGGGGCGAGTGGGAACTGCCACACAACCAGGGCTGCAACCTGGCACTGGCCGACGGCCATGCTAAATGGTATAGCATGATTGGGCGCAACGTCGCCATCGGCGCCTCGACTGACGCCCTGTGTCAGCCGTACAGGATTCCTGGCCTCTACATCATGCCCGATGGCAGCCAGTAGGCTCGGCTGACGACCGGTGCGCGGACAACCGCGAGGAAGCGCCGGTGGGTGGAGCGGTACCCTACTCCATCATCTTCGGGTGCGGAGTCTTCAGGATGATGAACACCGCCTCGTCATCTCCGGCGTTGCTCACATCCATCTGCGTGTCATAGGGCACTCCCAGCGCCTCACCGACGCCGAACATCTCGGTGCGCCCATCAAGCGACAACTGGAGCGTCCCGCTCATTGGCACCAGCAGCACATTGGAGTTGCTTCTGTGGGGTGGCAGCGCGCCTCCCGGCGCCAGCCGCGCCCGCATGATCTGGATGTGGTCGGTCTCCCACACGCTGGTTCGCTCGGGTCCGCTCGCAAGCTGAAGGTCAACACGTTGCAGGTCGGCCATCGGGTGATCTCCATTTCCAGGACGTCATGCGGACCGAAGGCCCGCGCCTGAGACGATATGTCGTTGTCCCACAGACGGACCTGGTCGCGCTGAGTTCGCTGTGATCCTCGTACGCGCGGCCGGGTTCGCAGGGCGAGTGTAGCGAGTAGACTCCCGGCAACCAGCCGCGGTTCAGGCTCTACCGTGGCCCGATCGTCACCCGCGCAGGCACGGGCATTGCAGATTGGCGGAATTGATGGTAGAAATGGTGCGTCTGCGCCATTGACCGTCGCCCGAGTGAGTGGGAGTGAGTTCTGCAGAACTGGAGTCGAGCGGCAGTGCATCGGTCAGGCATGTGCAAGGCGCGTACTGAGTTCCTGGGCTGCTGCCTGATAGCGCTCACGCTCGGGGCCGTGTGTGGCCACGCTCCGTGTGCGCCCGAGGGGCAGGGAGGCCGCAGGCAGGCTGCCCGCGCCGCCTGGCATGAGGACGCCGTCATCGCACTGCGGCTGTTTGCCGGTCTGGAACTCACCGAGGAGCAGAAGGCCGGGCTCCAGACACTGCTTCGGGACTCGCAGGCGCAGACCCGCGCGGCCGAGGAGGCCGGCGGCCCCAATACGACCACGGAAGTCGGGCGCATCCAGCAGGAGACCTACCAGAAGGCCCTGCAGATGCTCAATCCCGAGCAGCGCACGGAGCTTTCGCTGCGCGTGCTGATCGCCCAGATGGCGCCTCCGGCCGGGCAACCTGCATTGGGAGACCTCCAGTTGCTCGCGCTGCTGACGGCGAAGCCGCCTCCCCCCCGAGGCGAGCAACCCGGGATCATCGTGCCCTTCGAGCAGCCCGGCCCCGTGACTCCGCTCACGGGCGTGGACAACCACGTGCTCGCCGCGCTGAAAGCGGCCGGCATCGAGCCGACACCCCTGTGCTCCGACGAGGTATTCATCAGGCGCGTGACGCTCGACCTGACCGGCCAGCTCCCGACTGCCCGCGAGGTGCTCGACTTCCTCGCCGACCAGCGACCCGACAAGCGGGCTGCGCTCGTAGACCGATTGATGGAGCGCACGACCTTCGCCGACTACCAGACGATGAAGTGGTGCGACATCCTCCGCGTCAAGTCCGAGTTCCCGATCAACCTCTGGCCCAATGGAGTGGCGACCTACCACCGGTGGGTGCGCGAGGCCATCGCCACGAACATGCCCTATGACGAGTTCGCCCACGAACTGCTGAGCGCCAGCGGCAGCGACTTCCGCACGCCCTCGGTGAACTTCTACCGGGCCGTCGAGCAGCGCGATCCCGGGTCACTCGCCGAGGCGGTTGCGCTGACGTTCATGGGGACGCGACTGCGCAACCGGCCGGATGAGCAGTTCAAGCAGATGGAGGTCTTCTTCACACGCGTCGGCTACAAGAAGACGGTCGAATGGAAGGACGAGCACGTCTACTGGACGCGCGAGCCGCTCGAGAACCCCGATGTCGTCTTCCCGGACGCGACGGCGGTCTCGATCCCGTTTGACCAGGACCCGCGCCGCGTATTCGCCGACTGGCTGACCGCAGGTGACAACGAGTGGTTCGCTCCGGTCGTGTGCAACCGCATCTGGTACTGGCTCATGGGGCGGGGCATCGTCGACCCGACGGACGATTTCAGGCCCGACAATCCACCCTCCAACCCGGCGCTCCTGGCCTACCTCGCCTCGGAGTTGATCGACTCCGACTACGACCTTCGGCACGTCTACAGGCTGATTCTCAACTCTCGCACCTACCAGCAATCATCGGCGGCGCGCACCGCGGACCCGCGCGCGGAGGCGCTGTTCGCCCATTACGTGATGAGGCCCGTCGAGGCGGAGGTTCTCCAGGACGCGCTCTGTGCCATATTCGGCAGGAACATCGGCTACTCGAGCCCCATACCCGAGCCGTTCACCTATATCCCCGATGCCCAGACGACGGTCTCGATGGCGGACGCGAGTATCTCGAGCCCCTTCCTGGAGGTCTTCGGGCGTCCGACGCGCGATAGCGGGTTCGAGGTCGATCGCAGCACCAAGATCACCGAGTCACAGCGGATGTACTTCATCAACTCGACTGAACTCAACGGCTGGATACAGAACACGTGGCAGCTCCAGTCACTGGCCCCCGCGATGGGCAGGGACCCGGCGGCAACCAGCGCGATGCTGTGGCTGACACTACTCTCGCGCTACCCGACAGATGCGGAGACCGCGGCGGCGGCGGAGTTCGTCAAGGCGAGTCCGACCAGGGAGTCCATTCAGGACCTGGTGTGGGCACTGATCAACACCAGGGAGTTCTTCTGCAAGCACTGAGTGTGAGTGAAGAGGGGCCCGAAGATGCAGGAGAGAGGTTGGCAAGCAGAACTCAGCCGGCGCGACTTTCTCAGACTCGGCCTCGGTGCCGCCGCTCTGCCGCTGTTGGCCCGTCTGGATGGGCTGGCAATGGCCGCGCCGGCTCAGACGGGTGCGCAGGCCGCAGCCACGGCCGCGGCGCCGAAGATCACCGCGAAGGCCAACTCCGTCATTCAGATATGGCTGTGGGGTGGGCCGTCGCACGTTGATACATTCGACCCTAAGCCCGGCCCCGGGCGCGACTACTGCGGACCACTCGACTCCCCGATTGACACGAATGTGCCCGGCGTGCAGATCAGCCAACTGCTCCCGAGACTCGCCGAGCAGGCCGACAAGTACTCGATCATCCGCGGGATGACGCACGGCATCAACGGCCACGAGACAGCCGCCTACCGCGTACAGACGGGGCACGAGCCCGGCCACGGTCTGGTCTACCCGGGTATCGGGGCGATAGCAGCCCTCTTCAAGGGCTACGACCACGGCTACAAGAGCAGCATCCCGCCCTACGTTGTGTTGACGACACCCCAGGGGCGCTTCTCCGAGTCGGGCTTCCTCGGCCCCAAGTACAGACCCTTCGCGACCGGCGGCGACCCCAACAGGGACCCGTTCCTTGTCGAAGGCTTCGTTGTGCAGGGCATATCGAGCGAACGGCGCGAACGCCGACGTCAATTGCTCGCATCAGTCGATACACTGGCTCATGCCGCCGCGACGGTCCCGATTGTCGCGGAGACGAACCAGGCCGACGAGAACGCCTACGCGCTCATCAACAGTGAAGAGCTGAAGGTCTTCGACCTGACCACCGAGGGCGACGCGATGCGCGAGCAGTACGGACGCAACCGCTTTGGTCAGTCGTGCCTGATGGCGCGGCGCCTTGTTGAGATAGGTGTCCCCTACATCACCATCAACTACGGCGGCTGGGACACGCACAAGCGGCATTTTGAGACCATCGGGCGCATGCAGCCGGAGATGGACCGGGCGATGGCGACGTTGCTGGTGGACCTCGAGAACCGCGGACTGCTTGAGAGCACCATCGTCTGGTGGGGAGGCGAGTTCGGCCGCACCCCGCGCGTGCAGTGGGAGCCGCCCTGGAACGGCGGGCGCAACCACTTTGGACCGGCCTTCTGCACCGTGCTTGCGGGCGGGGGCTTCAAGGGCGGCTGTGTGGTCGGCGCCACCAATGCAACGGGCGAGCAGGTGGCCGAGCGCCCCACGTACCCCGAGGATGCTCTCGGCAGCATCCTGATGCTGCTCGGGATTGATCCGGATGCGAAGATGCCTAACCCGGAAGGGATCGATGTCCCCGTCATGGCGCCACCCAAGGGGGGGCGGCTGACGGAGATCATGGTGTAGCTCGCGCGACAATCGTTCGGCAGCACCGGAGTCTACCTGATGAACGGCCTGGGAATACGAACCGGCCTCGCCCTGCTCGCGGCTATGGCGGCGTGCACCTGCGCACTCGCGCAGGTCAGCACCGTCGATCCGCTGCTGGGCTACGTGTGCCCCGCCGGCGGCCGGCAGGGGACCACGGTGCAGATCATGGTCGGGGGCGTCCGGATCAGCCGGGCAACGGACGCTGTCGTCTCCGGCCGGGGCGTCGAGGCACGGGTGCTGGCGGCATTCCCGCCCACCAGGCCCCCGGACCAGGAGCAGCGCGACGCGCTTCGCGAGGCACTCAAGGCGGCGATGCTGCAGGTGCAGGGCGGACCTCCCGCCGAACTCCCGACGGATGACACACTGCCGCGCCATCCGCTTGTCTGGGCCCTGCAAGACCCTACCTCCGAAGGCATACAGCGCCTCATCTACGAGTTCTTCGGCGTCCGCCCCAGAGTGCAGGTCAACTCGTCAATTGCCGAGACGGCCGTCGTGGAACTCACTATCGCCGCGAATGCCCCGCCGGGGGACCGCGAACTACGCCTGGTGACGCCGGCGGGCTACAGCAATCCGATGTACATCCAGGTGAGCACCAGCCCGGAGGTTCTCGAGCTGGAGCCGAATGACCCCGAGACCCCGTGGCAGAGCGCCCCCGTCGAGGTACCCGTCGTCTTCAACGGCCAGATTCGCGAGGGCGATGTCGACCGCTTCCGCTTCCGCGCCGAGGCAGGCCAGAACCTGGTCATCCGCACCCAGGCACGCAGGCTCGTCCCCTACATGGCGGACGCCGTGCCCGGCTGGTTCGAGGCCGCGATCGTGCTCTACGACGAGGCCGGCGCGCAGGTTGCCTACGCCGACTGCTACCGCTTCGACCCCGACCCCGTCCTGTTCCATGAGGTCAAGCAATCTGGGACGTACACACTCGAGATATTCGACTCGATCTATCGCGGCCGGCAGGACTTCGTCTACCGCGTGACCGTCTCCGAGCAACCGTTTGCCACCGGCATCTTCCCCCTCGGAGGTCCGATGGGCAGCGCGACCGCGGCAGAACTCGTGGGCTGGAACCTGCCGCAGACGCGGGTGACACTCGATACCAGTCCCGACCTCAGGGTCAGGGAGATCACTGCAGTCGGGGACCAATGGCTGCAGGCGCCCGTCAAGTACACCGTCGGGACGCTCCCGGAGCAGATCGAGCAGGAGCCGAACGATACGCTGGCGGCCGCCCGCAAGATTCAGCCCCCAGTCATCATCAACGGCCGCATCGACCCGCCCGGCGACGTCGACGCGTGGATACTCATGGGCCGGCAGGGCGAGCGGATAGTCATTGACGTCGAGGCGCGGCGTCTGAACTCGCCACTCGACTCCTTCGTGCAGGTCATCGATGCGTTCGGCAACGCGGTGGCGACCAATGACGACCGCCAATCGCCAAAGATAGGCCTGCAGACTCACTTCGCCGACTCCTACCTCTCTGTCGAGTTGCCCGCCGACAACGCCTACTGTGTGCGCTTGAGCGACACGGCGCAGCACGGCGGGCCAGACTACTCATACCGCATCCGGATCTCGGAACCACAGCCCGATTTCTCGCTATACGTCAACCCTTCGGCAGTCAATACCGTCCGCGGGCGCACTGACCTGATCCGTCTGCACGCGATCCGCACCGACGGCCTCGATGGTCCCATCGACCTCGGGCTCACGGGCGTTGCGGAGGGGTATGTGCTGGCAGGGGCGCAGATACCCGCCGGTCGCGATCAAGTAACCTGCACTCTCACAACGCCAATCGATGCCCCGGAGGGCAAGAGCCCCCTGTACATTGTGGGCGAAGCGGCAACCCCGAGCGGCACGATCGCCAAGTACGCGCACCCGATGGACACCTGGGAGCAGGCGTTTGCCTACAGCCACCTGGTGCCCGCGGCGGAGCATCTCATCTGCATCCCCCAGCCCAACAGCCGCGCATCCGTATTCCGCCTGTATTCCGCCCAGCCGGTGCCGCTGGTACCCGGCGAATCGACGAAGGTCGCGTTCACCACGCCGGCCAAGGCGCTGCCCCCGGAGGTTGAGTTCAGGCTGCTCGAGGCGCCCGCGGGCCTCAGCATCAGGGACTCGCGCTTCGAGGGAGGGACAATCATCCTGACCCTCAAGGCCGACAAGAAGCTCGATGCACCAATAGACTCGGCCGGCAACCTGATCGTCCAGATGTGGGGCACAAGCAGACCGCGGCCCCAGGCCGGGCGGCCACCCGCCCCACCACGGCAGTACGCGGCAGGATACCTGCCNNCCTGCCGGCCATCCGCTACATGGTGACGCGAGGATGATTCCCGAGACAACGACGGGGGGACCACATAGATGGACGATCTGAGGCTGACGGCCTCGCCGGCCGGCGCCGGGACGAGAACGCACATCCAGGTCGGTGATGTCTGCATAGGGCGTGACTTCGCGATTATCGGGGGACCATGTGCGGTCGAAACACGCGAGCAGGCACTCGAGGCCGCCTGGGCCGTCAAGCGCGCGGGCGCGCACATATTGCGCGGCGGAGCGTTCAAGCCCCGCACCTCGCCATACGCATTTCAGGGCCTCGAGGAGCAGGGGCTCGAGATACTCCGGGTCGCCGCCTCCGCGACGGGTCTGCCCGTGGTCACGGAGGTCATGGACACACGGCACATCGAGGCCGTGGCCGAATGCGCCGAC
>DPJP01000335.1:21651-29314 GCA_003542955.1 Armatimonadota bacterium
CGACATCCTGCAGGTGGGCTCCCGCAACATGCACAACTCCACGCTGCTCAAGGAGCTGGGGCAGGCGACACGCCCGGTGCTGCTCAAGCGTGGGATGAACGCCACATTGCAGGAGTGGCTCGGGGCCGCGGAGTATATCATGGCCGGCGGCAACACGCAGGTCATCCTCTGCGAGCGCGGCATCCGCACCTTCGAGACCTACACCCGCAACACACTGGATCTGAGTATGGTCCCGGCCGTGCGTGAACTCACCCATCTGCCGATCATCGTCGACCCATCGCATGGCACAGGCCGAGCATCGCTCGTCGAGGCAATGAGCCTGGCGGCCGTAGCTGCGGGGGCGGACGGTCTGATGGTCGAGGTGCATCCGACACCGCCGGACGCCCTCTCCGACGGTGAGCAGCAGTTGACGCCCGCGGCCTTCGCTCACCTGACTGAGGCGGTCAGCGCGCTGGTTGCATTCATGCGTGGTGATCACCGCACCGTACCGCGCCCCGCAAGCGGTTCGCCATAGAGAAAGCGGCAGGCGCAGAAGACCGAAGCTGAGACGGCAGCCGGCACCGTAAACACCAATGCAGCAGCAAAGGCGGAAGGCATGGATTACCTGAGCTTCGACGATCCGACGCAGCGTGCCTCGGTCGGCGTTTCATGCTTCACAGGCGCGAGCGGCGTGAGCGAGTACAACCTGGTCGTCCGGCCGGATGAGTATGCGGACATCGACACCCAGCTCGAATGGATGCAGGAGACGTATCAGACCGCCATCGACGTCCTCGGCATCGGCACGGGGACCGCAGTGCTCAGGCGCTTCTTCCTGAGCGACATCGTCAACCAGCAGGACGCGCTGCTGGCACATGCGTTTTCCAACCCGAGCGCCCCTGACGAGCCCTGCGCCGTGTCCTGGGTAGGCCAGCCACCGGCGCCACCGGCCAGAGTCGCCCTGTGGGCATACCACGTATCGGACCCGAACGCGCCAATCGTCAAGACTCTCGACGCATCCTCCCTGACGCTCAATCGCGGGCCGCTCTCACATCACTGGAGTACTCGGCTTGCCAGTACCGATGTGGAGGACTCCTACGGACAGACGCAGGCGATCCTGAGTGACTACGAACGTCGTCTCCAGTCCTGGGGCTGCAGCGTCTATGACAACCTGATCCGGACGTGGCTGTTCGTGCAGAACGTGGACGCCAACTACAAGGGGCTCGTTACCGCACGGCGCGAGTTCTTCACCGAACGCGGCCTGACCGCCGACACCCACTACATCGCCAGTACCGGCATCGAGGGCACTCACGCTGACGTCGCCGCGAAGGTGCTATTCGACGCCTACGCCATCTCCGGCGTGCAACCTGAGCAGACCGAGTTCATCTCCGCCCTCGACCACCTCAGCCACACCCATGTGTATGGCGTGACATTCGAGCGGGCCACATCGATCGCCTATCGCGACCGCAAGCACATTCTGGTCTCCGGCACGGCCAGCATCGACAAAGAAGGGCAGATCGTTCATCCCGGCGACGTCTCGCGTCAGCTCGACCGGATGCTGGAGAACGTCGAGGCGCTGTTGGCACAGGCCGGGGCGGCGCTGTCGGATATGGGGCTCTTCATCGTCTACGTGCGCGACCATACGGATTGCGGGATGGCGCGCCGGCGGATGCGCGAGCGCTTCGCCACCGCGCCCATCGACGTGGTCGTGGCACCCGTCTGCCGGCCCGGCTGGCTGATCGAGGTCGAGGGCATGGCCGTCATCGCCGCGGACAACCCGCACCTGCCGGAGTTCTGAGCGGACAGGACAACGGCCTACGGCGTTCTACCGCGAATAGCGCGAATGACGCGAATATGGGATGTGCGGCAGACGGCGGCGTTGAGCTGCGGATGACGCGATGGCGCGGACAGCCGACCAGTGGCGCGACTCGTATCTCTGACATTTGCCGTTCATTCGCGCTATTCGCGTCATTCGCGGTTCCACCGCCTTCCGCCGTCGATCCCTCAGAGCCTCTTCTCGTGGCACACCAGCACGCAGATCAGCCGCATGCCGGCATCCAGGTAGAGCTTCTGCGCGGGATTCGTCGGCGCGGTCATCAGCTCAAAGAGCGTTGCCCCACGCTGACGGAAGTCCTCGAGGCACAGGTAGAAGAGCGCCTTCCCCACCCCCCGACCACGCTCGGAGGCGGTGACTGCAATCAGGTCGAAATCCGGGACGCCGCACCCCGAGATAGTCAGCGGCCCGACAAAGCCCCGTACAGTCCCGTCCTCGATGGCAACCAGAACCGGCGCCGGGGTGGCGCTCTCTGCGTTGCTCTGAAGTGAGTTCTCAATCCACGGTCCGAACTCGGCGGCACACTGAAGCAGCGATGGCGTCTCTTCAGGACCCGCGGGCCGGAGCGTCACGCCCGAGGCCTCCAAGCCGTCAACGAGACTGACGATGCTCTCCGGCAGCCGCCAGTCCTGCATCTCGAGGCGCATGAAGAGCTGGTCGCGGAAGACCGTGAAGCCCCGGTGGAGCAGCCAACGGTGCCCGGGGGTGGTGGGGTCGACGCCATGGGCGAGGCGCGTCGTCGTTGAGTAGTCGACCTTGAGCGTCTCGCGCCCGGCAGCCCGGCAGCGTTGCTCGACCTCGCGCAAGAGCGTCTCGCCGATTCCCTGTTGCCGCGCCCCCGGCATTACCGCCATACAGGCCAGGTCGGCGGCCGGACGGTCAGTGAGCGATGTTGTCGTGGCGATTGCGAGGCCGACCGGGCGACCGGCTTCCTCCGCGAGCAGGCAGATGTCGGCCGGAATGCCCGTGCGGCCGGCAAGCCGCTCCGCCATGAGTGCGGGGCTCATCGGCAGGTACAGCTCCGACTGCGGGGCAACCGCCGCGTTCCATATGTCGCACGCCGGGCCGAGGTCGGCTTCGACCGGCTTGAACTCCGCGATGCTGATGTCCATTGGTGACCTCCACTGTCTCCGTGTGTGAGGGGCCCCCGCGCCCGTATCAACTGCCGAGCAGGTCCCTCTCCGCCGCCCGGTAGACCTCCTCGATATCACCCAGCACGTCATCCGGCAGGCAGTAGTCGTGCCGGGCGACGGTCTGCCGGGCCTTCTCGGCTGCAGCCTCGAGCAACCGCTCGTGGTCTGAGTGCTCGAAGACCAGCTCCGGGATGATGTAGAGCTTCCGGTAGTCCAGGGTGGTCGGGTGGGCGAGGAATGTGCCGTCTTCAAGGGCCTCGGAGATAGCCTCCAGACTCAAGCCTGGCTCGCTGCGGTACTCACGTCCCTCGATGAACTTGCCCAGGTGCTTGACGATGTCGGCCGCAAGTACCGCCGACACGGGGCAGAAGCCGTCGCCGTAGCCGCCCACACCCAGAAAGCTGCGTGCCCCCGCCAACACATCGCACGCGGCCTTGAAGCCGATGGACAACGCCGCCTGCGGGCTGTTGAAGGCCCCGACGCCGATGGATGAGCCCATCGTCTCGCCAAGGAAGCGCTCGATTACCTGCCTGCCCAGGAGGTTGTACAGCACGCTCTCGGGGAACAGATTGCCCGTCGTCGCCCGCCGCAGATCAAACAGAAAGCCGCCGAATGAGCAGTAGCCCTGTACGCGCGGGTCGATCAGTTGCGGGGTGATGTAGGCCGCCAGCGCCTCGGCCATCGCCTGAATGAAGCAGCCGGGGACGAAGATCGGCGCCGTCGCCCCCGGCATCGGCACCGCCCCGCCGCCGATGACCATCCCGGTGAGCTGGTCGTCCCGGCCGCGTCGGCTGAAGACCATCCGCAGGGCCTCGACATTGAGCCGCAGCGGGCTGATGGGGATCTCCATGCAGCAGTGGGGCGCCGGGCGGCCCGCCGCCTCGCTGATCCTGCACTGCCAGTAGGCGTCCTTCTCACTGGCCGCCGGCCCCCATCCACCGATCTCGCGGCTGTTCTCCAGGCAGATTCGCTGAGTGGTCACCTGCCGCAGTGGCGGCGGCACGGTCTGCAGGTGAATCGGCGATGGGCCGTAAATGTCCAGGGCGTCACACAGCTTGACCGCAACCCGCATATCGTCCGCCGTGGCATAGCGCACCTCGCCCGTATCGGGGTCATGGTACTGCTGGCCCATGTACGGGCCCACCATGCGGATGCGTCGGTCGTGGCGGTTGTAGGAGTACTCGAGGTTGTCGTGCCTGATGACCTCTATCCACTCCCCGACCAGCTGCGGGGCGTAGCACACGCGGTCATCCTTCACGTGGATGCCCGGGAGGCCTCCGAGGAAGCCGCGGATGTCCGGGTCGGCCACCTGCATCCCAATCTGTTCGAGTACCGACAGCGTCTCGTTGTACACCTGCTCGAGTTGGTCATCCGAGAACCCACCTGTGAGGCCGAATGTCAGCATGGGGCGGTCGCCTCCCGTCGCACCTGTGCGGTATGGGGCACTGTCGCCTACGCATTCGTCCTCGCCCGCCCTGGCTCCTCCGCGGGAGTCCGTGGGCGCCCGGCGCTCCGTAACGGCAGGACAGGACTGATGGAGATCGAATGAGTCCGAAAAGAACCATGTAGCCGTCCGTTCGTCTCGTCACTGAGGGCGCGGGCGCCGGCATTGCGTAGGACGTCCGGGATCAGCGGCTGACGAGTAGTGTTGGGGCATCATCTGCCGGCTCCAACAGCGCCATGACGGCGGGCCGGCGCGGTCGGAGCCCCGCAGGCGTGCCATCAGATGGGCGAATCGGGCGAACGTCGTTTCTGCAAGGGTCGGGACGGGGGAGGACTATGCGTCGGGGTTTCACACTCATCGAGCTACTCGTTGTCATCGCTATCATCGCCATACTGGCCGCGATCCTCTTCCCGGTGTTCGCACGGGCACGGGAGAAGGCGCGCCAGGCGTCATGCCTGTCGAATGTCAAGCAGATGACGCTCGCGGTCAACATGTATGCCCAGGACTATGATGAGACGCTCCCATTCGCCATCGGCGGCCCCGACATGGCCCGTCTGCAGAGTGTCTTCGAGCTGCTGCAGCCGTACCAGAAGAACAGGCAGATCGAGCGGTGTCCGAGCGACGGCGCGGGGGCAATCGACTTCGGCGCCGAGGGCCTTGGGCGCTACAGCTACGGCGTCAACATAGGGCTGTTCGCCTACCAGTTGCCGATAATGCCCCCGCAGCCGGTGATCAGTCTGGCGCAGGTTCCCAGGCCCGCCCATACCCTGACAGTGTACGACGGGCTCGATGCGGGCACGGCCCCGGGCGTACACATCCTGATGGCAGCCTATCGTCACAACGGCGGGGCCAATGCTGGCTTTCTTGACGGCCACGCCAAGTGGCATGGGGAGACCGGCGCCCCAGAGGGCTACACGCACCTGCCGAAGGGCTACTGGCACGGCATACCCAACTGATGCCGCCCCGGCACAGGTGAGCCCCGGATGTACCTCACTGGGAATTCACGGCGCCCAGGCTGTGCGAACCGCGGCGTTCCGGGCTGCCCCCCCGGAACGCCCTCGCCGAACTCGCTTCCGAGACCGAGAGCGGGGCCACTCAGCTCAGACTCCACGTCCACGCGAACCCAGGCGGCGGGCTCATCGTGTTCCATGACACTGCTGGCCACGTAACGGCCGAACGCCCGGTCCCGACCCCAAGCCACGCCGGGAGAAGCCCATGCGACGGCTTGGGCAACTCCGCGCGGGCAGGACACCTGACTGCAAGGGCGAAGACTCCCCCGCCAACTCAATGGACTCACAAACGGAGGGGGCCCATCTATGCCGCGCATCCGCCAGGCCGTCGTCCACGCCGCTCTTATCTCTATACTGGCTGCCTGCCGAGTGCCTGCCGCCTACGCGCAGGGGGAGCAGGCACTGCCTCCGGGGGCGGAGTTGGTCTTCAGCGACGACTTCAACCGCGCGGAACTGGGCTCGTATCCGGCCGGCAACATCGAACCCGAGAAGCGCGCGAAGCTCAACTGGTGCGTGCGGCGCGGCAAGTGGGAGATCCGGCAGGCGCAGGATGGCAATGGCTACCTCTGGGGGGAGGGCGGACCGGCAGACATCATCCTCGAACGCCCGTTGCGGGCCAACTTCCTGCTCGAGTACACGACATGGTCTGATAGCCCCGGTGACCGCAGCGCGTTCGTCTGTGTGCCACAGCCCAACTTCGAGTTCAAGGACTTCTACGGCTTCCACTTCGGCGCCGGCTACTCGCAGAACAATGCCATCTACCGGCAGGGGCAGGCGCTCGCCGGGCCGGTGACGGCGCCATTGCCGGTGGCGGGCCGCAAGCATCACGTCGTCATCAGCAAGACCGACGACACGCTGCAGATGTCGGTCGACGGGCAGAGCGTGTTCTCGGTCCGCGACTCCGGATACGCACAGGTCGAGGGGGAGCTATCGGGTCCGCAGGGCCTCTGTGCAGGGCTGTACACGTGGTCTGATGGCGTGGCGTATGATGATCTCAAGGTCTACAACCTGCCCGCCGCGCGCAGCGAGGTGCTCGCCGAAGACGCGCAGATCGAGTTCTCCGTTGCCCGGACCTTCGGGAGCGACACGATCGACGGGGTGCCGGCCGGAGTGGACGTGACGACCACGGGCGGATGCTCCGTCACCGTGCGCAACGAGCCCACGGTCATCTACTACCCCAGGCCGAAGGGGCAGGCGCTGGTCCCCGATCACTGTCTGACGCTGACTGACGACAGCCCCGCCGCAGGGGCCTTTGCCTCGGCAACACTGCCCCTGCCGTCACTCACCAGCGGCGAGGTCGAAGTCGAGCTGCTTGCTCAAGCGTGGCGGGGCGAATGTGCGACGGTATCGCTCCTGGATGCTGATGGCGGCGAGCTTGGCGCGCTACTCATCACCGCGGATGGCTCTTTCATGGCGCGTACCGCGGAGGGCGAGCAGACGCTCACCGACACCATCAGCTATCAGAACCGTCCGCCCGATGGGCGTCTGTACTTCCAGCCCGGACGCTGGTTCACGCTCCGCCTCGGCTTCAATGCCGGGGCCGGGGTGTTCCACGCGGCGATAGTCAACCTGTACGCGGGCCTGGCGACGCCGGGCATCAGTTGGCTGCCACTTGGCGTCAATCTTCCACTCCGCGGCTCGGGGCCGGTCTACGGGCTACGGGTGAGCACCGGCGGGCGCGCGAACCTGCTTGTCGACAACCTGCTGGCTGTCAGCCCGCGCGCGAAGCAGATCGGCGGGCAATCAGTCACACTTCCTCTGCGGAGCATCCTCGGCCTCGACTTCCCGATGCGCAAGGACCCCATCAGCCTCTCGGTCTACTCACTCCGCAATGAGGCCTTCACCAGGTACCCCCAGCCTGAGACGCCGGACGCCTCCATGAATGACCCGACCGAGCTGTTCATGCAGGCCGGTGCGCGCTATGACGAGCTGATGATCCGACAGGCCTACCTCCACGAGCGTGGCCTCCAACTCAGGCGGATGGCCTATCACCTGCACCGCGCGGGCCGTCAGATGGGGGCAGCGGACATGGAGGCATTCCAGGCAGCCGTGGCGGCATCGCGGGGCGTGCTGGAGGAGTGTTTCCGCATCTATGGCAAGGCCTACCGCAATGCGCTTGATGAGCGGGCAATCGCCGACCGCTTCCTCCCCGCAGCGGAGCGGCTGGAAGCATCCCTGGCCGCGTGCGAGGCCGACGCCGATGCCCTCGGCGCGAAGCTCATCGCCGCCGCAGGTGGGAAGCTGGAGCCGCCTCCGTCGCTTGCGC
>DPJP01000335.1:29347-30036 GCA_003542955.1 Armatimonadota bacterium
CCGATCGAGTGGGCAGACGGGTGCTTCCGGCGCGGCGGGAAACACGCGTTCCTGTATCCACCGGTCGGCGTCCGCGCACTCGATCTCGTCTCACGCAACCACCTGGAGAGGGCGCTCCAGTTCGACAACTGCTACGACCTGCCGTTCATGCTCGACCAGCCCGGCGAGCCGCAGGGAGGTGACGCGCGGCAGAGCTTCCCCTGGGACGTGCTGAGCGCCTACGTCGAGAGCTGGATGACCAAGGACAACCCGAACGCGGAGATGTTCGTCGCCTCGATGTTCGGCTGCGTGCACCTGATGCAGCTTGCCCCGTCATGGTGGATGGAGACGCACTCCGACGATCCGGATATCTTCTTCTGCACGCGGGAGGGCAAGGTGCCCAACTGGCCGGGGGCTGAGACGCCATACGAGGCACGGAAGCTCACCGGCGGGCGCTACGCCGGCGGTGGCGGCTACTGGGCGCGGCTGAACTTCTGGAATGCTGACGTCCGACAGATGTACGCTGACATGATGCAGGGGTGGTCGGAACATGTCGCCGCGGAATACCCCGGCCGCCTGAAGCTGTTCGCGCTCGGCCTGGAGCAGACCAACTACGCCTACACGGAGACCGGCTTCAACGAGAGCGCGATCGCTGCATTCCGCGCGCGCCTGCGGGAGAAGTATGGCGCCATCGCGGCGCTGAATGAGGC
>DPJP01000180.1 GCA_003542955.1 Armatimonadota bacterium
TTCGTGATCCATCGGTCTACACGGGGCCCGGCACTGATCGGATCGTCCCGTGGAAGGGCTACTGGATGAAGTTCTATCAGCCCTGCGAGCTGGTCTTCCCACCGGTTCAGGTCGCCGCGGCTGCAGCCGCTCGCAGGACTGCGGTTGAGCGGAGCCCGAGGGACTGGTCGATGCTGTTGAAAGCGACGGCGGCGACTGGCGCTGCCGCTCAGGCAGTCGTTGGCAGGACAGAAGAAGGCAGACAGATGGCGGCCCCGCCGCCCTTCATGGACTACGTCCAGATCACCATCGTCGACGGCGATGATCGCCTTGGCGTAGATCTCCAGAGCACCCGTGAGGCCTCGGCTTGGCCGCTGGAAGTCAGCACCGACCTGAGCGAGACCGAGATCATGCTCACCTGGCCGGACCTCAGCGGCATTCCGAACAGCTATCGGCCGCTGCTGACCGACACGAAGACTGGCGATAAGCGCTACATGCGTACGTCAACGGGGTACGTGTTCACGAGTGCCGTCGGTGGCGAGACGCGTCGCTTCACACTTGAGATGGCACCGCCAGATGCATACACCATGGCGGTGACGGGAGTCGTGGCCGCGCAGACCTCCGGCGGGCACGTCGACATCCGCGTGAACCTGACGGCCGACGCGTCGCTTGATGTCGAGGTGCTCAACATCGCGGGGCGCAAGGTTGGCAATGTGTGTAGCGGGCGCCAGTGCGAGCGGGGCGTTACGACACTCACTTACAGCGGCACGGGCAGCCGGGGAACCCGACTCCCGAACGGTCGCTACCTGATGCGTGCGTACGCTCGCACTGAGCACGGCCAGCAGGCGCGCGCAATGACCACATTCGACATCAGACGGTGATAGTCGCGAATCCCGCTCAGGCAGTATGCGCTGGTCTCAGGAGGCCCGAGGCCGCCGCACTTTTCGAGGAAAGGGGACGGCCATCGCCTGCCCGAGTGGGATTCGGATTTCGGCCGCGTCATCACTCGCTTTTCGGCGCTGCGGGCGGGGGGTAGTCGCCGGCGCGCTGCATCAGGTCGGCGCGATTGAGCCGGCGCGGACGTCGATGAGTATCTCATCCCCCGCGGGCACGGGGTCAGGCACTTCGCTCCAGACGAGCGATCTGTCTTCTGCTACCAGGATGGCATGCATGCCGTACTCCCGATTCCGGGGATAGCCCCCCTGTCTCGCAATGGTCGCAATGGAGCGGCCGCGTCGCGGGAGCACTCCTCACGCAGAGGCGCGCCGACCAGCCACGGAATATGGGTTCCATAGCGGCGACGATGCACCTGCCTGGGGCTCGGCCGCGGGTGCTACGCCGTCGGGCCCGGGCATGGAGCGACCGGCGAGGCCGCCACAGCACCAGTGTGCCGGCGCCATGTCGCGCAGGGACTCGCACGCCATCGCTCGCCCGCCGCATGCAGGCGTCCCGGCCGTCGGTGGCGAATGCTCCTCGGTCTCCGGGCTTGTGCCTGGTACGCTGCCTGACCGGGAAGGACACCCCATGCGCTGCCTCATCGGACTGGTTCTGCTGCTTGGCATCTCAGCCGCTGCCGTCGCCGCCGGCAACATCGGCGTCGCCGCCACAGTCACGACCACGCCCGCGGGTGAGCCCGACGCCGTGCGCGCCTTGCTCGACGGTCGGCTCGACACCCAGCTCACCTTCGCCGTCAACACCTCCGGGCCCGGAACCGTCACTTTCACCTTTGACCACCCCCGCACGGTGTGGACGGTGCGGGTATACCAGGGGCATGCCGTCTACTACGCCACCGCCTACGTGATCGAGGCCGACACCGACGGCGATGGGACCTTCGAGCGCGTGCTGGCCGAGGCGAACCCGGCCGTGCAGACCGCCTGGGCCGAGCACGAGTTCGCCCCCCTCGAGCTGGTGGCGCTACGTCTGCGCGCGACCGAGGGCGTGTCGAAGGGCGCGCGGGCCTACCCCTGCCTTGCGGAGCTGCAGATCATAGGAGAGCCGGAGGCCGATGACATGAAGAGGGCGGGCGAACTGGGTATCCCTATCGCCGAGTTGAGCGCCGTGCGTCCCCTGACCCGCGAGACCGAGATTGCCGCAGGCGGGTTGGCCCCCGCCATACTGGCCCCCGCGGACGCCGCCTACCAGCCCGCGGTGGCGGCCCTTGAGCAGGCTCTCGCACCCATCAAGCCGGAGATCGTGAGCACCGTCGAGGCCGCCGATCCCGCCCGCCGCACCATCATCGCCCTCGGGAGCATGCTCACCAATCCGCTCATCGAGCGGCTCTACTGGAACCGCTACACGTTCATCGACGCAGTCACCCCCGGCCCGGGCAACTACCTGGTCCACACCGTCTATGACCCCTATCCCTGGACGGGCGGGCATGATGTCATCATCCTGGGCTGCAGCGACGCCGCCGGGGCGCAGCCCGCGGTCGAGGCCTTCGCGAGCCGCCTCCGCGACGGCCGGCTCGGGTACCTCGTCCTCGCCGGGCCGCAGCCACTGGTCTCCCCCGAGGGCGTCAGGCTGGCCATGGCCGCGAAGGTCAACCCCACCTTCGAGGACTTCCTCAAGTCCTCGACTGCGTACCTGCGGACCGGCTGCGAGGCTCACGCGGAGAAGGCCGTCGAGGCCCTTCGCATCGTGGCGAAGCTCTACGCCGCCGACGGGGAGCGCCGCAACCCGAGCGCGGACAAGCACACGCGACTGCCGTGGAACGAGGAGATAACGTCGTTCGCCATCAACGTCGCCTGGGACGCTTTCGAGGAGAACCCGCTGATCGATGACGCCCTGCGCCTGGAGGCCGGCAACGCCTTCCTGCACTTCACGCGCGACCTGGTGAGCAACGTCACGGGCTACAACACTATCACCAGCGAGAACCCGTGGCCGGAGTACAACCACACCACCTTCCCGCTGCTCGGTGTCTACGGCGGCGCGCGCTACTTCCAGCGGTACTACCAGATCGCCGACATGCCGGACAAGCTCGAGCGCGCACGGTTGGCCTTCACTGCTCAGGCGCATGCCTGGAAGGCCCCCGAGGACTCTGACGCCTACCTGCCGCTGGTCCCCGATCATACCGTTACCTACGCACTGGCGGAGAACGACCTGACCTACCTGACATCCGGCAATCTCAAGAAGTACGCCGACTATGTCGTCGGGGTCGTCGACAACCGCGGCCTGGGCAGTGGCTTCGGCGACTCCGGCTTCTCGGCTTCTCCCAGCCAGGTCCAGGAGTCGCTGCCGGTCGCGCTCTGGTGGACGAAAGACCCGGGCTACCTGTGGCTGCTCGAGCAGGTCATCCCGGGCTGGAAGAACCCCTATGATATCGGCCTGCAGCCCGAGCGTCCCGACCGCTTCACCGGCCTGAATGCCTTCATGCTCGATCCGCGCATGTACGAGCTGATCCAGACCCGCCCGACCTACAACGAGCCCTTCACCAAATCCGAGGTCTCCGCCGAGGCCGCCTTCGACAAGATCAGCTTCCGCGACAGCTGGGACCCAGACGCCCAGTACCTGCTGCTCGATGGGATCGGCCGGGGCCACCACCTGCACTTCGACACCAACCAGATCGTCGAGTTCGTCGAGGGCAGCGAGCGGTGGCTGCTCGATCATGACTACCTCGTCCGCAACACCACCGAGCACAACATGCTCAGCGTGCTGCGCAACGGCCGCGGCGACGCCCTCGTCCCCAGCCTTGCCGGCCTGACCGCCGCCGCCGACCTGCCTGGCTTCGCCTACACCGACAGCCTCGTGCCCGGCTACAACGGCTGCGACTGGCGCCGGCAGATACTCTGGCAGCGCGGCGAGAGCTTCCTGGTGGCAGACACCATCACCGCCCGCGAGGCCGGCGAGTTCGACCTCGAGCTGACCTGGAAGACGATCGACAGCGCCGGCGAGCAGCGCGTCACTCCCGACACCGGCCTGCTCGCCGAGCGCGGCACCGGCTCCGCCAAAACGCAGGACTCCCTGGTCGTTGACGACCCGGACGCCTCCGGCGGCAAGGCCCTGCTGATGGAGCAGGCCGCCTCGCGCATCGCCTTCGGAGCCGCCCTGCCACCGGGCGAGTATCGCCTGAGGATCAGCGGCTACGGCTTCGACACCAGCAGCGACTCGCTGTGGGTATCGATCAACACCGAACCCAACATCGCCTTCCACATGCCCAAGCTCAAGTACGGAACCTCCACCGGCGACGCCGCCAACACCGCCGAATCGCCGATGGTCACACTCGAGGGCGCCGGGCCCCCCCTGATCGTCGTGACGCTGCGCGAGGCCCCGCCGGTGCGTATCGACCGCTTCATCTTCGTGGACGCGCAGGGCACGGAGACCGTCTACGAGGCCGAGGCCCTCCCGCCGGCCCCGCAGCCATCAAGAGACCTCGGCCGCACCTTCCACATCAAACCCACCGCGCCGGTCAACGCCTTCGTGACCAACCACGAGCGCGTCGGCATCTCCGTCCCCATCAGCCTCTACCACCAGCGGCAGGGCGGGGAGCTCAAGCCCGGCGAGACCGTCGGGTTCTGCTCGCTGATGTACACCAGCCTGCCCGCGAAGCGCCGCGACCTCGAGCCCGTGCGGGTCGCCGACAACCTCGTCGCGATCAGGGGCACCTCCCCGGCCCTTGCGCTGCTGGGCCCAGCCACCGCCACGGATATCTCGGCCGATGTCGCCGCGGGGCTGCTGTCGCCGACAGAAATCGCCCTCGCGGGCATGGTCGCCCTGCAAGTGGCCGACCTCCGCATGCAGGCGGACGGGCCCGTGGACCTGCACCTGGACCTGCAGACCGGCACCGGACTCGTCAGGGCGGCCGCCGCTACGAAGCTGGTCATCAACGGGACTTCAATCACCTGCTCCGCCGGCGATCAGCCTCTGGCTCTCGAACGTCTCGATGCGAGCCGGGCCATTCGGAGTATCAACGCTCTGCTCACCGCGACCGGCCATACCGCCACCGCACAGACCACAGTGGCCGCCGAGCCCGACCGGCCCGGCTGGGCCGCCTTCGACGGTGACGCCGATATTGCCGTCATCAAGACCGCCGACCTGCAGAACGGGCAGGGCCCCTGCATCTTCGTCGGGCGCGGCCCCATCCTCCACTGCCTGGATGCGCAGGGAGAGCAACTCTGGCAGGCCCAGTGCGGCGGCAAGGTCCGAGACATCGCCTTCGCCGACCTGCGCCCGGAGGCCGGCCTCGAGGTCCTCGTCGGCTCCCTGGACACGCACATCTACATCGTCTCTGCGGATGGGCAGATCGTCGATAAGCACCAGATGCGCGGCACGCCGTGGGCGCGCAGCTTCGGCGACGCCCCCTACAGCCTATTCAATGTCGGGGCGTGGGACATCAACGGCGACGGCCGGGCCGAGATCGTCGCCACCATGAAGAACTTCGACCTGCACGTCCTCGACCGCGACTTCAACCTGCTGCTGAAGAGCGACTGGGCCCTGCACGGCTCAATGCAACTGGCCTTCGAGCCGACGACGCCCGGCGGACAGCCCGACACGCTCTTCGTCGGCGACAAGTACGGCTCCGTCGTCGGCATCAACGCCGAGGGCAAGGAGGCATTCCGCAGCTACACATCGATCGGCGACGTCTTCTTCGCCGTCGGTGACATCAACGGTGACGGCGGGGTGGAGGTCATCAACGCCTCATCGACCGGCGACTTGACCGCCAACGCTTTCGCCGACCGCAAGCTCCTGTGGCGCTTCGACAACTTCGGCTATCCGGTCAACCGTGTGAAAATGGCCGACCTCGACGCCGACGGCAGGCAGGAGGTTCTGGTGGCATCGGGGACGGGCTATCTGTACGTGCTCGATGGCGCGGGGACGGTGCTTTGGCAGGACCGTATCGGCTTCGGCGTCAACGACGTGCTGACCATCGACCGCGACGGGCACAAGCTGGTGGCCTATGCCGACGAGGCGGGGCTGATCCGCCTGGCCGACGGCAGTGGCAGGCTCGTCAGGCAGTGGCGCACCGAAGCCCCGCCGAGGCTGCTGGTCGCGCTGGGGGGCACTCTCGTGGCGGCGCTGGGCGATGGCCGCGTCGCGGCCTTCGACCTCCCGTGACGCCCTGCTTCCGGGGACACCATACGAATCACACAGAGGAGCCATATCTCACGGCACACGGGGCGGGGAGCCGAGCCGTCAGATGACTGTGCCATCCACCAGTCCGCGGGAGTGAGCACGCAGTGCCGAAGATCGTCTGGCCGCAGCAGCCGACGCGCATTCGAGAGGCATGCGCCCGGCATGGCATACCGCTGCCCGATTGCGTCGAGGGCTTTCTGGCCCGCTCCGCCCCGCCACAGATGACCTCACGGCTCGCGCAGGCCTTCCTGCGCTGCTTCTACGCGGCTCGTGACCTCGACCGCACCGAGCGGGACCTTGGGGGCGGCGGCCCGCAGACGGATACTTTCGCCGCGATGGCGACCGGCAAGCGCGTGGAGCAGTTGCGCGAGCGCTTGTCCGCACTCGCCGCCGAGCTTGCACGGGGCGCCTGATCCGCCCGCCGGCCTGCGGCTACTCGTGCTTGAGCCCCTTCCGTACCTCCCACTGCTGGTGCAGCGAGATCGAGTCACCGGCGCCGAGGGATCGCTGCTTCGAGTACAACTCGAGGTTCACGCGGTCCTGCCGCCCGCTCCAGTTCAGCAGCATCTGCGAGACCTCCTCGGGCTGGAATCGGCAGATCACCGCGAGATCGGCTGCGCGGTCAACGACCCACCACTCGCCCCGGGGCATCTCTTCGCCGCGTAGCCAGGTCTCGAACTCCCCATCGGGGTCGTCGGGCCGTGCGAGCTCGATCGTCTGCCGGCCGCCCGCCCGGCTGACGANNGAGCCGATGTCCCCCACTCTGAACTGCGGGTGTGCCCGCAGGCAGCCGTCGCGCGCAGTAGTGCCCGGGTTGCTCAGTGTGGAGGTGATGCTGAGAGTCGGCGCATCCGGCACCAGCTCCACACGGCGGGTCAGGCGGAGGCCGTTCCTCAGCCCCGCGCTCATCTCAATGAACAGGTCGCCCTGATCCGTGACCTCGTACTGCTCACTCCAGCCGGGGGAACGGTAGCCCGCCTCGGAGTACTCCTCGTAGCCGCTGCTCGCCGGCTGCCATGCGCCCTCCTCACCGGCCCGCCACAGCACATCGCCTCCCTCGGGCAGCGTGCGGATCCGCCAGACTCTCCCGCCCATCGCCGGCAGCACGTCCACCTGGAGGCTCCCGTTGCTCAGCGTGTGCACCTGCAGCGTGCGGTCGGTCCGTGGCAGCGAGTCGAGCCACTCGTCGAGCTTGGGGGTCGGACCGCCCTCGGCCACGCGTGTGATGCCCTCCTTGCGCGCAACGCGCTCGAAGAAGTCGGCCAGCTCCGCAATCGACACATCCGTGTTCTGCACGAGCTTGCCGTCCTGCTCGGCGAAACTGTCACCGGTCGCCAGCGCGATTTGCGCGTAGACCACCGGCAGCCGCGCCACCTGCACGCGGTGCAGCACCGTCTCATCGTCCGCGACCGCCGCCTCGGCCCGGTCGAACAGGTCGGCCGCTGTCACCATCAACTCCTGTGTGAGGTAGCTTCCCGGGTTCGAGTAGATGCGCATGTGCGTGTCTTCCAGCCCCAGTGCGTAGTTGTGGATCAGGTCGAGGTACTCCCGGATGAACGGGCCGGCCGCCTCGTAGTAGGCGTCGCAGAACTCCCTGATCGCCTGGTCCGTGTCGTAGTCGGGGTCCCAGAGCGTCTTGGCGACGATGTAGCCGCGCAGCTCCTGCAGCTCCGAGCCGGGGGTGTAGTAGCAGGCCTCTTCATAGATGCCCGTCACGCCGTGGTCGATGAAGAAGCTGATGTTCGGCTTCAGCACCCGCAGGTTCGGGAAGGGGCAGATGCTGTGCCGGTAGTTGATCACATAGTCCCAGATGTGCAGGCGGTCGCAGATCTCGTTCCAACCGCGGATGTCCTCGACGAATGCTGCGTTATAGGGGTCTGTCGCCAGTGGATGCAGGAAGCAGCACTCGATCGAACACAGTCGCACAATCACGTTGTGGCGCGGGACCACGTGCTTCGGCGGCTTGCGGGTGTACTGGTAGGCCAACGTGTCGATGGCCACATTCGGGTGGTCGCGCTCGATGCGCTCGGCGATGGCGTTGACGAAGTGCAACAGCGGCCCCGCCTGGCTGCCCTCAGCCTCCGCCAGCGCCGTGCACTTCTCGCACTCGCAGTAGCCATGGCAGTCGTTCTGCGACACCGAGATGATCTCCGCGTCCGGCGCTTCCCTTATCCACTGCCGCACCGTCTCGGTTGCGATATCCAGTACGTCGGGGTTCGTCAGGCACAACTGCGTGGGCTCAGACCCGACGCGTTTGCCCCTGATCTCGGAGTAGTACTCCGGGTGTGCTGCAAAGTACTTCGAGGGCGGCACCAGGGAGCTGAAGGTGTGCACGAAGCCACGGTAGCTGATCTTCCCGCCCATCTGTTCCGTGAGACTGTGAGACTGCCCGTTGAAGCGGTTCCGCAGCGCCATCTGCCACGGCCGCGTGCGCGGGTAGTCGGTGGCGCGGTACTCAAGCGGCGGGATGTAGCGATGGTCGATCGTGGCCAGGTCGATGGTGCCCTCGGTCGGCCATGTCGAGCACTCGGGCGTGAACCAGCGGCAGCCCAGGTACTCCTCGAGAAACACGTAGGTCGCGTAGAGTGCCCCACGCGTGTTGCCGCCCAGGTAGATGACCGGCCCGGCGGTGCGGATATGGACGCCCTCCACGCCGAGTCCGTCCAGATCGATCCCGGCGTCCCGTGTGGCCCGGCAGCGCCCGACGTAGATCGGCGTCCGGCCCGCCGCGGAGCCCTCACGACGAATGGGCAACTCGCCGCCGGTGATCAGCTCCAGGTGGAAGCGCAGGTCCCGCGCGGCGAACTGCTCCTGGGCCGTCGCGCCGTCGGGGATGACGATCACGTGGCTCTCGCCGGTAATGGCCGTCCCGCCCACCTTCACGGTGCACGTTCCCAGCGTCTGGCGGCGACGCTCGGTCTCGGTCCGCATCGCGCTGAAGCGGTCCATCAGCGCATTCACCTCCCGCTGTGCCACGCTCCCCTCGGGCAGGCTTGCCCGGATGTTCTCCACTGCACCGGCACGAATGTCGAGCGTTCGCTCCGCCTCGTTGACCGTCATCAGCCCGTCCCCGGAGCCGCTCCAGTAGTCCATGTCGTCGAGGATGAGGGCTGCGAAGGCCTTCGCGGCCCTGTCGGAGGTCGGGTTCGCGCGGAGACCTCGGGCTGCCGCCGCCATGACCTCTCGCCACGTCAGGCCCTCCCGGAGCGCTCTGAAAGTCTCCACCCCTTGATGGTATGTGGGGCCACCCGCGCCGACGACCTCGGCCAGGTACGGCATCCGCCGCCGCGGCCTGTCGGTCGCCCGCGCAAGCACAGTTGCGATGTCGGCGCGGGCGAGGCCCGAGGCGCCCGCCATCAGGGCGTCCGCGCGCTCCAGTTGCCCATGCTGCACGTACCACCGCGCGAGCAGTTGCTGCTGGTATGCGGAAACAGGCTGGGCGGCCTCGAACTCGGCGATCACCTGCTCCGGCTCGGCGATCTTCTCGATGACGATGTCATCGACCCATGCGTCGACGTTGGCGGCATCGAGCACAGCCAGCGGGTGGACGACCATCTCGTCAGTCGGGGAGACGAACGTGACCTCGCTCTGTACCCACCCCCCGGTGTTCGCCACTCTGGCGGAGGTCTCGAACGCCCACTCGTAGGAGTTCCACTGGTAGCAGTAGGGCGCCAGCACCGTGCCGGTGGCATTCACCCACTCCGTCACCCGGTAGCGGGCGAACGGCTCGACCTCGATCGCTCCACCGACGGCCTTCCAGTGGATCTGTGCGTCCACGCTCAGACGCAGCGCGCGCTCGCCGGTCCGTGCCGCGCCCACCTCGCCCGTGGCCTCGAAGCTCGGGTCCGGATGGATGTTCTGCGCCGCGCACGCGGTCACCAGCACCAGATAGGCGACGGCCACCGTCACAATACGCATCGTCATCGTCCTCTCCGCGCGAGAGTGGGAGCACCCCGTGGCAACCGGCGAGCGCACCGAGACAGCCTCGCAGCAGCGTCTCGAACCGCGGTCGCTCAGGGCGCAGTGCATTCGCGCGTGGCAGCATGCATTCGGCGCGTCGAGTATACCACACTGCTGCTCTACTGACATGAGTTCCGGGGACACCATACTGATTACGCAGATGAGCCAGATCCGCGAGAGCGCCGGGTCCGTTTCTGCCCGTCGCCGCGGACCGCCTCGCGGCTGGGGCGCCGAGAAACGCAGGAATGCGGATGAGGGTTGTGGCCGGGTTGTGGGATTGGCATGGCGTCCGCCCGGTCTGCGGGAGTAGCTGCACACTGCGCGGGATCGCCCGGCCGCAACAACCGACACGCATCCGGGAGGCATGCGCCCGGCATGGCATACCGCTGCCCGATTGCGTCGAGCATATCCCGGCCCGCTCTGCTCGGCCACGGATGACGTCGCGGCCGAGCCTGCAGGAAGCCCGTGAATGCCACGCCGCCGGCCTCAGCCTCAGGTCGCCACTCGGCCGTCGGGCATGAAGAGCTGCACCATATCCAGATTCCAGCGCACCACGCCCATGTGATACCGCTGGTACCAGGGCGACTTGCTGCAGTAGTAGGCGGTGACCAGGTCGCCGCCCTCGAGCTGCACCGTCGAGGGGTAGCCGTGATCGCTCTGCGGCAGGAAGTCTCCAACCACACGGAAGGGCAGCGACCAGCTATCGCCCCCGTCGCGGCTGATGCGCCCCATCACGCCCCGGAACTCGGGGATGCGGCTGCCGTAGGTGACCAGGATCGTGCCGTCGGCCAGTTGCAGCAGGTGGGCGGGTATCTGCCCCGGCAGCGACAGACGCGGGCCCTCCTCCCACGTCGCGCCCCCATCGTCGGAGCGGCACAGCAGGATGGCGCCCTTCTCCTGCCACCCTGCCCAGTTGCCGCCGGAGTCGGTCAGGTGGACGGCCCTGGGCGCGGTGGTCTCACCGCGGGCAGTGCGCACCGCCGCCAGCCAATGCCCCTCCGCGGTGACGAGCAGATCGGTCTCGAGGTGATTGCCCAGGCCGATGTCGGAGCCGTAGCGCCAACTGCGGCCGCCGTCTGCACTCCGCAGCACGTGCGACCCGCTGGCCCGGTAGACGCTGACTGCCAGCTCATCGCCGGCGATGACCACGTCGCCGAATGGGACTGCATCGGGCGATGTCGGTGGCGATTGCACATCCTCGCTGACCTCCCAGGTGTGTCCCCCGTCACTCGATATGCACGCCCACGCGGGGAGCACCTCCCCGAGCCTGATGCGGTCGCCTTCACGGATGAGGCTCCAGCCGGAGGCGAGCACCACGAGGTCGCCCTGCTGATTGAGCCCGGCCGCGACGTTCATGCGGTTGGTCTCCGGCGCATGCTCTGTTACGCGGCTGCGCAGGGCCCAGGTGTGGCCGCCGTCGGAGCTGACCCACAGCTCGACATCGCCCTCGGCATCACCATGATTGGGCTGATTGAAGATGACCGCCCCGATCTCGCCACCCGGCAGCAAGGTCAGGTTCGGCCACGCGCAATGATCGGGCGCGGTGACAGTGTGGTAGGCTCCCTTGGGGATGACCAACTGGTGTGACATGGTGAAGCCTCCAGTAACTGCAGTGTGGCGCGTTCCGGATCACTCCATGACCTGCACATCGAGCACAACCATGCCCCGCGGCGGCACGCGCGTAGTCAGCGTGCTCCCATCCGACACGATCGGTTTGCCGGGGAAGTGACTGGCTGTACTGACCTGCACAATCTCGTGATGGACGTCGACCTGCGGGATTATGTAGTAGTGCGCCTCGTTGCCGATCAGCAGGCGCAGCCGGTCGGGCGCCGTCTCATAAGCCAGTATGCGCGCATCGGTCACGTCATTGATTACGACAGGCGCCCCCGATAGCTCGATCAGCAGCTCCGTCGCAGCCGCGTAGAAGGCCTCATCGACCGGCTGAGAGTAGATGCCGTACAGGTAGTTCGGCGGCTCCGACATTTCGTCGGGCAGCTGCTCCGGCAGCGATGTGCTGAGGGCTTGCGCCTGTTCTCCACCGTCGTAGACTGTACAGGAGAGCCGCCCCGGCTCATCCCGCCCGATGGTCACCACCGGCCCGCCATCATAGGCCAGCACCAGCCGGAGTTCATCCTCCGGCAGCAGTTCGGGCCGCGGGACGAAGAGGCAGCCCTGCGCCGCGTCCAGATCATCCGCATTCAGTATGCTCAACAGCGGCGCCCCGCGCCTCATCAACTCACTGCAGAGCCGGTGCGGTGGCGGTGTGCGATGGGCCACGTAGTCATCGAACTCCGCATCCAGGGCCGCATCCGACCAGATGATCGTCGCCCCGAGCACCCTCGTCGGCAGCTTCTCGTACCCCACCTGCCAGTTATGGGCCATCCAGCGCCACTGGTGGCAGTTGATGCCGTCGGCGAGGCAGACGAAGGGGCCGTCGGAGGCGTTGCGGAAGCCCTCGCGATCCTGCAGGAAGAGGCTGCCGAGGGTGTAGTGCTCCCGCTCGCAGACCGGCGGGGCATGGTTGAGGACATCCCAGTTCTCGGTGGTGTCGCCCGTGCCGTTGAGACACAGCAGTCGCGTCCGCGGCAGGAAGGCTTTCGTGAACAGCACCGTCTGGTTCATCTCGGCCCGCAGCTCGACGGGGACGCCCTCCGCGCCGATCTCATTGCCCGCACCGACCGTCTCGAGCATGAAGGCATCCACTCCCGCCCGCACCAGCCCCCGGTAGTCGACGCCGTAGCGGTAGAAGGCCTGGAAGGGGTCCTGGGTCCAGACGTTGTTGGCGACCACCTGCCCGCCCGCCGCGTGGACGGTGTCACAGACCTTCGTCATGAAGCCCTCGAGGCGCCGGGCGTAGAAGCTGCACCACTCGCGCCGCAGGTTCGCCCAGATGTGCCTGGCCCGCCGCGCGGACTGCTCGGCGTCATCATCGCAGGTGATACGCGGACGCGACGCGTCATCTCCGCCCGCGGAGAATCGCGCCTCGAGGTCCATCATCTCCACGAACTGCCCGACCATGTCGTCGGTATAGTCCGCCATCCAGATCGGCCGCCGCGGACTGCTGACACCATCGGCTGCATGGAAGCCGTCGAAGCCGTAGTCAGCCATGACCTCCCGGAGCTTCCCGACCAGGAAGTCCTCGTAGTAGCTGCCGTCGGTGAAGCGCTTGAGCGGGCTCAGGCAGGTAACGACCTCGCCGGCGTACCGTTTTGCCCACAACTCCAGATGGCCGGCGCACCACTCACTGGGGTGGAGCCGCCCGTCGACGTCCGAATGGAAGGAGTCCATGGTCGACAGGTACACCTTGATGCCCCGCTGCTGAAGCTCTCCCACGAGCGCTCTGAACTGCCGGTTGGTCCACGGCTGGCGCTCGCGCTCGGCGTTGAAGGCCCGCCCGCCACGCGAGCACAGGTCGGGAGTCAGCACGACTTGTCGCTCCATCCCCTCATGCAGGTGGAGGATGTCGGGACAGCTCAGCAGGAAGCTGATGGCATCCGGCACAAAGCCGGCGTTATCGAGGAAGGCCTGGACGTGGTAGTCGGCCTCTTCGTTGTCGAAGCCGATCAGCTCAATCCACATCCAGCGTTGGCAGTTGGGGCGGGATCCTGACATGAGTTCTCCTCATACGCCGTAGTAGTCCGCACGGAACGAGCGCTTCGCGCACCGCCACTGCACCGCCCCCGGCTAGGTTCGCTTGCTTGCCGCCGGCACCTGCGTGCTCATGTCTCCGATGGAGGTCGTGACCATCGCGACGGAGAAAACTACCTGCGAGTCGCAGAAACCTCCACCGAGGCTTGAATGTGCTCGGCTGGAGACTGGGAGTGTCACTCGCTGCTGTGGCAGCTCCTATGCTACGTACAGAGAACAACACGCAGAAGGAGGGTACATTCATGGCTGGAATCAAGGGCACGCGAACCGAGAAGAACCTGCTGGCGTCCTTTGCGGGCGAATCGCAGGCACGCATGCGCTACACCTACTTTGCCTCGGCCGCCAAGAAAGAGGGCTACGAGCAGATCAGCGCCATCTTCACGGAGACCGCCGATAACGAGAAGGAGCACGCCAAGATATTCTTCAAGTACCTCGAGGGCGGTGAGGTCGAGATCACCGCAACCTTCCCGGCCGGTGTCATCGGCGATACTCTCGCGAACCTGAAGGCCGCTGCCGCGGGCGAAAAGGAGGAGTGGGGAACGGTCTATCCAAGCTTCGCCGACATCGCCGACGAGGAGGGCTTCGCCGACGTCGCCTACTCTTTCCGTGAAATCGCCGAGGTCGAGGAGTATCACGAGAGGCGCTACAACATCCTGGCCGACCGGGTGGCGAAGGGCGAGGTGTTCAAGCGCACCCAGAGCATCAAGTGGAAGTGCCGCAACTGCGGCTACGTCCACGAGGGTCCCGAGGCGCCGGAGGAGTGCCCGGCGTGCAAGCATCCGCAGGCACACTACGAGCCGTGGGCGGAGAACTACTGAGCGCCGCGTAGCTGCAGGCATCCATGCGGGCCGACCCTTCTGTGGGGTCGGCCCGCCTTGCTGCATTCCAAGGACACCACACGAACTGCGCGGAGAACCGATCCTTGCGGAAGACCGCACCCCCTGCGCACCGGGGCCTGTACGGGCGTCGGCCGGCGGCGGGGCCTCAACCGCGCATCACACTCGGCTCGACACGGGTGAGTACTGCGGGCAATACGTATGGTGTCCCCCGGACTAGCGCGCCATCAGCGCGAACACACCCCAACCTAAGTACTCACGTGTGTAAGCGGCGTAGCGCTCGGGCTCCGACGTCAGCTTGGCTCGAACGTCTTCCGCGACTTCGTCGTCGGGATGAGCGTCAAGCCATCGGCGCATGGTGAGCCATTTCGCCGCCTCGTATCTGTCCCAACTGTCCTGATCCGCCAGAACCATTTCCACGACGTCGTAGCCAATGTGGCCGAAAGAGGCCACAAGCTCCGGAAGCGTGAGGAAGTCCGAGATCGAGCCGGCAAGACACCCCCTGGCAACATCCTCCGTCGGCGGCGCCTGCCGCCAGTAGGGCTCGCCGATGAGGATGATCCCTCCGGTGCGGAGGCTCTGCGCCAGAAGCTCGATAGTGCCGGCGACTCCCCCACCGATCCATGTAGCGCCGAGACAGGCTGCCACATCGACCTTGTCGTCGGAGACGTAGCCGGCAGCATCGCCATGGAGGAACTCGACCCGATCGGCGACTCCGAGTTCGCGAGCACGGAGGTTCGCCTGCTCGGTGAACAACCGGCTCATGTCAATGCCGGTGCCGGTGACTCCGTGATCGCGTGCCCAGGTGCACAGCATCTCCCCGGAACCGCTGCCGAGGT
>DPJP01000163.1:0-5267 GCA_003542955.1 Armatimonadota bacterium
TCCGTCAGCGGCGGCTCCGGCGCCCCGACGCCCTGGTTCTTCGACAAAGAGATCGGCGGCGGACCGTTCATCGACGGCGCGGTGCACAGCTATGACTTCGCCCGCTTCATCTTCGGCGAGGCCACAAATGTGGTCACCGACATCCGCACGCTCAAGGCCGACACCACCGCGTGGGACACCGGCACCGTCATCGTCAACTTCGCAAGCGGCTNNGCGACCAGCAACTGGTCATCTGGTCATGGGGCTTGCCGGGCTTCGGCTATGCCGTCAAGGCCGACAGCGCCCATGATGTACTCGGGCCGTTGGGGTCGATCATGTTCCCGGGTGAGGGCAAGCTACAGGTGAACCTCCAGGACGGCGAGCACTTTGTCGAGTTCGAAGCCGACACGGGCGCCGACTGGTTCCGCAAGCAGATGTCCCACTTCATCGAGTGCTGCAACACGGGCGCTCAGCCGGTAGCAGGGGCGAAGGAGGGCATCGAGTCCACGCGCATCGCCGAGGCTGCCCTCAGCGTCGGCAACCGCCCTGCCATCATCGAGCTGTAGCCTGCGCGCCACGGACGGCAACGGCACGTAACCGCGAAAGACGCGAAAGGGCGCGAAAAGGAACGGCAGAGGCAACGACAGAGAACCGCGAAAGACGCGAAAAGGCGCGAAAAGGGACGGCAGAGGCAACGACAGAGAAACCGCGGATAACGCCGATAACGCGGATATGAGCAACGGCCGATGGCCGGCTGGCGTTGCCTCTACCTCCATTCTGCGCGCCTCGTGGCTGGAGTGTCGTCCGTCGTTGCCTTCATCCGCGCTATCGGCGTCATTCGCGGTTGAGAAGCCGTTGGCCGTTCGCTTTTGCCGTTGCTTTCCGTGTTCTTCTGTGTGTTCCGTGGTTTGACGGCCGTTCGTCGTTGTCTTCATCCGCGTTATCGGCGTCATCCGCGGTTGAGAAGCCGTCGGCCGTTGCGTGCTGCGCAGAGCCGGGGTGTATGCATGACGGGAGGAATGAGCCGTGCTGCGCATGCTAACCGTTGCCCTCATCGTGCTCACCTCGTCGGCCCGGGCGCATGAGTGGGAGGTGCGCTACGCCCAACTCGCGGACCAGACGCCCGAGTGGACGGCGATGGGCCGCGTCCCCGGCTGGAGCATCGACATCTCCGCCGATGGCTCGACGATCGAGATCGACGGCGACGAGGGCCCATACCGGGGCATTGTGCTCATTGGGCGCCCGTGGACGGTCCCCGATGCCCGCGCCGTCGAGATCAGCCTCGAGTACCAGACCTTCTGCGCAATATCCACAGAGGAGATGAAGCGCTCCGGCACGGTGCAGTTGATGGCCTTCACCCGCGATCGCTGGGATGCTCTGGCGACCGAACCGGCGAAGGCCGTGGACCTCGCTCTCGCGCCGAAGCCGCTCTGCCAGAAGGGTATCCACGCCCAGGGCGATGATGTGACCGAGTGGCTGCCCTGTATGCAGGAGGCCCGTCTCGGGGCGCTCGGCGGCATGGCCGGGCAGGAGGTCATCCTCGCCATCGTCTGGTCCGCCTACCATTTCGAGCCGGAGTGGGCGAAGTTCCGCAACCTTGAGGTGAGGCCCACGCCACCCAGAGACCTCGAGACGGAGTTCCTCCAGCAGCTCGATCTCGATCGACCCGAACTGGTCGCCGTGAAGGATGCCCTGGGGCGCGGAGACCGTGATGCCGCGAAGGCTGCCCTCGTCGCCTACATGCGCACCCGCGAGCAGCCCTCCCTGCCGCCCCTGCCGACGGATGCGCCCGAATCGGTCATCCGCTCCGCCGATGGCACGCTCAGCCACACATTCACACTGGTCGGCTGTCCGCCGACGACTATCGGCGAGCAGATACGCTGGAACGAGGACCCCCACAACTACGACCAGTGGGCGATCGCGCTGAACCGGCACTACCACTGGCTCGCACTCGGCCGTGCCTACTCCGCTACAGGTGATGAGAAATACGCCGCGGAGTTCGCGGCACAGGTGCGGAGCTGGGTCGAGGCTATGCCCGTCCAGATCGGCTCGACCTACATCGAGGGCCCGTACGTGGAGCCGGGCCTTTCGAACCTCAGCCTTGATGCCGGCATTCGCATGGCACAGACGTGGTGGCAGGCGTATGCCTACTTCAAGGACTCGCCGGGCTTCGATGTCGATACGCAGATGCTCATGCTCCGATCGTTCTGGGAGCATGCGGTCTACCTGATGGACGAGCGGGTGTGGCACCCGAAGAGCAACTGGGGCGCCATGGAGGTCAACGGCCTGTTCACGCTCGCCGTGATGATGCCCGAGATGCGCGACAGCCGCCTGTGGCTGGACACCGCGAGGCAGCGCCTCGTCGAGGCCCTCGCCGCGCAGGTGTATCCCGATGGCGCGCAGATGGAGTTGGCGCCCGGCTACCACGGGGTGACGCTCAACAACGTGGTCGGGACGCTCGAGTTGGCCCGGCGCAACAGTGTAGACTTGCCCCCCGACTTCGCAGCCGGGCTCGAGATGATGTACGAGTACTATGTCGCGATCAGCACTCCTCACGGGCGCACACCCGCCGTCAATGACTCCGGGTGGGGGGGCGTCGCCGGCGCCCTGCGCAAGGGTGCGGAGCTGTTCCCGCAGCGTCAGGATTTCCTGTACGTGGCGAGCGCCGGCGCGGAGGGCACGCCTCCCGAGAAGATCTCCTGGAGCCTGCCGTACGCAGGCTGGCACATGATGCGGACCGGCTGGACACCCGCTGACAAGTACCTGTTCTTCGAGGCGGGACCATACGGCGCCGCACATCAGCACGAGGACCAACTCAACCTGCTGCTGCACGCAGGCGGGAAGACGCTGCTCACTGAAGGCGGCGTCTACTCGTATGACCGCTCCGAATGGCGCAGGTATGTGCTCTCCAGCCGCGCGCATAACGTCGTGCATGTCGATGGTCTCGAGCAGCAGCGGCGGGGTCTGCGCGAGACGATGACTACCGCCGACCCGTACGAGAGCCGCTGGTCGTCCGACGCCGACTTCGACTATGCCCAGGGCACGTACTCGAGCGGCTTTGGCCCAGAGAGGCAGTTGCGCGTCACCCACACCCGCCGCGTGCTGTTCGTCAAGCCCGACTACTGGATCGTGATCGATTCCTTCACACCGGAGGATGACCGACAGCACACCTACGAGGCGCTCTTCCACCTGGATGCCGATGATGCCGTGGTTGATGACCAGACACGTGCTGCGAGCGTTGTCGTCGGCGACACCGGCCTGCGGATCATCCCGATTGCCGCCGCCCTGCCTGAGGTCGAGATCATCAAGGGGCAGATAGAGCCGGTTGTGCAGGGGTGGCTGCCGACGGGCCGCCACAACGAGCTGCGCCCCATCCCGACGGCCGTGTTCCGCTGGGCTGCGACCGGGCCACTCACCGTCGCCTACGCGCTGGCGCCACGGGAGGAAGCGCAGTGGCCTGTGAGGGCCTGCGAGTGTCTGCCAGGGAGCACCGCGACCTCGATTGTCTCCGAGATCGCCCTGACTACCGGGGGCCGTGACCTGCTCGCCGTGGGTGAGGCGGGCGCCGGCCGTGAGCTGCCGGGCCTCGGGGAGACCGACGCGGAGATGACGCTTACCCGTATCGGTGACGATGGAAGTGTCCGGAGTCGCTTTGACCTGCGCTGAAACGCGCCATCACTCACTCGAACGCGGGGCCTGCCGATGAACACAGCGTCACAGCATGCGCGTCTTCTCTTCGGCTCAGTCGTCCTGCTGCTGGCCGTCGGCAACGCCTCCGCATTCATGCCGTGCGTCGACGGCTACCCCGGCTTCGGTACGGCCGAGGAGGAGGAGCAGTGGTACCAGGAGCACCTCGCAGCATGTCTCGACCGCATCATGGCATACCCCAAGCCACGCGGCTTCATGGGGCCGATGAGCAAAGGCGAGGCTGCCAACCGTGCTGCGGGGTGCGAGGAGATCGCCGATTGGTGGGCCTCGCAGAGCGATGAGTGGCTCTACAGCTTCCTCCCGGTCGAGACGCCACACGTGCTCTGTGTCGGCTACAGCAGCGGCTGCCCCATCCATGGCGGGTACCGGGGCACGCTGCAGCCCGACCTGACCCGCAAGTACCACTACGTCTGCGCTCGCGGGGAGGAGGACTGGTACCCGGGTTGCACGGCTCGCAATCCCGCGACCGGCGAGGAGGTCACCGTCGTCGACGAGGGTGAGGGGTGGGTGGCGCCGGAGGGCTTCCACGGCGCGGGACAGACCTACGACTTCATTCGCGCATGGCCTGCAGGTCTCATCAAGAAATGGGTGGTCGGCGCTCCATACGCCGGTGAGGCGAACCGCCTCGACCCGGCGGGCAGTCCCGCGGTCCAATCGCTCAGCTACATGTACGCCAGGACCGGCGACCCGAAGTACGCGCATGCCCAGGGGATACTGCTCAACCGCTTCGCTGAAGTCTATCCCGGCTACTACCAGCCCGCATACGGCTCCCGCTGGCGGTCACCTCGGAAGATGTGCCCGGCCAACTTCGAGCCCGACCACATCTTCCAGATTGCCATCGCCTATGATCTGGTTTTCGACGGACTGCTGCAGGACGCTTCGCTTGTCGAGTTCTTCGCCACGAAGGGCGATGCCGACTACAATGGCGACGGGACGCTCACGCCCGAGGACATCACCTTCAATATCCAGAAGAGCTTGATGGGCTCGATGTACGAGGTGATGCATCGTTTCCCGACGGTCGGCCAGGGCGCGGACAGTGCACTCTGCGCGATTGCCCGTGCCTGCGGCAACCCGCTCATCGTGCAGGACGCCCTCGAGCTGTTGCTGTTCAAGGTCGAGAACGAGTTTCACCGCGACGGCATGTACTTCGAGGACAGCTCCGGCTACCGTGGCACCGGCGGCGGTTACGTCTGGGCCGCCAGGGCGCTGCAGGGCTTCTTCGACGGAGAGATCATCAAGCAGCCCATCGACATCCTCGGCGACCCCAACTTCAAGCTCAACAGGTACCAGCGCTGTCAGACCGTCCGCAGCTGCGACGGCCGGCTGCTCGCTATCGGCGATTCGGTCAACAGCCGGGACCCCGTGTTGCCCACTGCGCCCGCCGACGGCACGCTCACGGCAAGCGTGCTCTTTGACGGACCCGGCTTTGCGATCCTGCGTAGCGGCGACGACGTCGCTACCCGCAAACACCTGCTGCTCTACTTCGCCCAGTCGGGCTGCGGGCATGGCCACCAGGACCTTCTTCACGTCCAGCCTGTCGCCTACGGCTACGATCTGTCGGCCCAGATAGGCTACTGGGC
>DPJP01000163.1:5292-13149 GCA_003542955.1 Armatimonadota bacterium
CACCGGCAACAAAGTCTACGAGCAGACAACGCTCTACCGCCGCATGGCCGCGCTGATCGATGTGGGGCCCGATGAGCACTTCATCGCCGACATCTTCCGCGTCGCCGGAGGAACGACGCATGACTACCTTTTCCACAGCCTGGGTGGCGACGACGCGGCCAACTTCGGCATCCAGCTGGAAGACGGTGTCGAGTGGGTCGTCCAGGAGGGCGGCTCCCTTCTCGGACCCGACGCGCCTTACATGTCCGAGCAGGGGCACTCCTACAGCTACGTGCGAGCCGTCGAGCAACCGGGGCGCTACTCAGGCTACTCGTGGTTGACCGACGTTCGCCACGCCGACATCGACGGCGGCTTCGTCGCATCCTGGATCGCCGACGCGACGCAGCAGATCGGCCTGCGCCTGCACATGACCGGCGCCCCCGGCCGACGGTTGTTCACCTGTAAGGGGGAGGGCTTTGGTGTCGTCGGTGAGAGCCCGTGGGACCCCTACACCGTGACCCGCGACGAGGCCGAGGCAAACGAGCATGCCAGCATCTTCGCGGCCGCCATCGAGCCCCACAGGGGCGAGACCTTTATCAGCAGCGTTCGCCGCCTCGATATGCAGCCGCCGACGGGTTCCCGGCCCGGTCTCGAACCCGTCGCCATGGTCGTCGAGACCGCCCACAACAAGACCTTCTACATCCTGCACAACCCCGATCGGGACACCCGGCGCACGCTCGACGCCGATGGCCACCGCTTTACACTCACCGGCCAGTTCGCGACGGTCTGCTTTACGAGGGGGGAACTGGGGTACGCTGTGCTCGCCAATGGCACAGGCCTGGTCGTAGACGGGCACGCGCTGGAAGCCCCCGGGGTCGCGACCGGCACGATCCTGCGTCTCGATCTTGAGAACAACAGCGTCGAGGTGGAGGCCGACGGCCTCGTCACGACTGCTCTCCCGGAGCAGGCCAAGGTCACCTTCTACAACCCGCTCTACTCGCGAGGCGAGACCTTCCCGCTCTTAGGCGTCGAGCACCTCGGCGGCAACCGCTACCGGCTCGACCTCGGTGACGAGACCTGTCTGTACATCGGCTGTGGGAAGGTAAGCAGCGTAGACGGGAAGCAGAACACGATGCTCACACGGGTGCCACAGTCGAAGCTCTTCAACGGCCGCCACCTGTACGATGGCAAGCATCTCCGACTCTCAAAGAGCAATGACGCGCAGCCGTTCCATCCTATCAGGACGGTTGAGGACCGGTTCACATTCGGCTCGGAGGACACCAGCGGGGTCACGTTCTTCCTCGACGAGCCCGGCGCCGCGGCGCAGATGAGCGGCGGCGACCCGTTCTGGGTCTATGCCATCGCGCCCGGTGACACGTTCGAGATCGGCAACGTTGCTCTCATGCCCTGAGGCTTCGCCACCCGCTCCCTCGAGGATCACGGAAGTGAGCCTTCTGGCTCGACCCATCCACACGCCCGCGCATCGAGCACAAAGCTCCTGCCGTCTGCTCCATGCCTATGCGCCTCGTCTCCGAAATTGGCATACACGAGTCGCTCACCGAACCGGAGGGCGAGGCAGTGGGCGCACTCCACGGTGCAGTCGGATAGGCCGATGCCTTCGGACAGCGCCACCGTCTCCTCCGCCGTCGTGTTCGGCAGGAACAGGAGCGCGAAGCTGCTCATGCACTCCCCTGCGTGGTAGTGCGTGTCCGAGCAATCGGTGACGTGCATGAACTCAAAGCGCGTGGTGTCATACATCGTGTTCCTTCGGCGGAAGATCGCCGGCACGCCGGGAACATGGTACAGGCGCAGCATGTCCGAACCGCGGGCCACATATCCCATGCGGTCATCCACGTTCAGCCACGATGTCTTGTGCGATGCGCCCTGCACCGGGTCCAGCGCCCCGTGCGCTCCCCGGTACGTCCGGCGCTCATCCTGGAATACCCAACACGGGTCATCAATGAGCACCACGTTCCCGCTGATCGCGCGAGAGATGTCCACATCTGCCAGCGCCATCCGGCGCTCCACGTAGACACTCTCGCCATCCGGCAGAGCTATCCATGCGCAGTCCTGCTCGACCTTGCCGCTGCACCAGTCCAGCCTCATCATTACGCCGAAGCCGCCATCGGCCTGGCAGGTGTGGCTCTCCAATACGCGCGGGGCAGCAGGCTCGGCATCATCCCCGTCCCCGACCTCCCGCACCTCGCCAATGGGGCTCAGCGGCATCGGGTAACAGATGACGTCGCGGTCCAGCGGCATGGTGAAGCCCATCACCCGTGGCGGCTCGATACGGCTGTGCCAACTGACGCTCGTCAGCGTTCGTGCGGTGCGCTGGACGGCAAACATGCCATCCCCGGATATGTGGACGCCGCGGAGTGATGGCTCGATCTGCGCGTCATCGATGGCCTGTCCGCCATCCCCGAACAGCCGCCACATCAGGTAGTTCTGAGGTAGACCCCATGTTGTGCCGAGGTCATACGTGCACCCGAGCCACCCCGTTATTGGCATCTCCGGGCGTGTCTCCAGCATCGTCTCGATGACAGACAGCGCGCGCAGGAAGCAGGCCTTCCGCAGCGGGTCGGGCCGCAGTGGGATCAGGTTGCATGCCTGGAAGAACGAGTCGATCCGCCGCGGCGTGTAGTCTGTCCCCTGCGGGTACAAGTGCGTGCCGTCAGGGAGCATCATCGCGACCAGCCGGTCGAGCACCGGCTCCGCGTTGAATGTGACCGCCTCCGGCAGCGGCAATTCCGCCAGCCGGTAGGCGATGGCGCTGCGCACCATCTCGGAGATCGCGGCCATGTAGTCCCCGTGCACGAAGCCGTGGTTCTCGACCGTGAAATCGCTCAGAGCGTTGGGCCCGGTGAGCCACTCCCGGAGCGGCCTGCCGTCAACGATGCGCTCGCTCCGCATGTCGGCGGCGGTGGCGTACGCGCTGATCATGTACTCGTTGGCCTTCTCCTGCCACTGGTCCCGCCGGGGATGGCTCCTGAGCATACACGCCGCGATGGCGATGCCGCCACCGGTCCAGGCATTGCTCTCAGCCTGGGTATCGTCGTACAACTGCGCCGGTGCCGGCTCTCCAAGGAATCGGTCTGCCTCGTACTCGAGAATCCTCGCAATCAGCACCTGCATCTCGTCTTCGAGTTGCTCCCACCACAACCATGCCGCCATGCCGAGCAGGTAGAGCTCCCTGCCGGAGGCGAATTGGGTCCATTCCTCGGCCGCGCCGCTCAGGCGATGGGTGCCCACCACAGTCCGGATCATCCCTATGGATGCCCGCTGCAGTTCATCCGCCTCAACGGTATCGAGGGCGCCGAAGCGTGTCAGCACCGAGAACGCAATCGCACTGCCGGCCAGGAAGTAGTTCGTGTATCCGGCCGGGGCGGTGGGGGCGAAAACGCCCTCCTCCACAATGCCGGCGGCCTCGCGATCCGCGTAGGCCTGCTCCAGATTGTGCCTTGCCTGCGCGTGCAGCAATCGCAGCAGTCGCGGGCCGACATCCCCGGAGAGGTCTTCCTTCGGGAACACGGGTGCTTCTACGTCGTACATGCTCGCCAGGCCTTCGGGCATCTGCGCTCCCTCTCTTTCGATCTGCCTCGCCGGCAACACGCAGTGCCGGTCTCGTCTGGGAGTTGCCCATTGCGGGGGCGTCCACCTGCCGCGGTTGGGGACCGCGTGACGGCGGGGGAGGAAGAGGTGCGGGTGACGTGGAATCGCGTCAACGCACCCGACGGCAAACATACACGACCTGCCAGAATCCGGAGGCACAGCATGTCCGACGCCCGGTATGAAACCTACATGGGCCACGGCCCGAGCAAGCTCCCGCACTGGGAGCACTGGTCCTGCCCGGATGCCGAGACGTACCTGACAGGCATTGACTACTACGACCACCCGCGGCTGTGCCGGGAGAAGCTCCAGGAGCTGTATCCGCAACTGGGCCTGCCCGTGCCTGCCGGCGACGACCCTCTCCCGCGACCCGAACTGAGCGTCGAGGATGGCCCCACCGCGAACCACGATCGCCACACCGTCCGCTGGGGAGCGGGGGAGAGCGGGACCTTCGAGCACGGGGAGGCCTACTTCCACTCGCCCGAGGAGGTCTTCGCCTTCAGCCCGCTTGAGAAGGCCGACTTCACCGACTGGCGGCATGTAGTAATGAACTGGGACTTCTCCAGCGAGGAGGTCATCTACGAGAAGCTGCGGGGCAGCTACCCTGCGGAGTGGGGAGACACCGCGCCGGAGGGCTCGTCGGCCTCGGTCGGCTTCTATAACACCATCTTCATGTGGCCGCTGTTGACCTTCGGCTGGGAGCTGTTCCTGGAGTGCTGTCTCGATCCGCGTTTCGAGCCCGTGATGGCGGAGTTCACCGAGATCAACCGGCGCGTCTTCCGGGCCTTCGCGCGGCTGCCGGTCAACTTCGCCGTCTGCCATGATGACATCGTCACTACCCGCGGCCCGGTCTGCTCCCCGGCATGGATGCACAAGTACGTCTACCCGGTCTACGAGGAGCTATGGGGCATACTCGCCGAGGGCGGCGTGCGCGTCATCTTCATGTCCGACGGCTGCATGGACCAGTGCGCCGACGATATCATGGCGCTTGGGGCGCTGGGCATCATCAGCGAGCCCTACACCGACTACAAGGCTCTCGCGCGCCGGTACGAGAACCCCTTCCTGGCCGGCGAGGGCGACAACCGCGTCCTGATGCGCAATCGGCCCGATGAGATCCGCGCGATGGTCGAGTCGATGGTCGAGACCGGGCGGATGTCGGGCGGGTATCTCATGTGCATCGGCAACCACATCCCCTGGAACGTCCCCCCGCCGGCGATCAAGCTCTATCTGGACCTGTCGGACGAGCTGGCGTACCGGTAGAAGGTCACCTGTGCCACTGCTCAACCAAGCCAGCACGAGCTCCGAGGGGGCGACCGTGCCGCACACTGCCGTTCTTCATCAAAAACATACAGGCAAGAGAAGGAATGCTGCCAGCGGCGGAGGAATAGTACCATACTACGTCCCACGCTGGTATGTAGGGCAATGGACGGTCTGGGGTGACGCGCGGATGCCTGTCTCGTTCACAGGTGTGGCAGGCATGAGAGGCAGTGTCCGTCCCATGCTGACGTCACGCGTGGAAAGGGTCAGAATGACTGTAGGAGGGAGACACCTATGGCACGTCAAGCACCGACTCCAGCCCAGCTTCTCAGTCAGCTCATGAGCAAGAAGTGCCCCACTGACAGCCTGCTGTGCACCTGCAACCAGATAGCGGAGTGTGCCGCGAACGTTACCAACTCGCAGGTCGGGATACTCTATCTCACGGCCGAGCAGAAGGTGCTGGAGGCGGTCGGCCGTGGAGGTGAGCGCCTGGATCCCGTACCGGGCGTGGACATCCCGTTCTACCGCCTCGACTGGGACATCATCCCGGAATACGAGTTCATGTACGACGGTTTCACCGCGTGGTGTGCCGTCCACCTGCGGCCGGGGCACTACGACATACGCAGGATGGACGGGGTGCTCAATAGGCACCCGGCTTGGCGTGGACAGTGGGACCCGATCGTCTGGAGGGGGGAGGCCGAGAGGCAACTAGACCGCATTCTGGCTGTCGCGATCGGCAGTGAGACCGAGGACTCACCTTACAGATGCTACGGTCTGCTCAAGGTAGAGCGGCAACTCACGGCGGCTGGCTCCCAGGGGAACGCCTACAGCATGGAGGAGGTCGAGCAGATCATCGTCATGGCGGCGAGCATCCGTGACTGGTTCCTTGCCGACCCCGCGCGCGAGCGACGCTTCTGGCGGGCCCAGTGCCAGGCAATGGCGCAACGGAAGGCCGCCGAACTGCTCGCCCTGTTCGCACGAGGACGTTCCATGCGCTGCAACATCACCGAAGGGCTCGGCTTCATCATGGAGTTCCTGAGAATGTATCTGGGAGCCGAACACGCATTCCACGTGTTCGAGGGGCAACCAGACGCGGGCGAAGCATGGCACGACGCTGCCGTCATGCCGTACTGGCGACCGGCGTACCGAGAGGCTACGTGGTCGACACGCAGAGACGAGGAAGACCTCGGCACCAGCCACCCGCCCTACCAACCGGGTGCAGATGCGCCCTGGCGCAGAGAGAGCGCGAGGCCGAAGCTGCTCCGCGCCTGCCTAGAGCTTGGTCAACGGCCGTGCATGGAGCACTACCTGCTGTCGGATCTTGCCAGCGAAGGGGTGCGAATGGCCCGGGGCGGCGGACTGCTGGCTCCGGAGAACTGGGTGGCGGTCCAGCGGAGCTGGGAGGAACTGCTGGCGAAGGTGGCTGAGGCACGCGCTGGTGGTGCCACGGGGACAGTGACCGACGTCCCGCTTGGACTCGCGCAACCGGTGCTGCTTCCCTGCGACGCGGACAAGCCCGCCGAAGTCCTCTGCGGTAGTGCGAAGCTCATCCGCCTCCTTTCTGGCGACCGAGACCTCGGCACTGTCATCATCCCCCAGCCCCCGGATATGGGCAGCGCAGTGGCTCGAACGCCTCGGGGCGCTCCGGCAACCGGGGTCAAGTCACCAGACGTGAGCAATGAGGACTTGGGCGTAATCGCGTCAACTCTGTCGCGGACATTCGACGGACTCCTCTCATCTCAATACGACATTCCGCTGCGCCCGCCGAGGACTCCTCGGCTGCCACCGATCTACCTACCTCGTCTTCGGGAGATCGGGCCCAAGTGGGTCGCCATCTTGTTTGCGGACATCCGCAACTTTAGTACTGTGACCAAGATACTGCGCCTTCTCGGCAAGCGAGCAGAGGGTGCCCTTGAACTGCTCATGGACGTCCATGCTCTGGAGATGGCACGAACCATCGCTCGATGGGGGCGGCGTGACAAGTTCATGGGTGACGGCCTTATGGCCATATTCGGCGAAGACCTCGACGGAGAGAACGAGGGTGACCGAGAACGCATGGTGAAGCACGCTCTGTGCTGCGCGTGTGAGATGGTGCTCGTGTTCGCGCAAATCAAGGCTCTGTGGCTGAGCGGAGACATCGATAGCAGTAGACTGCCTTGGCGTCCTCCACCGGCACAGCCAGACTTCACATGGCGGGCAATCCAGAGAGAGTTCAATGAGAACATCGATTTTGACATCGGTATCGGGATCAACTTTGGTCAAGCCTACTTCGATTACTTCGGGGATCTGCGGCGTCGCGAGTACACGCCCATTGGGGATCAGGTCAATCTCGCGAAGAGGCTGGAGGAGGAAGCCTGCAGATGGGATGAGCAGTTGGGGCGCTATCGTGCCCCCATCCTGCTCAGTCAGACTGCGTGGAGCTATGCTTGGGACGAGGGCAACGGGTTCCTTCTCAGCCCGACCTTGAACTCCAGGAACCTCTGTTGGCCGTTGACAACCGGTCTGAAGGGACAGAAGTTCGACTACAACGTGTATGAGATGGACCCCAACATCCTTAACGTTGATAGCGTCAAGCAACAGCCTGAGCAGCTTCAGCAAGGCGAAGGGCCGGATCAGATACCCTTCAGACAGACAGCTGACGCTGTAACACTGAGCGACGAACGTCAGAAGCAGCTCGATGAGCTCAAGAGACCACCGACTGGCACGGCGGGCTCGGGATCGGGCTAGCAGACCGGAGCATGCTTGACTTCGGCCGATGCGAGGCGAGGAGGGCGCGGCCACCTCTGGGCCGGCGAGGCGCGGCGTAGCAATCACGTGCGCAGGTCCGCACTGATTCGCGCAAGGCGGGTAGGGCAGGACGCATGGCCTACCCGCCAGTGCTTGTGCTGCCAGCCTCGCAAGTGAGGACAGGCTCAGTGCGCGATGTGGGCCAAAGATGCTGAGCCTTGCCAGTCGCCGACGTCGCCACGCGCCCGCTCCATCTGTCAACGGACGGGTTCCGACGAAGGAGTTGAC
>DPJP01000396.1 GCA_003542955.1 Armatimonadota bacterium
AGCAGGCCGGCGCCCACACAATCGCGCAGGACGAGGCGACGTGCGTCGTCTTCGGCATGCCGAAGGAGGCCATCGCCAAGGGCGGTGTAGATGAGGTGTTACCGCTACAGAACATAGTCGACCATATGCTGCGCGCCTGCCGGACCTGAGGCGCACAGAATCGGGCAGATTGGCAGAGCCACTGCGTGCACGACGGCACGGTTAATGCTGTTACTAAGACAATGAGCACCCATTCCGACACGATTGACTGGGGAATCAGGCAGAGATGCATCAGGAAGCCACGTGCCTAGCGGACTACGCCGACGCGGGCCCGACCAGGGCCATCCTGCAGGCGGGATCGGCAATCCGCGTGGGGTTGAAGGCGGCGCGTCTGCGCCGCGTCGCGGAGCAGTTGCTGGGGCTCAATGAGGAGACGGCCGGGGAGTTCCTGCGTGCCGGCGCGCGCCTGCAGGAGGCGGCCGTCAAGACACGGACGATCATGACGCTGGCCTCGGAAGCCTCGACGGCGGCAGCAGGCTCGGGGCAAGGCAACGATAAGCTCCACCGGATGGCCGAGGTCGCCGGCGACACGGTCACCAAGCTGAGAGAGTGGCAGCGAGAACTGGATCAGATTCCGGAGCATCTCGGAGCGGTCGTCAACAGCATCCAGAGCGTTATGGCGGCGGGGGTTGAGTGGCACAGGANNCGCCAAGAACCTCCGGGTCGTGCGCATGTACACGGCTGTCGAGGCGGCCCATCTGAACAGCCACAACACGCGCGTCGAGGCCTTCTGCGTCGAGCTTGCAGAGTCGGCAGACCACATCAGCAATGACGGGGCCGCCTGGAAGACAAGAACGGCCGAGGCGACAGTCAGTCTCGACAACGCCCACCGCAGCATCACGGAGGGTGTGAGCGCATTCGCCGCCGGCGTGGCCGACGCGCAGCGCCAGCTGAGCACTGCTCTCTCAGGTCTGAGCGGAATTCTGGCCCGGTCCAGAGAGAGCACGGAGCAGGTTGGGGCGATCGCGGCGGACATCAGCGTACAGGTGAACGAGGTTGTCGCTTCGCTGCAGTTCCACGACATCGCCCGGCAGCGGATCGAGCACGTGCAGGAGGCCCTCGTGGAGGTCGCCGATGTGCTCGAGCGCTATGCGAGCGACCCCGAGGGAGCAGACCCCGAGGCCGTCTCGCATGCGTATGCGACGCTGCGGCTGCAGGGGGCTCAGCTCGAGAAGGTCGTCGAGGGCGCGCGCGAGGCGGAGGCGACCATAGCAGGCGGCCTGCAGCGCATCGCCAGCGAGTGCATCGGGCTGGCCGCGGCGACCGAGAGCCTGCGCCTGGCCCGGGGAGGCGACGCCTTCGCGCAGGTCCGTGAATGCGTGGACGCGCTGGCACTCAGCCTCAACCGCGGGAGCGAGTTGGCGATGGACACGGTTTCGTCAGTCCAGGACGTCGCCGGCATCGCGGCGGAGACGGACCGCTGGGCGGAGCGCAGCCGGGCGACAAGCGACGAGTTGCTGATGCTGGGGATGAATGCGGTGATCATGACGGCGAATCTGCGCGAGCAGGGCCGGACGATCACGGTGTGCGCGGATGAGATCGGCAGGTTGGTACGGGCCTCCGCAGAGACGATTTCGGACGCTTCGGGACGTCTTGGCAGCATCGTGGAGACGGCCGAGGAACTCGGTCGACGAACCGAGCAGGCGCGGCAGAGCCATGCGGCGCGCTGCGAGGGGGACCGCGAGGAACTCGAGCAGGGGCTGGCGACGCTGGAGGCGATCCACGAGCATGTGAAGGAGGCTGGAGAGACGGCCGAGCTGGCTGCGCGCGAACTGGCCGATGACATCGCCAACACGCTCACGGGTCTACGCTTCGCCGACACGATGCGCGGGAAGCTTGAGCATTCGGTCTCGCAGATGCGTGAGGTGGAGCAGGTGCTGGCGGACGCGGGGCTCGAGTGCGCCGAGGCTGCCGACCTGAGCCACCTGGCAGACCGCTATACGATGGCTGACGAGCGGCACACCCATGCCGACGTACTGGGCTCGGAGACGGCGCCTGACCTGATTCTGCTCGACGATGAGGGGGCCTCCGAGGCCGACGGCGACGAGCTTGGCGACAACGTCGAACTCTTCTAGACCGGCGTGGCACGGCGCTCTTGGGCGCGGGCGTTGGCCTGCAGGATGGCTGCCCGACGCACGAGGCTCTTAGCCTGATTGAGCAAGCGACTACCAGGAAGTGAGAGGAGACACGGCCGTGGCTTTGACAATCAGGAGGCGCAAGGCCAAGCTCACAGTGGCGATCGAGGGAAAGGCGACAATTGTGGAGGCGGAGCAGTTGCGCGACGAACTCGCCAAGTGCATAGAGACCTGGGACCGGGTGCAACTCGACCTGGGGCTGGTCACCGATATCGATACGGCAGGCATGCAGGTTCTGCTGTCGGCGGCTGTCACTGCCGCGAGCGAGGGCAAGCCGCTTGCCATTGGCAAAACAAGCGAAGCAGTGGTGGACACTTGCCGTCTGATGGGGCTGGAGAACGCACCCCCGTTCACTGCGATGTCGAGGTGAGACCATGAGCAAGACCATCGTGACAGTAGATGACTCGGCAAGCGTCAGGCAGATGGTGAGCTTCACGCTCTCGCAGGAGGGCTATGAGGTCATCGAGGCGGAGGACGGCAAGGACGCGCTCGGCAAGATCAGCGGGGCGTCGGTCGACATGGTCATCACGGACCTGAACATGCCGAACATGGACGGTATTGAGCTGATCAGGCAACTGCGGGCCAACGGGGACCACAAGTTCACGCCGATCGTGATGCTGACCACCGAGTCGATGGATGCGAAGAAGGCCGAGGGCAAGTCAGCCGGGGCCACCGGCTGGATCGTGAAGCCGTTTAAGCCGGACCAGCTACTGGCCGTCATCAAGAAGGTGCTGCGCTAGCGGTGCTATGGCAGGAGCGGTGCTGAATGTCGAAGTTGGAGCCCCATATCGAGACGTTTTTGGAGGAAGCCCGTGAACTGCTCACCGACATCGAGGAGGCCGCCCTTGAACTGGAGGCCGACCCCGGCGACAGTGAGCTGATCAATCGCGTCTTCAGAGCCATGCACACGATCAAGGGATCAGGCGCGATGTTCGGCTTCGACGACGTGGCCGGCTTCACACACCATCTCGAGACCGCGTTAGACCGGGTGCGCGAGGGTCACTACGCGGTCACCAAGGACCTCATCGATGTCGTGTTGACCTCCCGCGACTACATCGCGGGCCTGCTGTCGGCGCAGCTCGAAGGTGTGGCCCCTGATTTCGATGAGGGGCAGCGCATCATGGACAGGCTGCAGGTGCTCATCCCCTCCGAGTGCGAGCAGAGCGGCAACGTTGTCGGTGCGGCGCGCGAGGCCAAGGGCGGCGGGTCATCGCAGATCCTGCGGATTCTCATGAAGCTTGACCCGTGTGTGATGAAGACGGGGCTCGACCCGATCGTGCTGCTGGCCGAGTTGGAGAGTCTCGGCGAGATGACCGTGACCGGGCAGGCGGCGGACGTGCCATCACTGCGCGACCTCGCGTTTGATGAGTGCCACCTGTGGTGGGACATCCTGCTGCACACGGACGCGGGAGTCGATGCGGTCAAGGACGTTTTCATATTCGTCGAGGACGACAGCGTCATCGACATCAGCGTTCTGGGCGGCGAAGCCCAGCAGCCGGAGAAGGACATGCGGCTGGGCGAGATCCTCGTCGAGCGCGGCGATGCCACGCCAGAGCAGGTCGACATGGCTCTGCAGGATCAGAAACGCACCGGGGAACTGCTGGCGGAGCAGGGCGTCGACCAGGCGAAGATAGATGCCGCACTGGCACAGCAGCGGGCGATGCGGTCGCGACGCGACCAGGCCGAGGCATCGAGCATTCGCGTTGCCGCGGAGAAGCTCGACAGCCTCATGAACCTCGTCGGCGAACTGGTCATCACCCAGGCGCAACTGACACAGGTCGCCGCACAGTGTGACAAACCCGAACTCGCTCTGACGGTCGAGAACGTCGAGCGGCTGACCACGGAGATCCGCGACTGCGTGCTCAATGTGCGAATGCTGCCGATCGGGGCTACGTTCAACAAGTTCGGCCGCCTGGTGCGGGACCTGTCATCGGAGCTGGGCAAGCTGGCTGGACTCGAGACGAGCGGCTCGGAGACGGAGGTCGACAAGACCGTCATCGAGTGCCTGGGCGACCCCCTGGTGCACCTGATTCGCAATTCCGTCGACCACGGCATCGAGGCGCCTGACGTCCGCGAGGCGGCCGGGAAGCCGCGTGCGGGGACTATCTCGCTGAGGGCATCGCAGGCCGGCGGCGACGTCATCATCGTCGTGGCTGACGACGGCGCCGGCATCGACCCCGAGAAGGTCGCAAGGAAGGCGGTTGAGAAGGGCATTATCCCGAGCGCGGAAGGCCTCACGCGGACGGAGGTGCTCGACCTGATCCTCCAGCCGGGCTTCTCCACCGCGGAGAAGGTCACCGACGTGTCAGGCCGCGGGGTCGGCATGGACGTCGTCAGGCGCGAGATCGACAAGCTGCGGGGCACGGTCACCATCGAGTCGGAGCTGGGGCGGGGCACAACCGTCACCATCAAGCTGCCGCTCACCCTCGCCATCGTCGACGGCCTGCTTACCGGCGTGGGCGCGGACAGGTATGTCGTGCAGCTCTCGGAGGTGCGCGAATGCGTCGAACTGACCTCCGAGCAGCGCGACTTCGAGGAAGCGGGCCGCCATCTCGTGAGTGTCCGTGGCGAACTCGTGCCCTACGTGAGGCTGCGCGACCTGTTCGACCTGCCCAGGCGGGACATCGAGATCGAGCAGGCTGTCATTGTGATGGTTGGAGAGCACCCGCTCGGGGTCGTTGTCGATGCCGTCATCGGCAATGTACAGACGGTCATCAAGCCGCTGGGGAGGATGTTCTCCCAGGCCGACTACCTCTCGGGGGCGACGATACTTGGCGACGGCACCGTTGCTTTGATCCTGGACCTGCCACACATCATGGCGCAGGCCCATGCCGCCGACGGCAGGGCGCAGGTGGCGTAGCCGGCTAGCCGCCGACATGCAGAGACAATGACCGGGGCGCATCGTGCGCCCCGGTCTTCGTTCGGCCGGTCTGGTCGATGCTACGGGCTGAGCGCGATAGCGGACACGGTGCCCTTCTGGGTCGCGAACACCGCCGTCGGCCCGGCGGCGGTCTCGATGACGCGCAGATCAACAGGGCGGGCGTCAAGTGTCCCGGCGCGTACCGGCGCTCCCCCACCATCCAGCAGTCGCACGGAGCCGTCGTCGCAGCCGACGACGATGCGTGGCTGCCCGTCGACTGTGACGGCCTCGATCTGCGCCGGCGGCGAGGGCAGCCGGGCGGACCACAGCCGCTCACAGGTGTTGGTGAGCGCGACGAGCAGGTTCTCCGCGGGGGCAACGAGTATCTCCTTCTTCCCATCCCCGTCGAGGTCGACCACCGCCATGTCGCGGAGGTTGGCGTAGGGTGTCGTCACGCCCGGGCCGAACTGCGCGTTGTACAGCGGCGTCCCAGTGCCGGAGAACACCGTGACCCGGTTGAAGACGCCGTTGATGGCGCTTGCGAGTTCCTTGTTGCCGTCACCATCGAGATCATCGTAGACGATCTCCGTGCGGTTGAGGGCAGTCCAGCCACCGACCATCGTGTGACCCTCGGGCACGCCGTAGAAACTGCGCGTCTCCTTCCAGTCGCGGCTGTTGATGACGGCGAGGTTGTCGGTTCCATTGGGCCAGCGGGCAATCAGCAGGTTGACGCTGTCCTCCGGTCCGTCGATGATCCTGAACTTCCAGCCCGGCCCCCAGAACACCGGCATGCGCTTGACCAGTTGCCCGTGCTCATCAACCACCTCCAGCGTGCAGGCGCCGCCGACGAAGCAGCGGCTCCTGCCCTCGTCGAAGACCCCCGTGTGCAGGCCGTAGACGCCGGGATAGACCTTTTTGAACCAGTACTGCTTCCCGGCCTCCCAGACCTCGTGGGCCATCTCGGAGGTGAAGACCCACCTGCGTTGCCCGTCTCGATTGAAGGCGATCAGCTTCTCATCTTCACATCCGGCCAGGAGCAGCTCGAACTCATCCCACCAGCGAAGCGTGCGGATCTTGCCGTCCGTCTGGAGCCTTCCGATCTCGGAGCCCTCGGTTGCCAGGATGTGGATCGTGCTCCCCTCGGCGAATGCCAGCCGGACGCCATCGTCGACGGGGATGACCTCGGAGTGAACGCGTGCGGAGCCCAGTTGTGCCGAGAACACCTGCGACAACTCTGGGAGCTGCTCTGCCCCACCGGCGGTGCGACGTGCCATCTGCTGCTCGCGCTCCTGCCTGCCGGCGGCCAGAAGCGCCTCGACGCGGGCGTCGAAGGCCTCGACAAGCTTCTCGCGGATCCGAAGCCCCCTGAGCTGATGGCGGCCCGGAGGCAGCGTGATGTGCGCCATGTCGGCGTGGGCCTGCATCTGCGCGGGCTTGCCGTTGACCTGCACCGGGCCGGGCTCGACCGCGAGGCTCAGTTCGGTCTCGGCCGCGCAGACAACGTGGGCCGCCCCCGCGGCGGTGTCGAAGTCGATGTCAACAGGGGCGGAGGCGCGGATGAGGGTATCGCCCAGGCCGGCACTGGTCAGCTTGTGGCCGTAGATATGCGTCGCGGAGATCACGGCCAACTCGGCCGTGGTCGCGTCATGGCTGCCGACAACCGCGACGGCCGGCGAGGGGGTGCGCAGAGCGGCCACGTTGTCGGCGACCTGCAGGCACGCCGGTTTCGAGGCCGCGTCGGCGCCCGCCGATGCAAGCAGGCTGAAGAAGACGCGATGCTCGCCCGCCTTGGATGGCCCGAGCCATGTTGTCGTGACGGTACCGCCTCCGCGCCCGTCCAGGACCATCGAGGGGTGCAACTCGTAGAGGGAGCCGGCGGGCTCCGCGGGGGCGCCATCAGGCTGAATGCTCAGGCCCAAGAGGCCCACCATCGGCTTCGCGCTCTCGGCCCGCTTGTCGACGACCTCGACTCGCAGCCGATGCTCTCCGGCGGCCAGTTCATGCCTGCCGAGGCTTGCGGCAGCCTTCTGGACGGCGGGTGCGTAATGGTCGAAGGCCTCACCGACCGCCGTGCCATCGAGCAAGAAGCGGACAATGCCGCGGTCCACGTAGTTGAGCAGATCGACGTAGACCTCACCCGCGACGGCCTCCTGTAGCGTGAATGGCATCTCGATCCATGTGCCGGGCTCGGTCGCCTTCAGCAGTGTAATGTCGATGCTGGTGAGCCGGGAGAGCAGGTCCTCGGGCTTGCCCGGCCCGCAGGCGCAGTCGACATCCAGCGACTTGAAGCGGAGCCATCCGGCCGGCAGCGCGGCCTCGGACTTGCCCTTCATCCTGATGAGGTTCTCGGCCGGGTTCCAGGCGCCGCCCGCGGTATCCCACTCGGTGACGACCTTCATGTTCTCGCTGTCGGCGCGGAAACCCAGGTCGTCGACATAGAGCGCGTACCTGCCCGGCTGCTGCAGCACGCTACGGCGCCAGGCGCAGTAGGGTAACCGCGGCACCTCGGCGACGGCGACAACACTCTGCCCGAGGACATCGCTGTGCAGGAGCTGCGCATCCATGGCCACAATCGGCTCGACCATGCCGTCGGCGCTGGTCAGCACCTGAGTATGGTAACCCTTGAGCAGCGTGTTGCCGTTGAGGCGCTGCTCGAGCACAACGAAGGTGTGGTAGGGATTGCGGCCGCCGCCGTTGTGACCCTTGATGAGCATGTAGTCGCCGGTCTCGTCGAGGCTGTTGCGGTACGAGCCCCACAGGAAGGCGGTCTGAAGCGGCATTCCACTGCCGCGGCCACGCCACATGGGCTCCGGCATGTCCTGGATGGTCCAGGTGTTGACAAGCTCGGTGGGCCGGCGCGACTGGAGGCCCTCATCGGGCCAGTATGACTGCCCGAGCCGGAACAGACCGGTATCGATACCGGTGCGATCGAGATAGTAGAGGAAACGGCCGTCGCCGGTGAGGTAGGCCGCGCGCAGGAGGAAGTTGAGCGAGGAGGCTCTCAGCCCCCAGTCCGGCAAGGCCCCGGTGAAGAGCACGTCCTGGGTGCGGAGGGCCTTCCGCAGATTGCCGGTCTCCAGCCCTCCCATGTCGCCGGTCATGCAAATGTAGTCGAGCAGGGGGTCGTAGTAGGACGTGTACCAGAAGAGATGGTCGTTGTAGCCCGCGAGCCATGCACTCTTCTTGATGGCATCGAAGTAGAACTCGCAGGACTTGAGCGCGGCATCCCAGATAGGGTCCGGGTAGTGGGTGTCGAAGTAGCGGGCGAGGCAGTAGAGCGACATCGCGGACCAGTCGCCGTGCCTGTTGCCCACACTCGAGCCGGTGGCGGTCATCCCGTAGACGCCCTCGACGGCGCGGTGCGTGAGCTGGCGGGAGAAGGCGTTGGTGATCCTCAGGCGCTGTTCATCGGTGAAAAGAGGGCTCTCCTCGATGAGGTCCCAGAACAGAACCATCATGTGAGCACTGTAGTGGTAGGGGCCGGCGAGGGGGTCGAGCTTGTTCTCGATGCGCTCCCCATCGACCGCCTCGATCTCCTTGACCGCGGCGTCGTCAGGGAAGCTCAGGCGCATCATCTCGCGGATGCAGTCTTGGTTGCCGGTCATGTAGTACATGGCCATGTACTTGCTGATCATGTTCCAGCCGAAGTAGCCGCTCGAGCCGTAGGTGACCGACTCCTCCCATATCTTGTAGTCGCTCAGTTGCGTCGGCACCTCGATGCCGTCGCCGAGCTTGATCTCGGCCATCCAGCCGACGGCGGCGTTGCCGGCAGAGGCGACGTCCGTGAGCTTCTCGCACAGAATGTCGGCGGCCGCATCGACACCGGCCGGGTCGCTTCCTCCGACGAGTATGGCATTGTTGCCGTCGCCGAAGGGGTCGTGCAGGCTGCGCACAACATGGCCGCCGGGGCCGGGGTACTTGAGATCGAGCAGCGTGAAGAACCTGTCATACAGGGCGCCGAGGGTGCGGTTGGACGATCTGTTTCCGAGTATGATCAGGTTCGCCGCGAAGGGCACGGCGGCTTCGGGTGCGTCGTCGGTGACGATGGGGACCTCGACGCCCGTCAGGCGCGAGAGTGCCTCCTGTATGCGGCGTGCCGCGGCAGAGTGGATGCCGGACGCGGGGGCGACAATCGAGCATGTGGGCCGGCCGTTGCTCACCAGGCTCGTGCGCAGGTGGAGGTTCTTGAGCGCATCATGGACCGGCGGGATCGGCCTGGGGGCCGGCGGCGGGGCGGGGGCCGGCTGTACTGGGGGCTCGACGCCGGATTGCAGTGTCACGTTATCGATCACCAGCCCTTTCGGTGCGGGCTCCTTGTGCATGTACAGGTAGATGGTCGCCCTGGTGGTGTCCGGGGGCGCCTGGCCGGTGACAGAGACCTCGACCCACTCGCCGACCTGCTTGCTCGCCAGGCTGACCTGGTAGAACTTGTGGGCGGGCAGGAAGCGCAGCTGCATGTGGGTGCCTGCATTCTCGAGGCCCTCGATTGCCTTCACCCATACGGTGGCGCGGTACCAGAGATCGGGCTCGACCGCCACGGTCTGGGTGATGCCGATTTCGACCTCCGGCAGGCGGTCATCGATACGGACCGCGTTGTCGCCATCGTGTCCGCCCTCGACGACGGCAATGCTCTGCGGCCTGGCGAGGGAGCCGTAGGGACTCCAGCCGACGGGCACACCGTTGTCGGCCACGCCCTGCTCGAACGATGGGTTGGCGATCTGGATGCTCTTGACCTCGGCCACGGCCGCGGTGACCAGCAGTCCGAGCAGTGCCGTCAAGAGCAGGGCCGGCATGCGCGCTTTGACCATAGGTCGCCCTCCGTATGCGTTCGGTATGATGTCAGGTAGAGCTGTATTCCCGCCGACGGGGGCTGCTCCCTGCGCGCGAAATGGCCCATGACCGTTTTCTCTTGATTTGTCATACCCTATGGTGTAGGGTTATCGGCCAATTGCGTACACCCCTGGATTCAAGAGCGAAGGGTCTGAGACACCATGCCTGATAAGGGCATCATGATTGAGTTGCGGGTCGATACGGGCCGCATCAAGCAGGTCGCACCGTTGCACGAGGAGACGATGGTGGTCGGTGGTGGCGCGCACACGACCATCGTCGCGCCCGCGGACGAAAACTACGCGCGG
>DPJP01000050.1:0-3327 GCA_003542955.1 Armatimonadota bacterium
GAATGCCTGACCCCGGCCGCGCAGCAAGAGTCTTCCGAAACGTCGGAAAATGGACCACGCTCTCGACACACACATCAGGAGTTCTGGTGATAGCGCGTAAGAGGGTGAGAGGGAGCTACATCCGCTGCCCCGCCCACCTGACCGCATTGAGCATCAACTGCGCCTCGGCGCCCTGGGGCGCGGTGTCGGCCGTGTCCGCGGAGAGCCCCACGGCCAGGCCGATGGCGACATAGCGTCCCTTGCCGAACTCCCCGACGATGGCGACGGGCTCGCCATCGACCTCCTGCGTGGCGAGAACGATACCACTCTTCCCCGGCAGCAGCATGATCTGGTCGTAATATGACTGCGGGTGCGCAACGCCGGTGGCGATGCCGGCGGTGACCGGGTGCTCGGCGGCGACGGTCCACTTCGTCTGGCGGCTCTTATCCTTGCCGCCGGCACAGACCTCCGGGATGATGACCGGGTGATCGCGGAAGCCTGCCGCATCGTGCGTGACCACCAGGCCCATTCCGCCCTGGACGGCCGCGCGCAGGGCCTGAACGTCCTCCGGCTTCACCGTGTCGGGCGAGAACGGCTGCGGGATGATGACGACCGCGCATGGCTTGATCATCGCCACGCTGGGCCGGCCGATCTCTCGGACCTCGATGCCCTCCTGCTGCTGCAGCCACTGCTTGATGCCGAGGGCGCCGTAGCCGCCGCCGAGGATGCCGACATGGAGGCCCTCCGCCTTGAACTGCGGCGGGCCGAAGGCGGCAGCCTGCTCGGGTGTCATCGGCGGCAGCGGCGGAAGCGGCATATCTTCAGGCAGAGACCCCGCCCGGCGCATCCACACCTCCCCGTTGCAGTCGCGCCGGTTCTCGGGCTTGTCGATGTTGGAGACGCCGCTGATCCGCGCGACTATGGTGAAGACGCTGTCCTCGGGGACATCAGTGAGTTCGAGCGCATACTCATTGTCGACGGGCCGCGCGCCGGTGACGCCGTTGTGTTCGTCGACGGCGATCTCGGTGCGCTGCTCGGGGTTGGCCTTCGGCGCGGCGGTCAACGCCACTCGCGAGATGTTCAGCCCGTGCCAGCCGCTTGTATACTTGAAGCCCACAACATAGGTACCCGGCCCGAAGATGGCGTCGGTGACGTCGACCTCGCGGGTGATGGTGCGCTCCTTGTCGAAGTCCTCGGCCGCCCACTTCGAGATGCTGCGCCCGCGATAGGGCTTGCCCGGGTCGGGGATGCCGAATGTCGCCATGTACTCACCGATGTCGGAGGCGGTCTTGTCGATGCAGTCGATAGTGTCGATGAAGCGTGCAGCGCCGTCCCAGCCCTCGACGGCGTCCTTCCACTCCAGGTGTCCCGTGACCGCCTTCTGCGCCGCCAGCGCGAGGGTGTGCATGCCCTGGTGGAGCTCCTGGCGGGCGGCTTCGTCGGGGCCCTCGATTGTCTGCAGCGTCGCGCCGAGGTCATGGATGGCGCGCAACATGCCGAGCATCCCGCCGACCGCGCGCGCCTCCGACTTGAGTAGCGGCGAGCCGAGAGCCTCCGCCTGCGCCTCGGCCCACCGGCAGGTGCTGAGGTCTGCATCGAGCTGTTCGAGGCTCGTGTAGTAGCGGTACATGCCCGAGCCCAGTGTGGGAACACGCCGCTGCTTGACCGATGCGGCGGCGCTCCCGAAGAACGCGCTGTATGGCACGCGCGAGCCGTAGAGGTTCCAGCCGACATCGCCCATGCGCATCGCCCACTCGGCGACGGCGTCGGGATCGGCGAAGCCCTCGCGCGTCGCCCAGGCGGCGGCGAACTCCCGCGGCGAGCGCCCTTTGGCGTTCCAGGACCACTCGGCGGCGGCGATGATGTTGAAGGCATAGGGCCGGTTATCCGGCGTGGCGTAGCCACACAGGCACGAGAGCTTCTTGTCGACGAACTCGTTCATCCGCGCGTGGATGAACTGGGGCCCGGTCCACGGGCAGACGATGCGCCAGGAGGNNGGAGGCCGTCAGTTGCGGGTAGCAGCCGAGCCAGCCGCCCTTGCCGGCGAACTGCTCGAGCAGCGGAAAGATCATCGGCTCCTTCGAGCTGTCATAGGTGCGCCCACCGTCGTAGTAGGTCACACCGACCTCGGGCGGAATCTCGGCAAGTACCTTGTCATTGGTCTCATAGCTGCCCTGGGTGAGCAGGATGCGCAGACGGATGTCGGGGTGCTTCTCGCGGGCCATCCGCCAGGCGTTGACCAGCGAACGCGCCTCGAGGGCATACTGCCCGGCCGCGAGGCAGTCATCACACCCACACTGCACGTGCGTCTCGCTCAGCCACGCGCAGATGTCGGTGATGCCCTCGATCGAGGCGAGGTCGTCCATGAAGTCGGCGAGCACCTTCGCGAACTGCGGCTTCGAGGCGCATGGGGCGTAGAGCGTCTGATAGTTGGCCTTCTCGCCGATGCCGCGCAGCTCCGGGTAGGCCGCGTACAGCCCGACTCCGGTCAGGTGCTCCATGTGCGTGATGTGGGGGACGTAGTTGAGCGCGTGCAGCCTCGCGGCGTGCAGGCGGTCGGTGGCGGTGGTCGCCACACCGGTGCCGTCTGCGTTGACGCGAAGCTGGGCGTCGGGCTCAATGAGGTTCATTTTGTAGGAGGCGAGCCACTCGATATCGCGCATGCAGCTTCCGCCCCATTCCCCGCGCTCTTCCAGGTCTGGCCAGTCAAGGACCTCGACAAGCGGCACGGTGACCTGCTCGGCGCTCAGGTTGCGCTCGAGCAGTTGGCACAGCGTGCGGGCGGCGTAGAACACGCCACGCGCATCGAGGGCGGTCAGGTACAGCGCATTGTCGCCGACGGGCTTGATCGCGTATGCCTGCTCGGAGTTGGGCAGCGCCCGCAGGGCCGCGGGATGGATCACATGCACACCGTTGACTTCCCCGGCACCATCGCAGACACCGAGGACGATCCTGAACGCGTGCCCGCCGGCGGGCGAGCCGGTGCGCTGCGCGAAGAGAGCATTAAGCTGCTCCGCCGCGCTGCGCTCGAGGTCAGTGCCATCGCGCCGCACGCGGACGCCGACATCGGCGGGGCCAAGGACGAGCTTGCCGCTGAACGTCATCTGCTTCGGCAACGGGATGGCCCAGCGCGACCAGAGCGCGGCTTCCTCGGCCGGTACGGGCTGCGGACGGAGGTCGGCGGCACCGACTGAGAGCACACAGGCGGGCAGGACGAAGGGAAGCAGCACGAGCACTGCGCATCGCATAGTCATACCTCCAGGTGTCGGCAGATGCGGCGGATAGACGGCGAACGGCCATGTGAACCGCGAAGGGCGCGAGAGGACGCGAAATGGACGGCGAAATGGA
>DPJP01000050.1:3393-8155 GCA_003542955.1 Armatimonadota bacterium
GCCTCTATCCGCGTCATCCGCGTCATCCGCGGTTCCATTGCCGTGGGCCGTAGTCGTTCCTTTTCGCGTCATTTCGCGTTTTTCGCGGTTGCTTGCCGTTGGGCTCCCTGCGGGCGCCGTTGTTCCCTTCTACAGCGGCCGGTGCATCCCTGCGCCGGGGCGCAGGACCGTCGGAGGAGAGCGGCGAAGCAGTGACTGAGACTATGTCCGATCGGAGGGCCTGCCATGCGCGCGTATGCTCTGGCCACACTCGCGGTGTTCGTCCTCGCAGCCGTCGCTGCCACGGCGCAGGTGATGCCGGTGCCATTGGCGGAGGGGCAGTGGACCGCGACGCCGGGTTGGACGCCGGCGGATGCGGCAGCGACCTATGCCCACGGCTTCGCCGACGGCGTCGCCACCTTCACGGCCTCCGATGGCGGGGGGACGATGATCTGGCTGCACACTATCGACCCGAAGCTCGAGGTTGCGGCCTCGCGCTATCTGACCATCCGCTACCGCGCCGAGAGCCTCGACCCGACGCTCTTCTCCTACCTGCTCTATGTCGATGCCGGTGACGAGTCGGGCTTCGGCGGGGCGAATATCGTCGCACAGGCGGAGGACGTCATCCATGACGGGCAGTGGCATACGGCGGTGTTCCAGGTGCAATACTCCAAGCCCGTCGCGCGGATGGGGCTGCGCTTCTCGGCCCTGCGCGGAGAGAGAGCCACATTCCAGATAAGCCGGCTCGAGTTCTCGTCCGCGGTGCCGAGCTTCCCGCTCTCCCATCACCTGGCCTGGCAGCCTGCGCAGGCGACTCCGGGCGCCGTTGACCTGAGCGCGGCAATGACAACGGCTCTTCCCGCATTGCAGGCGGCGTTGAGTCTGTCGGACTGGTTCACCGCCGGTAACATATCCGCGGGCGAGACGAGCTTCCATGTGCCCGTGCAGGGGCCGTGCGCGGTCTCGACGCCAACCACCGCCACCGGCGACATCGAGTTCGAGGTGGGCCGGGCTGCCGCGGAGCTGCACCTGTTGATCGGCACCGCGATGGGCCCCTTGCGGCTCAGCTACCACGGATGGCAACCGGGCGATAGAATCTGGCGGCCCAGCGAGTTCATCGCGACCGTAACATACGCCGATGGCGGCGCCGACCAGCAGATGCCCTACTGCGTGGAGAAAGCCGACTACGGTCTCTGGCGCGGAGTGCAGGTCTACGCACTGCAGCTCGACCCGGAGCGCACGGTCAGGAGCATCCGCCTGCATGAGGGCATGAAGATGGGGACGGCGGCGCACCTGCTCGCCGCGACGACGTCGGACACGGCGCTGATCCCCGAGCGGCCCGACATGGCCACCCCGACCCCGGCGGGTACAGTGCCACTGCGCGCCGCGCCACAGGTGTCGCGTGAGGGCAACCGCATCATCGCCTCGACCACAGGCGGCACGCTGGTCTTCGACCTCGACGCGGGCCTCGCGATCGTCGAAATCGTGAACAACTCCCACGCCGATTGGGGACTGAGCGCTGCCCCGGTGCCACTGTTCACGGTCCTGCCGCCGAAAGAGTATCTCGAGAGCGACGCGTTCGAGCTGCTCGAGTGCACCGTATCCAGGGAGCAGGCGACCATCACGCTGCGGCATCAGGAGGCGGACCTGGGGGCCGAGGTGACCATCCGCCCGCTGGTCGGCGATGAGTTCGCCATCGGCATGAAACTGACCAATACGGCGGCGGAGCGGCGCCGTCTCGGGCTGAGCTTCGCCCAGGTGGCGGTGAGGAAGACCTCTGCGCCGGAGGACCTCTGGTACTTCTACCCGGCCATGGCGGCGGCCTGGAGCAACCTCGACCGCTCCCTGCGCACGCCGCACAACGGGGGCTTCCCCGTCCAGTGGATGGATGCGTATGACAGGACAGGCGGCGGGGGCGTGTATGTGGCCACGCGCGACACGCAGGCCGAGTACCGCTGGTTCTGCCTGGGCAAGCACATTGGCCGCGTGCAGCAGGCCGTCGAGTACTATGATGACTTGCTCGAGGCCGGCGCCACTCGTACCTACCCGGAGGCCATCATCGGCGTGCATGCGGGCGATTGGAGGATCGCGCAGCAGCGCTACCAGGACTGGCTGCGGACCTGGTGCACGCCGCTGAAGCCGCGCCTGCAGTGGTTCCGGGAGGTCTGGAACTTCCGCACCCATTGGACGCACACCCAGAAGAACAACGACCCTCAATACAACTGGTACCTGATCGACGAGGACCGCTATCAGTCCGACAAGTTCATCACGCAGGACAACGAGTTGTTCGGCCGCATTGACATGAACCACTTCTTCGACTGGCGGATTAGCAAGCAGTACGGCACCTGGGGCGACTACTCACACTTCGAGGATATCGGCGGCCTGGACAGGTTCAGGGCCGTCATCAGGCAGCAGCAGGAGGCCGGCATCCGCGTCGGACTCTACATGGATGCCTTCCTCTGCAGCAAGAAGTCGCAGATTGGCCTCGCGCACGGCGAGGAATGGGCGATCAAGGACGAAGCGGGCAGATACCGCTCGGCCTACTCCCAGCCCGATGACCCGATGTGGAACATGTGCATCTTCAGCAAGGGCTGGCCCGAGTATCTCTCCGAGCGCTGCGCATGGGTCGCGGAGACGACGGGCTGTGACGGCATCTACCTCGATGAGGGCGGCATGGGTGTCCCCTACTACTGGTGCTGGCGGGACGACCACGGTCACCCGGCGCCCGCGAATGCCCCGTGGGGCTTCAGGAACCTNNCTCCCCGAGAACACGGCGCTCTGCACCGAGCACTGCCCGCCCGATGTCACCATCCCGTACATGGACGGCGGCTACTCGACGGCGATCGGGCGCTCGGACTGGACCATCAGCCCGGGCTTTCTCCACACCCACCGCTTCGCCTTCCCCGACTTCAAGGTGCTGCCGATCACCAGCGCGGGCAGCATCGCCGACGGCATCTGGGACGGTCTGCGCTACAGCCTCTTCAACGGCTGCGGGCTCTATACGCTCTCCTACGGGCACGACCCGGAGGCCTTCGCGCTGTGCCGGAAGATCAGCGCGATCCTGCAGGAGCACTCGGCGGCCTTCTGCACACTCAGCCCGGAGGCGTTCGTCGACACACTGCGCGCGGACGTCTACGCCAACCACTTCCCCGCGGAGCGGGAGACGGTCTGGACGCTGTGGAATGGGCGCTGGCAGACCGTGCGGGGACCGGTGCTGCGCGTCCCACACGTCGAGGGAGCAACATACCGGGATGTGTACAACGAGGTCGACCTGTCGCCGACAGTCGTCGACGGCGTGGCTGAGATCAGCCTGACCATCGGCCCACGAGATGTGGCGGTGGTTGTGCAGACGCGGTAGGTCACACGGTGATATGCCGCCCCGGTGGGTTAGCGCACCACTCTGAAGTCCAGCGTGCGGCAGACGCCCTCGCAGCCCTCGATACCCAGGTAGACCTCATCAGTGAGTGTCGGCAGCATGACACCCACCTGCTGGAGGATGGTCGGCTCGCCCTCCGCGCGCGGGTCGAGCACCTGCAGGTCCAGCGACTGCCCGGACCGTTGGACCCGGAGCGTGTACGGGGTGTCGGCCTGCAGCGGAAAGCGCGCGTAGAGCGCCTTGTGCCACTTGCGCTTGCCATCTTCCTGCGCGAAGTGATACCAGAGGTTGATGCCCTTCTCGTAGACGATCACCTCGTAGTAGATACCATACTCCGGGCGGCCCTGCGCATCAGGCGCCATGTCCTGCGCGATCACGATGCCGGGCGCCGCGCCGGCGCCGATCTCGAAGGTGGCCGAGGCGGTCCAGTTGCCGGTGAAGGGCGTGTGGTAGACCATCGTCGTCAGCGTGCCGACGAGCTTGGACCGCTCCTTCGGGTCCTCCGGCGTCACGTTCTCGATGCTGGTCTCGCGCTGTATCCAGTCGCCGAAGTAATCGACGATCGGGCTTTTCGCCATCGTCCAGACCGAGTTGTCCCAGGCGCCGTCGGCGAACGATACATCCACGACCGTCTCGGCGGCGCGGGGCCCCGCGCATACGCAGGCAATGAGTGCGATGCAGCCGACTGCGGCGGTGAGTCTCTGTTTCATGCTGTTCTCCTTCGTGTGAGACCGGGACGCCGTCCCACGGGCGGATGCCGGGGTCGAGTCGGGCGCGGAGTGCGCGTCCAACGCCGGCCGCAGGTCAATCCCCTGAGCGCGCATGCGGCCACGGCGTGCAGAGGGTCAGTAGAGGGATCATGCGCCGTCGTGGGGGTCTTCACCTGCTCAGGCGCGGGGTGTGGGATGTGGGATGTGGGATGTGGGAAAGGTCCTGCAGCCGCGGGAGCTGGACGTGCCCTGAGGGGTCGCGGGCTTTGATCGTTTGATCTCCGAACGACGGACTGCATGCCAGGTGCTTGCATCGAGATCAAAGGATCAAAGCCCCGACCCCGGCCGTNNGGTGAGGCAGGGGCGAGGGGCGTGGGGTTAGGGGCGAGGGAAAGGCCGGGGTCATACCGTGAATCTTGAATTGTCTGCAGCTGACATCGCATGCTTACACGAGAATGGACAATTCAGGATTCGGGGTGTGACCCCCGCCGTTGTGGTGAGGCAGGGGCGAGGGGGTACAGCAGGGGCGAGGGAAAGGCGACGGCGAGCGAGCGCCGGGGCAGGATTGCCCCGACTACGCGGAACCGCGCACGGGTGAGATTCTGAGACGGGTGAGATTCTGAGACGATGAAATTGTGAACGAGTTCGGGGCGTCGCGGGCCGCTTCGCAGCAGCAGTGGAACAGCTTGAGGAACTC
>DPJP01000050.1:8185-8707 GCA_003542955.1 Armatimonadota bacterium
TGGGGTGTCCCAGAATCCCAGAATCCCACAATTCCACCGTTTCACGATTCCACATGCTTGACACTGTATCGGGAATGTGAATGCCGACACGTCTGCGTGCATTTGAATGGTTATTGTGGCGATTCAGCGAGAGAAACGTGCCGGCGGCAGTTGAGAAGAACCGCAATCGCACGAGGCCCTGAGCGCGTTAGCTTTTCTCAAATTCTCAGATTCTCACGCATGTGCGAGGCGGAGATGAGGGGCGAGGGCACAGTGCCGCCGCCGCGGGATGTCCGTACGGCCGGGGTCATACCGTGAATATTGAATTGTCTGCAGCTGACATCGGATGCCTACAGGAGAATTGACAATTCAGTATTCGGGGTGTGACCCCGGGGGCGCCAATGCCGGTTGCCCGCTGCGTCTCGCTGACTGCCGGGGTCACATCCCGAATCTTGAGTTTCCCACGCTCGAATTGGAGTGCCGCACATGGTTCAGGAAACTCAAGATTCACGATATGACCCCTCTCGGTTGGGCCGTCCGCCT
>DPJP01000413.1:0-10032 GCA_003542955.1 Armatimonadota bacterium
CGGATGCGTGAGAAAACGCACATGTGTGAGAATCTGAGAATCTGAGAAAAGCTAACGCGCTCAGGGCCTCGTGGGATTGCCGTTCTTATCAACTCCCCACCGGCCATACTTCTACCGCATAATAGCCATGGAAAACCGCCAAATGCACGCAGAAATGTCGACCTTCAAATCTTTGATACAGTGTCAAATGTGAAATGGTGGAACGGTGGAATTGTGGGATCCTGGAATTCTGAGGAACCCCAACGCGCTCAGGGCCTGATGAGATTCCGGAGTTCCTCAACCGAGGCCCGCGCCGTTGCCCGTGTTGGCGTCATTCGCGGTTTGCAGCCGTCTGCCGCTTGCCGTGGCCTTTCCCTCGCCCCTAAACCCTAAACCCTAACCCCTAACCCCTAACCCTTGCCCCTCGGCACTCGGCACGCACGCAAAAGCCGAGCCACGCGGGCTCGGCTTTGGTGGTCGTCTGGTATGGACGGTGTGGCTACTTCTCGTCTTCGTCGTCATCGCTACCGGCGCTGACGAACAGGTCGGTGAGGCTGTCGGTCATGGTGTCCTCGATCGCGACCTCGGCGGCCGGCTTGTCCTCGACCGGCTCGGCGGCGGGCTCGGCCTGCTGTGCGGCAGCCTCGGCAGCCGCAGCGGCAGCGGCGGCCTCAACAGCAGCTGCTTCGGCGGCGGCCTTCTCGGCCCGTTCGGCTTCCTCGGCCTGTTGCTGCTGGATGTCGGCGAGGGCTTTCGCCTCGCGCTCCTGCGCTTCGGCCAGACGCTGTGCCTCGGCCTGGGCCTCCGCCTCGGCCTTGGCGGCGATGGCGGCCTCGGCGGCCGCGGCGGCGTCCTGCTCGGCCTTCAGGTAGGGGTCCTCGACCGAGCGCCCGAGCATGTCCTCGACGCTCATGTCTCTGTCGGCGGCGATCTTAGCCGGGTTGTGGATCAGCTTGAGCGCCTTGAAGCAGGCATGGGCGCGGTTGAAGACGTTGCCGCTGCCCAGCGACTTGGTGAGGATGTCGCGGATGCCGCTGACCTCGAGTATCTGCCGCGTGGCGCCGCCGGCGACAACGCCGGTACCGCGCGATGCGGGGCGCAGCATGATGACTGCCCCGCCGACCTTGGCCTGGACCTGGTGGGGGATGGTGTAACCGTCCATCGGGATGCGCATCATGTTTTCGCGCGCCCGCTTCATGGCCTTCTCAATGGCCTCCGGAATCTCGCGTGCCTTGCCGACACCGAGCCCGACGGAGCCCTTTCCATCACCGACGGCCGCGCAGACGCGCACCGAAGACACGCGACCGCCCTTGACGGTCTTGCGCGTCCGGTCGATGCGGACTACCCGCTCTTCAAAGTCATCTGTGGCTTCAGTTCTGCCTCTCTGCTCGCGCGTCCTCATACTTCCGGTATTCCCTCTTCTCGGGGAGTCGTCTGTGCCCAGCACTACGCTGGAGCGTGCCCCGCCGAACGTCCGGCGGCCGGCTCCTCACGATGTCTCCCACGTATTGGCATAGTGCCATAAAACTATGCGGCCTCCCATCCGTCAGGAGGCCTGCGGAGTTCTACCATAGCATAGGGGGCGCACAGTGTCAACGCCCAGCGCGCTACTTGGGCGACTTTTCTGCCTCCGAGCGCTCCGAAGGGCGTCTGACGGGCAGGAAATGCGGCGCCTGCGGACGAACCGTCCGAGGGGGAGGACCTGGACAAAGACCGGCACGCACCCGCCTCGACCGGTTGACACTCACCGGCATGGATTGGTATGGTTGGCCGTCGTCGGGAGCGCGCGTGGACCGGTGAAGCAGAGGAATCGGAGGTTGTGGGGGATGCACCACAGTCCTGCGCCGCCGCTCACCGAGCGACAGGTTCAAGTGCTTCTGGCCGTCGTCGAGCAGCACGTGGCCTCGAAGCAGCCGGTGGGCTCAAAGCAACTCCGGCAGAGATACGGCTTCAGCGTGAGCAGCGCGACGCTCCGCAACGAGATGGCGTTTCTCGAGGAGGCCGGCTATCTGTACCATCCGCACACGTCGGCGGGGCGTGTGCCGACGGCGGAGGGCTTTCGGCTGTATGTGAACCGGGTGCGGGAGCAGCCGTTGCCGGAGCATCGCGAGGCCTCGCGGGTCTACGAGAGCGAGTGCCGGCGGCTCGAGGGTCGGCCGCGGGCGCTGATGCGGGCCACCTCCCGCAGCCTGTGCGCGCTCACCGGCTACCCGAGCATCGTGATGACGCCATCCCGCAGCAAGGACCGGTTCAAGACCATCGCGGTCTACCCGGTCAGCACGCACAACCTGCGCCTGAGCTATGAGACCGATACGGGCAAGCGCATCGAGAAGCTGCTGAGAAGCCCCGAGCCGCTCAGGGCCGACCAGATCGCGCTGCTCAGCCGCGCGTTGGCGAAGATCTACACCGGCAAGATCGTCGGAGAGTTGAGCGCGGTCACCGGCACCGACCTCGCCGCCGCAGTCGCCGATATCGACCTGCCCGAGGGGCTGCTGTTCGAGCTGCGACGCGCCGTCGAGAGCGAAGAAGAGCGCGACATCTACGTGGATGGCACCAGCTACATCCTCGACGAGCCGCAGTTTCAGGAGGTGGCCAGCCTGCGCGCCTTCATCGAGACGCTCGACCAGCACTGGCTGCTGCGCGAGACACTGCTCCCGGCTGCCGACGCCGAGCGGGTGACCGTCATCATCGGCGGCGAGAACCGCGTCCACGGCATGGCGCAATGCAGCGTCGTGGCGCAGGCGTACGCCAGGACCGGCACCTGCGCCGGCAGTGTAGCCGTCCTGGGACCGATGTGCATGGAATATGTGAACGCGATGGCGATCGTTTCGCTGATCGCCAACCGCCTCGGAGAGGCCGTCACCAAGGAGGACCTCTACACCTGAGGCGGAACGCGGACTACGGCCGGGGACCCGCCGGATGAGGCGGACGCCCCGGGAATCGAGAGCGCATGTCTGACCTGCGATCGAGTACGCCCTCTGCCCAGGGCAGCGATGCCGTCGCCGCCGCCGCTGAGACGCTGCAGAGCAGTGCCTCGTCGGTCAACGAACTGGCCTCCGTCGTGGGGCTGTGCATGGGCCCCGGCGCGCTGGCAGTCGCCATCGAGGACGAAACCGGGGAGCCGCTTGTCACGTCGCACGGTGCGGCGATCGCGGCGGCGCTTGGCGATGGTTCGGCGGCCGCGCAGACGATCTCCACCGCTGCCAACTCGCAGGCTGCCGCCGCCGGCGACGGCACCTGCGCGCTCATCGTCATGGCGGCAGCCATGGTTGCGGAGGGCGCACGCGCAGCTGCAGACGGCGCCATCCGGCGGGAGCTGGCGGGGGCCATCCGGAGTTCGGCATCGGCAGTATCCACATGGCTGCGCGGCCTCGCCCGCGAGGTCGAAGGCTGCGAGGACCCGCTGCTGTTGCAGGTGGCGCTGTCGGCGGCGGGTGGGGAGGACGACCTGGCGCGCCTGTGCCTGGATGCCCTCAAGACCGCCGGGCACGACCGGCCCGCGGACGGGGAAACCTCCGGCCTTGCCGGGTGCGTTAGTACCCGTGAGGGGTGGACCGACCGGATGGTCGGCGGGGTTGTGGTGACCGGCGGCAAACTCAGCGCGCTCATGCCCTCGCAGGTCAGCAGGCCGGAGCTGCTGCTGATCGACGGCGATCTGCAGGCGCATGAAGTCGTCAGGGAGGCAATGGCCTCCGAGATCGGCATTCGCCTGCAGGCGCAGTACCGGGATGAGTTCCTCGAGCAACTGCGGAGAGTGCCTGCGCTCGGTGTGGGATGTCTCGTCGTGAGCGGGTCAGTCTCGCCCGCGGCCGAGGAGCAGCTGGCGGAGGCCGGAGTACTCACGATCGCCGGCGCCGGATCGCGCGCAATCGTCGAGTTGGCCCAACACACGGCAGCCACGCCTATCAAGCCGCTGGGGCTGCGCAAGACCGTCGGCGAGTTGCGGGGCCATCTGGGCGGCGCCCGGCAGGCGTCTGACGGCGGCGAGGGCATAGTCGTGATCGAGGGTGGGCGCGGCCGCCCGGCGGCCGCCCTGTTGCTGGGGGGTACCACACCCGCGCTGGCAGCCGAGCGCGGCCGGCTCGCGAGGTCGATCCTGGCCAGTATCGAGTCGGCGCTCCATGGCGGGGTCCTGCCCGGTGGCGGCGCGGCGCCGCTCAATGCGGCGGAGCGCCTCCGGGCGCAGGCGGGCTCACAGTCCTCCGCCGGAGCGGNNTCGGCAGGGCCTTCGCGCCCCGGCCGTGCAGATCGCCGCCAACTGCGGACGGCACGATGCCGGTGTGTTCGCGGCCGTCGAGCGGGCACACGCGGAATCGGAGACAGGCTGCTGGGGCATCGATGCCCGGAGCGGCCAGATTGTGGACATGTACCAGGCAGGAGTCGTCGATGCCGCGGAGGTCATCACCCGCGCGATCGACGCCGCGGCCGACGTCGCGGCGGCGATCCTGACCATTGGCAGAGCAGTCAACCGACGACCCGAGTAGCACTGACGCCTGTCACGAGGCGCAATGCCCGCGACGGGCGCAAGCGACTGCCGAGTTGTGTGGATAGATGCCGGCGAACCGAGACAACACGAATCCAGCCGAGGGCGCCGCGGACCGGGCCGACGCGCCGGACGCAGCCCCGGTGAGAATGTATGGTGAGCAGTGGATGATGGATGACAAGAAGCGCGTACCGGTGCCAATCGACTCAGACGAGGACACCGACGACGTGACCCAGGCGCACGACGACGAGACCAGACAGGGCGGCCACAGGCAGGTTGCGCCCCAGGTTCGGCGGCGCGCGGAGCTTGCCTACGGGAGTGCACAGACTGCCGACGGCGCCGCACGGCCGGAGGCGGCGCCCGTAACGGAGGCTCCCGCGCCCGAGCCAGTGGCCGACACCGAGGACGAGCCCGTCGGGGAGGTCACCGACTGGCAGGCCATGTATGAGCAGGAGCACGACAAGTACCTCCGCGCAGTGGCCGAACTGCAGAACTACCGGCGGCGAGTAGCCTCCGAGACCCAGCAGCAGCGCAAGTTCGCCAACGAGGGCCTCCTGTGCGACCTGCTGCCTGTGACGGACAACTGCAACCAGGCGCTCGAGGCGATCCGCTCCGCTGGAGACGCCGACGCCGTCGCCCGCGGGGTGACGATGATCCTCGACCAGCTCATCGGCTTCATCGAGCAGAACGGCGTCACGAGGATCGACCCGCGGGGCGAGCAGTTCGACGCCGCCCTGCACGAGGCTGTCGAAGCCGTGCCGACCAGCGAGGTCGCGGAGAACACCATCGTCGAGGTCGTCCAGCCCGGTTACATGCTGCACGAGAGGCTGCTGCGACCGGCGAAGGTGCGAGTTGCCGTGTCCCCGACGTGAGCCGCGTTGCGGGCAATCCGGCCGGCGCCTGTGGCGGTGCGCGGTGCGGTTGGGGAGGACGACTCGGCGGGCCGGAGTGCGCCCGGCGGGGTAGCTTGACTTGGGTGTGGGGCAACACTATAATGCCCCCATGCTTTCCGACCACGAGTCAACAGACTCTGGCGCTAAGGGGGAAGACCTGGACATGCTGAGGCCAAACGTGGAAGAGTACGCCAAGATCCGCGTCGTTGGCGTCGGCGGCGGCGGCTCGAATGCCGTTGATCGGATGATTGAGGCGGGGTTGATGGGAGTCGAGTACCTCGCCATCAACACCGACGCGCAGGTGCTTGACCTCTCGGCGGCAGACCGCAAGCTTCAGATTGGCGAGCAGCTCACCCGCGGGCTGGGCACCGGCGGCAATCCCGATCTCGGACGCGCCTCCGCCGAAGAGAGCGAGCAGGACATCCTGATGGCTCTCGACGGCGCCGACATGGTGTTCATCACCTGCGGCATGGGTGGCGGCACCGGCACCGGCGCCAGCGCCGTCGTCGCCCGCATCTCCAAGCACATGGGCGCGCTGACAGTCGGTGTGGTCACCAAACCGTTCGCCGTCGAGGGCCGCAAGCGCGCGCAGCTTGCCGACGAGGGCATTACCCGCCTCAAGGAGAGCGTCGACACCCTGATCGTCATTCCCAACGACCGCCTGCTCACACTCGCAGACAAAGACCTCGGCCTGCAGGAGGCCTTCAGACTGGCCGACACCACGCTGCAGCAGGGCGTCAAGGGCATCAGTGAAGTCATCGTCGTGCCTGGGCTCATCAACCTCGACTTCGCCGACGTCAAGGCGGTCATGGAGAATGCCGGCACCGCGATGATGGGTATCGGCGAGTCCTCCGGCGACAACCGCGCCACTGATGCTGCCACCGCCGCGATCTCGAGCCCGTTGCTCGAGACCAGCATCGAGGGGGCGCGCGCGGTGCTGCTCAACGTGACCGGCGGGCCCGACATGACCCTCAGCGACGTCCACGAGGCATCGAACATCATCCAGCAGGCCGCCGGCGGCGACGAGGGCGTTGACCTCACCCTCGGCGCGGTCATCGATGACGCCATGGACGGGCAACTGCGCGTGACTGTGCTGGCGACGGGCTTCGATGAGAAGCCGCAGCCGCGCCCACAGCAGCAGCCCGTCGCCGAGCAGGCGCCGCAGCAGCCGGCCTTCGCGACAACCGTGCCCGCGGGCGTGCCGGTGCAGCCGGCCGTGACGCCGGTCGCGCCCCCGGTCGCTCCCCAGCAGCCACCGCCCGCTCCCGCCGAGCCTTCTCCCTTCGAGCAGGAGGCTCCCACATACAACGAGGACGACATGGACATCCCGGCCTTCCTCAGGCGCAAGGACTGAGCCCCGGCCCCAACAACAATTGGCATGCTATCCGGGCCCCGGCATCCAGACCTGTCGGGGCCCTTTCCGTGGGTCGAGGCGATTCCACGGGTGGAGGTCGATCCGGATGAAATGGCGCGAGTTCGAGCCCGAAAGCGATGCCCCCGCGGCACATCGCGTATGGCGCGAGGTCGGCTGGATCCGCGAAGGTGAAGAGAAGCGCGTCGACATGCTCTTCTCCGGCTCCGACGTGCTGGTGGCAGACCTCAACGGGCAGCCCGAGTGTCTTGTCGCCCGTGGCAGGGGCACCGTTCGACACCTGCGGACCGATCTGCCTTTCATCTGCATCGAGACCGTGACCACCAGCCACATCGCCCGCAAGCGCGGCCTCGCCGGCAGGCTCACCGCCGCCTCCATCGCCGCCGGTGTCGCCGACGGCGGCGCCGTCGCGGGGCTGGGCATCTTCGAGCAGGGCTACTACAACCGCCTCGGCTTCGGCAACGGCAGCTACGACATCCAGGTATCCCTTGATCCGGCAGACCTCATGGTCGATGCCGAGTTCGGCGTGCCCGAGCGGCTGGGCCTCGATGATTGGGAAGCGATCCACGCCTCGCGGCTGGGGTGTCCGCGCGGGCACGGCGCGTGCACGCTCAGCGCGCCCGAGTTCACCGCAGCCCACATGGCGCTCGGTGGCGGCACCTTCGGCCTCGGCTATCGCGATTTCGACGGCAACATCACCCACCACGTGTGGTTCGAGGGGCGCGGCGAGAACGGCCCGTACAGCGTGCGCTGGATGGCGTATCGTGACCACGACCAACTCATCGAGTTGTTGTCGCTCATCAAGGCGCTCGGCGACCAGGTCAGACTCGTGCACATCACCGAGCCCCCGGGCATCCAGCTGGCCGACCTCATCAGCCATCCGCGGCGCTCCGAGCTGGTCTCGCGCGGATCGGAGTTCGAGGTCAAGTCCAGGGCCATCGCCTGGTGGCAGATGCGCATCTGCGACATGGAGGCTGCGCTGGCCGCCACCCATCTCCCCGCCGAGCGGCACCTGCGCTTCGCCCTGCAGATGACCGATCCCATCGAGCGCTACCTGCCGGAAGACAGCCCGTGGCGCGGAGTTGGCGGCGACTGGATCATCACTGTCGGCCCCGAGTCATTGGCCGAGCGCGGCACGGACGCAAGCCTGCCGAGGCTGACGGCCTCCGTCAACGCCTTCACCCGCATGTGGCTGGGGGTGCGGCCGGCGACGGGCCTGAGCGTCACCGATGAGCTGTCCGGTGACCCGGATCTGCTCCGGCAACTCGACGAGGTGCTGCTGCTCCCCACGCCGATGCCGAACTGGGGGTTCTAGGCGGCGCGTGGCTGGTGTGCACGGACGTGCAGGTTAGTCTCATTGGTCGGGGAACTACCCGTGGTCGCGGGCATGTCGATAGGATTGATCGCCGGGTGGGTGTCAGTTGAGGTACTTCGCGGGACTTGACGGTGGCGGCAGCAAGTGTGATGTCGTCATAGTTGATGAAGAGGGTACTGTCCACGGCTGGGGGCACAGCGGCGCCACGGGCTACCAGCCTCAGGAGCAGGCGGAGGCTGCAGCCATTGACGCGCTCGGGCAGGCGCTCGAGCAGTCGCCGCCGATCGAGCGGCTGGTTGTGGCCACGCAATGGGTCACCGGGCACTACATCTCCTGGCTGCGCGAGCGGGGGCTGGCGGTCGAGGCCTACACCTCTCACGAGTGGGACTCGACCTTCGCGGCTGCCGCGAGGACCTGGGGTCTGGCCGTCCACTCCGGCACCGGCTCCTGGGTCCACTGCCGCAACCAGCAGGGGCGGCGGTGGCAACTGGGCGGGCTCGGGCCGATCCTCGGCGATGAGGGCGGGGGCTGGGACATCGGCCTGCGCGGGATCAGGGCCGCGCTGAAGTCGCACTGGTCCGAGCGCACGCGCACCAGCCTCGAGCGCATCGTCCCCCGTGTGCTGGGCGTGGATGACCTGGGCAGGGCGATCATCGGCCGCCCGATCACCTACGGCCAGATCACGCGGGCGCAGATTGCCTCGGTGGCCCGCGCCGTCATCGAGCAGGCGGAGGCCGGCGACGCCGTCGCGCTGCGAGAACTCGATGCGTCCGCCGCAGCCCTCGCCGAAACCGCCGCACTCGTCATCGACAAGGCCGGCATCGCCGGACAGGGCTACCCGCTCATCGGCATGGCCGGCGTCATCCAGAGCGCCCCCTTCTACTGGCGCATGCTGTCGGCGAAGATCCTCGCGACAGACCCCACCCTGGTCCCGGAGGTCGTGCCATTCAGGATGGCCGTCGGCGCCGCGCTGGTGGGGATGAGATATGCCGGGCTCGAAGTCACCGAGCAGATGCGGGCCCGCATACGCGAGACGCAGACCCGCTTTCCCTGCGCATTTGTGTGTACCGAAGGCCAACCGTGCCCATAGCCCACAAGACCATCTCGCCCGGAGGCGATTGATGTGCTCCAGACAGACTACCTGAAGCGGGTCCGCGTCCTCATCGAGGACCTCGAAACCGGCGTGGCCGCGCAGGCCGATGCGGCGGCGGAGACCATCGTCGAGGCCCTCGTGGCAGGCAATCAGCTCTTCATCTCCTCACTCGGCCACGGCAACGACGGCGATCTGCTGCACCGCGCCGGCGGACTGGTGGCCGCGCAGCCGTTCCGCTTCGCCTTCAGCGTGACCGACAAGGCCGGCGGGGCGGAGCGCGCTCGGCCGCGGGAGGAGGAGGTCGACCAGGGCCTCGAGCAGGCGCGTTGCGCGGTCCGCTGCAGCCGCATGCGCAGGGGCGATTGCATCATCCTGGGCTCGGTGTCGGGCCGCAGCGCCGCCCCGGTATCGCTCGCGATCGCCGCATCCGAGATCGGCGCCACCACCATCGGCATCACCTCGCTCGAGTACAGCTCGCGCATCGAGCCGATTCACTCCTCCGGCAAGAACCTCGCCGAAGCGTGTGACATTGTCATCGACAACTGCGTGCCGTACGGTGACGCCTCGCTGGAGGTCGAGGGCCTCGCAGAGCGCATCGTCCCGCTCTCGGGCGTGGCGACGATCATGGTCTGCTGGATGATCAAGACGCAGATCGTCGAGAAGCTGCTGCAGCGCGGGTTGCAGCCGAGCTACTACATCAGCGCCAACCGGCCCGACGGTCCGGATTTCAACAAGCGGATGGAGCAGCAGTTCGGCGAGCAGGGGTACTGAGGCACGAGTGAGCCCGGGGCCCACCGCCGCGCTTGCCTCATCCCCGGCGCCATAGGCGCTAGCTTCGGAACTCCTGATATGGGTGTCGAGACCGATGTCCATTCCCTGGGCCTCGGAAGCCCTTGC
>DPJP01000413.1:10107-10486 GCA_003542955.1 Armatimonadota bacterium
AATCTGGACATCTATCTCCCGAGATACCCAACACGCGACCCCCGCTCGCACAGGGGCGCATCGCATCGACCCGGGGCATACCAGGAGTTCTGAGCGTAGGCGTTCTCCGGGGTGTTCAGTCTTCCCGAAGGGGCCGGGCTCAAGGCGCTGCTCGCAACGTCACTTCACCGGCCCCTCCCGCACAGCCTACAGCGCTCACGTTAGCGCGGATGGTCACCCACCTGAAGGACGTGATTACCATGTCTGCAAGCGCGTATTTCGACGCAGCCGAGGCCGGTCTGGAGAAGCTTCGCGATGAGCAGTTGCCCGCCATCGAGGCCGCCGCGGGTCTGATGGCGGATGCCATCGCGCAGGGGCGGGCCGTGTTCGCCTTCGGCGC
>DPJP01000413.1:10506-25282 GCA_003542955.1 Armatimonadota bacterium
GCGGCTGTTGCTGGAGAACTCCCCCGCGCAGAGCGGAGATGTGCTGCTGCTTGCATCGACCTCCGGGCGCAACGCGGTTGTCATCGACATGGCGATGGCGGCTCGAGATCAGCAGATGAAGGTCATCGGGGTGACCTCTGTCGAGTACAGCACCAGCGTGCCGAGCAGGCATCCATCGGGCAAGCGGATGCTCGACTTCTGCGATGTGGTGATCGACAACTGCGCGCCGCTGGGGGATGCGGCCGTACAGATCGAGGGTCTCGAGCAGAAGACGGGGCCGCTGTCGTCGGTGCTGGGCTGCGTGGTGGTCAACGCGATTGCGGCGGAGGTCATTGCGCTGCTGATGGCCCGCGGCATCGAGCCGCCGGTGTACATCAGCGCGAACATGCCCGGCGGGGACGAGCACAACGCGCGGCTGCTCGCCGAGTATGCCGACCGCATCCACTACATGTAGACGCGCTATCTCCGTGGCAAAAGAAAACGAGCGGCGTGGAGTGCCGCTCGAGTTCATGACAACGCGGTTAGCCGCCGTCCGCGCCTCGACCCGATGGGGTCTGGCGCCGACGGCAACTGGGCTTCTCTCAGGCGCGACAACGAGGCTGCGCGCCCGTCGGCGACGTCCCTAGTCGGGATGGCTACCGGAGTGGCAGCCCAGAATGGTGACCAGCGTCGCCAGCGCAGACAGTGCGAGCACGATCCGGGTGAACATGGAACTCCTCCTCTTTGACTGGATTCCCTGGCCGACCCGAACCGGACGGCCAATGACAACTCTCCTGGTGCAGCAGGCTCCGCCGCAGTCAACGGATGCCGGCCCCGCGCGGCGGCAACGAGGCCCCATACTCGTCAGGTTCGTCTAACCGCTGGGCGAACTGGTGCCCGAGTGGCAGCCGAGCATGGTGACCAGCGTCGCCAGTGCGGACAGCGCAAGCACGATCCGTGTGAACATGAAACTCCTCCTCTTTGACTGGGTTCCGCCGCCCGCCCCGGGGGACGAGCTATGAGAGCTTGCATAGTGTAGCACACTCTGCCGCCGAAGGTGAAGGCATTCGACACTCTTCGGCCTCCAGAGCCACTCAACTCGTCTGTTGGACAGCCCCACACGCACGCGGTTCCGGCCGCCCTCGCGTACCCGCGACAATCCAGTCGCGGCCGCCGTTCATGGGTCATCGGTTCGGCGTCGGCCGTTCCGCCGTTGCCGTCCGCCGTTCCCTCACCCCACTTCCCACTTCCCACACCCCACGAATCACCCCTGCCTTTTCACAAACAACTCCACCACCGGCACATCCACCGGCGGCTTCTGCACCGGAACCTCGAGGATCAGTGTATCCTGCTGTGTCTCCGGCAGGCGCGGGTGGATGGTATCATGCGAGACGATCTTCAGCTCCGAGCCGTCGTTGAGCAGCTGCGCATAGTCGACGACCGGGCCGAGCTTAGGCAGATACAGGTGCTTGAACGGCCATGAGAACATGTGCGCGTAGATGCGCGAGCCGTCGGCGTTCTGCGTGAAGCGGGCATCCTTGGGCGCCTCGTAGTCACACGGCCCGCAGCCGTAGATCGAGCGCCCGTTGACCCGCATCCACTTGCCGACGGCCTGCAGGCGCTCCACCGCGCGCGGCTCGAACTCCCCGCGGCCGGTGGGGCCGACATTGAACAACATGTTGCCGCCCTTGGAGACGCCGTCGATGAGCATCTTGATGATCATCTCCGGGCTCTTCCAGTCGAGCTGGTCACGGAAGTAGCCCCACGAGCCGGAGAAAGTCTGGCAGGCCTCCCAGACGATCAGCTTGCCATCGTCATTGACCAGCGGCTTGTCGAGCTGCACCTGCTCGGGAGTGATGACATCCTGCGGAATCTCGGTGCGGTCGTTGATCATGATGCCGGGCTGCAGCTCGCGGATCATGTCGATGAGCCGCTCCGCTTCCCAGTCGTCCTTGCCCTTGCCCGCCTTCAGCAGGCCCTCGGCAGGCGACTTCGAGTAGGAGTAGTCGAAGAACAGGTAACTGATCTCGCCGAACTCCGTGAGCAGCTCGCGCACGCAGCCATGCAGGAAGGCGACATACTTGCTCCAGTCGCGGTCCTGGTTGGCCTTGACGAACTCCTCGTCGTTGCAGCGTGGGTTCATGCGGTCGATGGTGTAGTGCGGATGGGTCCAGTCAATCAGCGAGTGGTAGAAGCCGACCTTGAGGCCCTCCTCGCGGAACGCCTCGACCATCGGGCGGATGAGGTCTCTGCCGCAGGGGGCGTTGGTGACCTTCCAGTCTGTCAGCTTGGTGTCCCAGAGGCAGCAGCCGTCATGGTGCTTGGTGGTGATGACGAAGTACTTCATGCCGGCTTCGCGGGCGAGCTTCGCCCAGACTTTGGGGTCGTAGAGGTCGGGGTCGAAGTGGTCGAAGAAGCGCTGGTACTGCTCGTTGGTCATCTGCTCGTACTTCTTGACCCATTCATGTCGTCCGCCTGCGGCATAGACACCCCAGTGGATGAACATCCCGAAGCGGTCATGAATGAACCAGTCGGTATTGCCGGGCGTATCGGCATAGTTGAATGCCATAGTCTGCTCCCTCCAGCGAGAAGGCTCTCAGTGGCGATGGTGAGGCGTGGGGATAAGTTCGGCGTTGGGGGAGGGGGTTCCTTTCGGCACCGCTCAAACGGCAGGCCACAACAGCCGACATTTGACCTGTGAAGTACCACAGCAGATAATGTGCAAAGAGAAGGCTTGTATCGCAACGGGCAGAATGCCACAGGGAGACCAGCGATGCTGTTACTCGACAGGCAACTCCGCGATGTCGACATGACCGTTCTGGAGGAGCTTGTGGCTGGTCAAGTGCGCGAGAGCACGACCATCGACTACAAGCAGGAGCTCTGCGTAAGCACGGACGGCGAAAAGAAGGAATTCCTGAAGGACATTTCGTCATTCGCCAACGCAGGTGGCGGACATATCATCTATGGCGTGGAGGAGGACGACAACGCGGCCGCATCTCGAGTCGCTGGCATGCACGTTGCGGAAGGCCAAGACCAGGTCTGGCAGCAACTCAACTCATCCATCAGGACTGGCGTTGAGCCGGTCATACACGGAGTGCTTCCGCACTGGGTAGACACGCCGGAGGGTCGAGTGGTCTTGGTGGTGCACATTCCCAGGAGTTGGCAAGCGCCCCACCGAGTCAAGTTCCAGGGGCACAACAAGTTCTGGGTGCGGACGGAGGGGAGCAAACAGGAGATGACGATACCGGAACTCCGGCAAGCATTCCTGCTGAGCGACACCATCGGCCAGCAGATGCGCGACTTCCACGCAAGCCGTTGCGGAGCTATCATCGCCGGCCGTGGGGTCTACCCACTGCATTGGGCACGGATGCTGGTGCTGCACATGATGCCGCTTGCCGCCTTCAGCGGGCGCACACCCATTGATCCAGGGAAGCTTGACTACGCTGCCGTACGCATCCCGGGCATCGAGAGGCGGCACGACTACGAGCGAAGGGCAAATGTCGATGGGTGCGTGGCGTACGTCAGGCACCACCAGGGAGGCTGCTATGGATACGTGCAGGTGTACCGCACGGGCATGGTTGAGGCAGCCGATTCATACCTGCTTGGACACGGGACAGAGGAAAGAGACGTCCTCCCGGTCCCCTGGTTCCCATCTGAGATGCGTAGCGTCATCGCGGAGAACGCCGCAGCAATGCGGGAACTCGGCGTACAGCCGCCCGTGATCATCCAGTTGTCCCTTCTGAACGTCAAGGGCCTGCGTGTTCCGAGCGGCAGAGAGATGCAGGATCAGATCGACATGGTGCAGGGCCAGGATCGAACGTTCGACAGAGAACACGTGGTGTTCCCAGACGTACTCGTTCAGGACCTTGAGGCGGACATCGGGTCGGCAGTGGATGGGATGCTGAACAGCATCTGGCGAGCAGGCGGGCATGCGGGGCACACATCCGCCACGAAGGCGTGAACAGTCGCCACTCAGAGCAGTCATGCAGCGGACGGTGCAGGTGATCGCGCGCGGTGGCGATGGTGAGGCGTGCGAGTGGAGTTCGGCACGGGACGCGAGTCGTCCTCTCCGGGATGTGAGATGCAGAGAGAGGAAGTGCCGTCGCGGAGACTGAGATGCAGCCGTCAGTACTCAATGCCAGCCTTGTCACGAAGAAGCCTTATGGCAAGATCATCGCTGAGGAACTCCACCGTCGTCTTCTGAGCCTTGAGGGTTCCCTTCGGCACACAGTACCGATAAGAACCAACGACCGACGCCAGGGCCCTTTGACTCCCAGCGTCCAGAGCGGCATTCGCCAGTACCAGCGCCTCCGCGCGAACCGCAATCTTCTTGCACAACCCGTGATCTGCAGCGCGCACCTGCTCTCTGATAGCCACCAGGGAGGTCGCTGCGAGCCCTCGCACGGGCTCGCCCTCCTCCAGCGACTGCAGCCACTCCTCTGCCAGGTCGCACAGGGAGCCTGCCAGCGTCGCCTGTGGAACTCTTGCGAGGAGTGCGCGCGCCAGCGCACGACAAGTGGACGCGAGGTCCTCGATGTCGCGCCTGTTCGCGCCCATCTCGCCGCGTATCCGCTCAAACAGCGAAGTGAGGGCTGGCAGAGCGTCGATCTCAAGCGCTGGAGGAGCTTCCACAAGCGAACTCAACAGAGATCCCATCGCATCGAACGAGATACGCTGCATGATACTCAGCAGCAGAGAAGACGCAACGTCGGGGCGCAGACGACCGAAGACCGGACAGAATGTTGCGGGCTCAAGCTGGATGTCCCCCATTGGCGACAGGTGACGTGCCATGGCGTCTACCACAGGGTGGCCTTGCGGCAACTCCCCAACTCGTGTGATCAGGTCGTACACCCATGGCGATGGGTACCACGCGAGTGCGCCGGCAAACGCCATGTGTCCGTTCCAGTTGTTCCAGAGGTCAGGGCCGAAACCCTCAGCGACACTGTAGACCGCCCTGCACAGTTCCCGCACGTTCGGCTCCGCGTCCTGCTGCCGGCGGATCGCTTCGAGCAGCTGCTCAACGAAGCTGCGCGCTGTCTCCGTTGCTTCGTCGCGATGCCTATGTAGCGCGTCGACGACGGGCTCAAGAAGCGTAGCGAGGTAGCCGGAGTGATCAACGCGCCCTGCAGCCAGCGCGACAAGACTGTCCCCCACTCCAGTGAAGAACCCAGAAGGAGGGAGATCACGCAGTACGCCGTAGAGCCTGGCGAGCGCGAGTGCCGTCGTGTGACACGCCGCCGTTGGGTCTGCTTCGGCCGACTCAATGACTTGGTCAGCCTCCTTCTGGTCCTGCAGGCGCTCCAGGTTGTCGGCTGCGAGCTGCCGCCAATGCCTCAGAGCCCCCTGAGCGACACCGTTTCCCGCCACGATGCTGAGTGCCTCTCTAGCCGTTGGCTCCCTGAACACCTCACCGATTTTCTGAGCGAGCAATTGGCTAGCAGCAGTATCGGCCACCTCTCCCAACTCCGCCAGCGTCTTCAGCTCTGTCCCCGCGCCCGTCGCCAGAATCACAGCATCCTTGCGCTCCTGACTGGCATCGCGCAGGGTCAGAAGCAAGTGCGTATCGAGACTGCCGCCGACCTCTTCGCACGTCAGACACACTTGGTCCGCAATGCAACGCCGGCACTCCGCTGGGATAACCTCCCAGCTCTCTCCAAGCTCCCGGGCGACCTCAATAGCAGTCGCGCGCCGGCCCTCAGCGCGCAACTGCCGCAACTGCTGCTCCGCTCTGCGGGCGATCCGGAGGGCATCCGGCTCGCTGGCGCGTGCCACAGTATCCGCAAAGCGGCCGCTCTCTCCCCACAGGAGCTGGAAGAGCGCCTCCTTCTCGGTCTCAGTGCAACCGCGAGGGTATGGCTCCTTGATGCCCGTTAGCAAATGCGCGTCGCCGACACCCGTTCCCGGCGTCAGACGCATGAGCCGGGCGAGAAGGCGCCACATTCGGTCCCGGCGCGTTCCAGCGCACCCCCCCTCTACGTCGCATAGTGTACAGTCCTCACAGAGNNGGGTGTCTCGTCTTCGCCCCCCCACCCGCGAGCCCACCGCTCAAGCTCCGTGACACGCCCGGGATTGTCAGCCAACGCAGCGTAGCAGTCTGGGAAGGAAGTTCGGAGCGCAGCAAACTTCGCCACCTGCGTCTGGCCCTCGACCGTCGTTGCGAAGTACTCACACCGGGGCTCCTCGGACGCGCGGGACGCCAGCGTGCGCACACTTGCCACTACGTTGTTTATGAACTGCTTGGCGTGGCGGGGTGTCGACTGCAGCGCATAGCAGATGCCCTCCNNCTCCAGTGCGGCATCGGACACTGTCAGCTTCGCCTCCTTCGCTCCGGCCCTGAGAAGCGCGAGAAGGTCGCCACCATGCGGTGGCGGAACGTAGAATCGGGCGTTGAACACCTTCTGAAGATACTCATCCGGGTCGTAGCCAGCCTTGCGCAGATGTGCGCGCAGAGGAGTCTCGTCACACGCGATCACGTACCTGCAGTTCTCGTCCATCAGCAGGGCTCGTATCGTTGCGAAGACCTCAGTCACGCTGCTTGCGTCGCACCGATCCAGATCATCAATGAGGAACACCAAGCCGTCCTCAACCTTGCCCCTGAATTCCTTCTCCCACACCCGCAGGAACTCGTCAGTGTCGGTGGGCCGGCTCTCCGCCGTTACCGCAACCTCCGTCGCCAGCAGTGTCGATTCGCTGAGCTTGCGCATCTGGTCGATCGCGATCACGAGGAGGAGTCCTCCGACAGTCACCCCACCTGCAAACCCCGAGGTCTCGGGTTTCCAACCGAGGAACGTGCCCGCTACCCAGTAGACGAAAACACACAGAGCTAGCGCGGCAGCTGTAATCACTAGGCCAGCACCCAACGTCTTGATGCTGGCAAGGTGGCGTTCTGACTTGCTGTGGGAGGTCGTCACTCGGAGCATCCTGCCAAGATCCTCGCATTGCTCGTCTGAGTAGTGGAGGCTCCGCGCGGTTGCCATGAGCCACTCCCTTCTGAGCGATACGGCATCATACTTCCACGCATTCAGTTCGCAGGTCTTCGCACCATCTTCTGCACGCTTGGCTATCACCCCCTTCAGGATGGACGTCTTGCCGCCACCCCACTGCCCGATGACACCAATAACGAAGCCTCTCGGGGCATGTGCTAGGGTAGCGTGGATCGCCCCCGCAATCGCTGCGTGCCTCAGATGGTCGCTATCGGCAGTCAGTCCGTCGACCGGCCCGTCGGAGATGAACTCCGGTTGGTCAGAATCCACCTTCTGCATCAGACACCCTCCTGGAATAGTGCGACGCCTTCAGGCGCATTGAGGCGCAGTTCACGGTGCTTCTGCTGCCGCGAGAGCGACTGGCTGCGTACTGGCTTCCCCTCACAATAGACAATGGTGCGTAGGAACTGTCACATATTCGCGAGACCATGCGCCGTACCTCCCTACTACAAGGCCTAGGCCCCCACGCAGGCCCTCCACCCCTCCTCGTCGAACCTTCCGCCACACAACCCGGATGCCACCCGGCCCTGCCCGTGCGCGATCCGGGCAGGGCGTTGCATACCCGTGAGGGGGTTCACACCAATGGAGAAGGTGCTCTTCGCCTCCGCGCATGTCGACAGGATCGATGCGGACTGCTCTCTGCCGCCGAAGTTCGCCCGCCTGCTCGACAAGTGCGGCTATGAGGACAAGTTCAAGGACAAGCGCGTCGCGATCAAGATGCATGTCGGGTCGGGGATGGGCTTCTACACCATCCACCCGATCTTCGTGCGCATGGTCGTCGACGCCGTCAAGCAGGCCGGCGGGAAGCCGTTCCTGACCGATGGCAGCTTCTCGACCGATATGGCCGTCGCGCGGGGCTACACGCATGAGGTGGTCGGGGCGCGCGTCGTCGGCGCCGGGGGAGAGCATGACAGGTATGTCTACACCGTAAAGACCGACTTCCCCGACCTGCCGGAGGTGCAGCTGTGCGGCAATATCGTCGATGCCGATGCCATGATCGTGCTCTCGCACGGCAAGGGGCACGGGCACACCGGCTACGGCGGGGCGATCAAGAACATCGCGATGGGCTGTGTGGGCTACGGCAGCCGCGGCGCCATCCATGCATTGATGCGCGCGCATTTCGAGTGGGACTCGGAGCTGTGCACGCACTGCGAGCAGTGCATCAGCGGCTGCCCGACGCAGGCGATCCGGTTCAACGACCGGGACGAGCTGGGCATCTCCGAGCATCATTGCCGCTACTGCATGCACTGCACGATCTCGTGCCCGACCGGGGCGTTGCAGATGGAGCAGCCGCTGGAGAAGTTCGAGAAGTTCCAGCGGGGGATGGCGGAGGTGTGCAGGGCGGTGCTGAACACCTTCGAGGACAATCGCGTCCACTACATCAGCGTGCTGACCAACATCACGCCGCTGTGTGACTGCTGGGGCTTCTCGACACCGCCGCTGGTGCCGGATGTGGGGATTCTCGCATCCGACAACATCGTCACGATCGAGCAGTCGGCGCTGGACATGATCGACTATGAGCGGCTGATTCCGGGGACGCTGCCGGATCAGTTGTGCCCCCCGGGCGACCACGGTCACCTGTTCGAGCGCATCCACGGCAAGGACCCGTACGAGCAGGTTCGCCAGTGCGTGGCAGCGGGGCTGGGGAGTACGGAGTATGAGGTGGAGGACGTGAGGTAGGCCTGCCTCACCCCCAGCCCGTAGCCGGAGAGGGGAGTCACGGCTCGCCCCATGTAGGAGACGGGCGATGGCAGGGCCTCATTCGTCGCCATTGCGGTTGGCGTTGCCGGACAGTCACACACTTCCGTATTGCCGGTTCCTCCATTTCNNCTTGCGAGACTCGGAGAGGGGCCGGGGGGTGAGGCAGCTCGACGGCACTCCCTCCCCATAGACAAATCTCTCGCAACGTGAGACACTCATTCACTACACGCGCAGTGTGCGACTAGCCCCCGCCCGGCGGGATCATGCGCGCCGGGCTCCTGACGGACTATAGACGTTTCGCCCAAATCCATAGGTGGGTGATTGAATGCATGCCACACAGACCGCGCCCGCGGGGTCCGTGGGCGCACTGCTGCGCGCGTCGCTGCTGTGCCTCTGTATCACGTTGCTGGCCGCCGGGCCCGCTCTGAGCGCCGACGGCCCGCAGCCCCCGGGGCCTCCCTCGACAGCCGCGCCCGGGCCGGGTCAGAAGCCGAAGGGCAGTGAGTCGGCCGAAAAGACGAGCCCGGTCATCGAGGTGACCCGCACCGAGGCCGGCGTGTCGGTGTACGCCATCAAGGCCGACGCGCGGCAGTTGCTGATCCGGCTGGCCGAGAAGGCCGACCTGCGCCTGATCGTCGACGACACGGTGGACCGGACGCTCACGATCAACCTCATCGACAAGCAGCCGCAGCAGATCATCGACCACATCGTCAATGCCTACGGGCTGTCGCAGGCACTGGTCTGCGACTGTCTCATCATCAGCGAGGGCCTCCCCCGGAGCCCGTCCTCGTACCTGATGGGTGACATCGCGGCTGTGACGACCAGGTACGTGCAGCCCGCCCAGGCCAAGGACCTGCTGCCGCCGTTTCTGCAGGGGCATGTGAAGACCAACCTCGCCCAGAACTCCGTGGTGCTCTCCGCGCCGACACCGGTGCTGCGCAAGTTCGAGGACGATATCCGGCAGTTCGACGTGCCGGCCGCGCAGATCATGCTCAACGTGATTGTCGTCGAGCTGACCGATATGGACTTTGACGAGTTCAGCATGCGGCTCGGGTGGGACAACCACAGCCTCGGCGGCAGTACCGACTCGCGAACGGGGCTGGGGCTCATCAAGGCGATCGTCGAGCTGCCGACGACCTTCAGGGCGGACCTCTTGGCGCTGGTGCGCACGCAGCGGGCGCGGGTGCGCTCGAACCCCTCGATTGCGACCGTCAGCGGCAGGCCGGCGTCGATCTTCATCGGTGAGGAGCAGTACCTGAGCACGCCGGTGAGCATGCCGGGCGAGTACAGCTCGAAGAACTCCATCGACGCCGGCGTCACGCTGTCGATGACTCCGCTGACGGGGGGCAACGACCAGATCATCCTCCAGCTCGAGCAGGAGGTCAGCACGCTCGGCGCGCCGGACCCGACCACCAGGCTGCCGAACAAGACCACGCGCACGGCCTCGACCACGGTGCGGGTCAAGGACGGCTCGACCATCGTCATCGGCGGGCTGAACCAGGACGAGGCACGCACGGTGCATCGGAAGATACCGGTACTCGGGGATATCCCGCTGGTGGGCAAGCTGTTCCGCTCGAAGCGGCAGGAGAAGACCAACGTGGACCTGGCTATCTTCATCACCGCGGAGATACTCTCGCCCACGGGCCACCTGCCGGCTGAGCGCGAGCGCGAGATCATGGACCGCATGGGCGTCAACACAAAGGAGACCGCCCAATGAGCGACACCCGGCGGGCGATGGCCGGATTGCTTTTCGGTGCGCTGTGCATCCTGCTCAGCGCCCATCCGGCCGTGGCCCAGGGGGGATCGCGCTGCACGGTGACGGAGGTGACGTACAAGCAGCTGAGTAACGCCGTGCTCATCACCGTCAAGGCCGACGGACTGCTCGAGAGCGACATCAACATCATGGACTTCTGGGAGCAGGAGGAGGGGAACTGGCAACTGCGCCAGGTCGAGGTCGTGCCCTTCAAGCTCGGTAACGCACGCTCCGGCGTCGGCAGCCTGATCACGATTGATGCCTACCCCGTCAGCCACCTGAAGCTGAACACCTCGACGGGCTCACGCGAGGGCGTCGGCCTGGATTGCGAGTTGGTGCTGTACACGAGGGCCATCGCCGGACGCATCCGGACGAGCGGCATGCGCATGGGGGGCCGGCAGGTGCGCGGCGATGTGCAGGTCGACATGGAGCGGTCGGGCGATGGGACGGAGTTCTACATCACCGTGCTCAGCGACAAGCATGTCGATGTGGCCGACCTCGCGGCGGCCGCGCCCTCGGAAGTGACACCCGAGTTGGAGGTGGCAATCAACTCCGCGGGCCGGCTGGACGTCAAAGCCGTCAATTCGAGCATTCGCGAGGCGCTGCAGCAGTCCGCGGAGTTGGCCTCCGCACGTCTCATCATTGACGACGCGGTCAACACCCGGCTGACATGCCACCTGCGCGACATGGCGCTGCCGGAGTTGCTCGACGCCATCGCCACGGGCTACGGCCTGGCCGTGGCGCGTCGCGACGGAGGCTACTACATCAGCGAGGCGCTTCCGCAGGGGCCCGCTGCCTACTGGCTGTCCGAGACTGCGATCATCCCTCTGCGGTACCTGTCGCCGGCCGACGCGCTGCCGCTGCTGCCAGACTACGTGCTGCGCTTCGTCAAGCGCCACAAGGACGGCAACGCGCTGGTGGTGACCGGCTCGCCGGGGCTGATCGAGAAGGTGCGCTCCGACATCGAGCGGGTCGACCGTCCGGGGCTGCAGATGAGCGTGCGGGCGATGCTCGTCGAGATGAGTTCGATAGACGCGAACACACGCGCGCTGCAACTGCTGATGGCCGGCGGTGATACGCAGTGGGAGCTGAACAGCGAGGCGTCAAGCCTTCGCTTCGCGATGCTGCCGGACAGGCTCACCGAGGTCAGTGCGCGCCTGCGGGCTCTACGCCGTCGCGGCGACGTACACCTCCGCGTGGAGCCGCACATGACGGTGCTGAGCGGCCAGCGTGCGGAGTTCTTCTTCGGCTCGAGGCAGTACTTCCGCTTCAAGAACCAGACCTCGGCGGGTACGGAGGTCACCATCAGGTCGGCCGATGTCGGCGTGCGACTCGTGGTGACCCCGTGGGGCGCCACGCGCGAACACATCACCGTGCCGCTGACGATCGAGGCCAGCAACATTCTGTCGGTGGGCGCGGGTGGTCTGCCAACGGTGGCGCGGCGAAGAGCGACGGCGACGATGGTGATCGCCGCCGGCGACACGCTGATCGTGGGCGGGCTTCGTTCATCATCGCCGACTGATACGGTGCAGTCGACCGCGCCGTTGCTGTTGCCGCCGCCGCTTCGGAACATGGCGGAGTTCCGAAACCGTGAAGTGACCGAGCGAGACGCGCTGGTATTGCTGCAAGTGGAGGCGAACAACCGGCCGCCGGCCGGCACGCCGCAGGATACGCATGGGGAGGAAACGCCGTGACCAGGGCTTTGGGTATGTCGACCTTCATCTGCATCATTCTTCTTGCTACCGGCGGCATTGCAGCCGCCCGCTCGTACTGCAACATCACCGATATCGAGGTCAAGGAGCTGTCCAACGGCGTCCAGATATCCGTCAAAGCCGACGGCAGACTCGAGTTCGACCGCTGGGGCCGCAGTGACAGCGGCACACTCGTGCGCTACCAATTCGGCAACGCGCGGCTTCAGCTCGACGAGACCTTCCACCAGATCGACCGGATGCCCGTGAGCTACGTTCAGTTCCAGGTCGCGCCGGGCGCGGATCAGGGCATCGGCGTGGTCATGTCGGTCAAGCTCACCGAGCGGGCCAATGTCGAAGACTCGACCAGTCCCGACATGCAGACGTTCATTGTAACGGCGATGACCGCGCATACGCTGGGAGGGGGCCGCGGCGAGGGGCCCGCACCGAGGCAGGAGGATACGGAGGAGGGCAAGGTCTTCGTCGAGTCCCGTGACGGCTTGCTGACTCTGCGCTGCGTATCGGCGGACATCCACGAGGTGGTCGCCAAGATCGCCCATGAGGGGCATGTCAATGTCGCCGTCAACGACCACGTGAAGCACAAGATCAGCGTCAATGTAGCCGATGCTCCGCCGGAGGTCATCCTGCGCGGGCTCGCGGCGGGCTATGGGCTGTCGCTGTCCGAGGTCGACGGGGTGCAGATGATCAGTGAGGGCGTGCTCAAGGAGAAGGACTTGGCGACCTACAACCGTTGCGGCACCGCCTCCTTCCCGATCACCTACTTGAAGGCCGACGACGCGCGGAGCCTGCTGCCGACCTTCCTGGTCAGCTACCTGCACTTCAACTCCGAGCAGAACGCTGTAGTTGTGACCGCGCCGACGCAGATGCTCGAGAAGATCGAGGCCGACCTCAAGGCCGTGGATGTGCCCCCGCCGGTGCTCATGGTGGATGCCAAGATTGTTGAGATCAGCGACGCCCGCGACCTCGAGCGCGAACTGAAGATCGACTACAAGGGCTCCGAGGTCCTCACCGGCATGGACACCACCACCGGCGTCGTCGGCTACACCGAGCGCGCGGAGCCAAAGGCCGTCAGCGGCGTGGCCGATACGCCGCAACTCGAGGGAGCGTTGAGGGCACTGCTCAGTGAGGGCTCGGCACATATCCGCGCCAACCCGCGCATGGCGGCGGTCAACGGCAACCGCGCGGAGATCTTCATTGGCGCGCAGAAGTTCATCCGCGTCACCTACATCCAGTCCGGCCAGGAGCAGGAGCGCATCCAGGGCGTCCCCGTCGGTGTGCGGCTGCGCGTCACGCCGTGGACGGGCGGCAACGGCGAGGTCACCAGCACCATCCAGGTCGAGGTCAGCAACATCCGCTCGATCGACCCGGAGACCGGGCTGCCGCTGTTGAGCACCAGAAAGGCCAACAGCACCGTCCGCACCCGCGACGGCGAGACGATCATCATCGGCGGCCTCCGCCAGCAACAGACGGAAACCACCCGCAGCAAGATCCCCATCCTCGGAGACATCCCCATCATAGGCGGGCTCTTCCGCAGCAGCTCGACCAGCTCGACCGACACTGAACTGATGGTGTTCATCACCCCGACCGTACTCAACGGGGACGGTCGGCAGAGCGATGGCGCAGAAGTCCAGACGCGCTCGACATTCCTCCGCGAGGGAGACCCCGGTTACGAGCCGCCGGGGGGAGACGCGCAATAGGCAGCAAGGCCGCATGGAGGTTGGGGCAATGAGGTTCGCGCACCGATTCGTGTGGTTGTCGGCTATGCTGCTGACCATCGGCGCGACTGCGCAGGCCGCGGATGCGCCCGTCACCATCTCCGCCGGGGAGTGGAGCGCGACTATCGGCCCGCGTGGCCTGGCGCTCACGTACGGGGGAGATGTCGTCTCACAGGGCTCCTATCTGACCATCTTCACCCCCGAGTACAAGGGCAATGTGCTCACCTCCCGTGCCGCGTGGGATGCGGGCACGACGGAGGTCTCCGACGGCGGCCGCACGGTGTCACTCTCGGCGGACCTGCCGGGCGGGGCGTACGTGTATCGGGTCACGCTGTACGAGGACCGGGTCCAGATTACACTGCGCGCCTGCCCGGTGGCGGACGCCGACATCGGGCAGATCGAGTGCGCCATTCTCCAGATGCCCGAGCAGCTGCTGACCGGCGCGACAATCGAGACCGTGGACGCGGCCGGCTCGGTGAGCGCGAGCCTCACTGTGCCGGAGGAGCCCCGGCGCGGGGGTCTTGCCGGCGGAGGCGCCGGGATGATCCTCAAGACCGCGGCGCACACGATCTGTGTTGACAGGCTCGACTTCGGCACCGTCTATCCCTACGACGCCCGCGATGAGCGCTACGGCACGCAGCGCGGCATCTGGGCGTTCACGTCGCTCCCCTTCCAGGCAGGGCAGGAGACGGTTGCCGAGTGCGAACTGCGAATTGCGCCTGCGGCGCCGNNCCATCACCCTGGCCCCCGGAGCCCCCGCGACCGCGGTGCTCACTCCCGCGAATGCGACCGCCCGCGAGATGCTGGCGGCCGATGAGCTTGTTGCCTACCTCGAGGCTATTGCCGGCCGGAGGCTGAGCAGGGCCGAGTACACCGGCGCTACGCCGGAGCAGGGGGCGATACTGGTGGGCGCCGCGGCGGTGCAGGCCGGGCTCA
>DPJP01000040.1:0-25078 GCA_003542955.1 Armatimonadota bacterium
TGCGACGCTACGCGGCGTACGACAAGCACGATCTGTACCGCGACTACCCGAAGTTCCGCAACTGCTACACAATGTGCGCGAAGACGCGCATGCTCGACACCCACACTCCACACTGGGGCGACTCGGGCAAGTGCATGGCGATGGGCACGACAGGCATGACGATGCCACTGCAGATGATGCTGCGGGGCTACCGGGTGTACGGCACCCCGGAGGTCGCGCGCGAGGTCTGGTTCTCCAACGGCAAGAAGCTCGACGGCATCGCCGGTGACATCTATGACGCAGAGCCGCAGGAGCTGCTCGAGCGGGTCGAGGGTGAACTCAATCAGCAGCCGGGGCCGTTTGTCAGCCACAACGCGGGTGGCTACGGCCAGGCGGCGCTCGAGGCGCCCAGTCGCAAGCACCCCCGTGGTATCGCCATGTACTACGGGCGTACCGGCGGTCACGGGCATGAAGACAGGCTCGCCATCGACCTGCTATCCAACAACGTGCTGATGACGCCGGACATGGGCTACCCCCTGTACACGGGCCACTGGCCCAAGCGCATCGGCTGGACGAGCCATGTCATCAGTCACAACACCTGCATGGTCAACGACAAGGGGCAGGATCGGAGTTCATTCTCCGGCAAGACGAAGCTGTTCGCCGACGCGGGCCCCGTGCGGGTGGCCGATGTCGACGGCGGCAAGGTCTACCCGGACGTCTCGACCTACCGGCGCTGCCTGGTGATGGTCGATGTCGATGACGTCAACTCGTACCTCCTGGACCTGTTCTGGGTCCGTGGCGGGACGAACCATCGACTCATCCAGAACGGCGGTGGCCCGGAGGTCGAAACCACCGGCCTGACGCTGACTGCGCAGGAGGGCGGCACGTACGCCGGCAAGGATGTCGAGTTCGGGGAGTTCTACGACGGCCCCAGCAACTGGGACTACGACGGGACCGGCTTCATGTACCTGAAGGATGTGGAGAAGTCCGGGCCCGCCGAGCGCTTCGCTGTAGACTGGAAGATGCTCGAGACCTGGCGCACGATGCCGCAGGACTGGGAGGCACACCTGCGGGTGCACAACCTCTCCCCCGTTGACGAGGTGGCGCTGTGCACCGGCGTCCCGCCGGAGTACAAGGGGGCGCCCGAGCGGCTGCGCTACATGCTCCGCACGCGCTACGGCAGCGGGCTGAACACGCAGTTCGTCTCCGTCCTCGAGCCCTACGCGACCGAGCCGTTCATCACCTCGGTACGGTCATTGGGCACGCTATCGAGTGACAGCGATTTCGGCGCGGCGGTGGAGGTAGTGCTGGCTGACGGCCGCAGGGATGTCATCCTGATCCGCGAGAACGAGGGGAAGCTCGAGGCCGGCGGGTTGGAGATGGACGGCCGCGTGGGCTTCTGTCGCTTCGAGGCGGATCGGCCGGTCGCCCAGGTGCTCATCGAGGGGACGGCTCTGCGCGCGGGTGAGGTCGAGCTACGCCTGCCCGCCTCCGCTGTGCGCGGCAAGCTCGCGGGCTGGGACGATGGCAACGTCGAGAACACGCTCCTGAAGCTTGATACAGCGCTGCCGGAGAGCACACTCGCCGGTGAGTACATCATCTTCGACAATGCCGAGCGCTCCGATGCGAGCTACCTGATCGAGTCGGTCGTCGACGCGCACACCGTCGGCATCGGGAGCAACTCGCTGGTTGAGCGCTTCGTGGATGAGAACGACTACGGCAAGGGCTTCATCTACACGATTGCCGAGGGCGATAGCTTCATCATTCCGCTGTCGGCGAGTTGGGAACGGCAGGAGTGAGGTGTGCGGCGTGGGACGTGGGATGTGGGACGTGGGGTGTGGGAACGACAAACGGCGGACGGTAGGTACTCGGAGGGGCTGGCCCCGCGGCCGCGGGAAGACCAGCCCGCATGTGGCCGTCGCATCCATGCTAAGCGCCCGCTGCCAACTGGCTATTGCGGACGGGTCTTGCTCGCGCGGGGTACGACTCCGCGCTCCCTCGGCCCGTCCCTCCAACCACGGGTTTCGGGGCACGGGGCGAGGGGACGACGAACGGCCGGTCTGCGGATGAAGCGGGGACGCAGAGACCGAACGGAGCTGAAATGACATGAGATGCCCGATCATTGCACTGGCAGTCGTGCTGGCGGCGACCATCGTCCACGCCAAGACAGGGCGCAGCTACTACGACGCGGAGACGATGGCACGCGTGCAGGAGAAGCTCGAGAAGTATGACTGGGCGCGCTCGCAGGCCGACGGCATCGTTCAGTCAGTCGAGTGGATCATGCAGATGAGTGATGAGGAACTGTGGGAGTTCGTCCCGCCGCCGGAGCAACTCCGGGCCATCAACGTCTGCCACGGCACGGAGTGCCCCAAATGCGGCAATGAGGGCGTCAGGAAGGCCGGTCACTACCCGTGGATCATGAGCCGCGACAAGCCGTTCAAGCTCGAGTGCCCCGCATGCGGCTCGGTCTTCCCCGAAAACGACTTCGAGGGCTGGAACACCGCCGGCAAGGACGCCCCCGCGGAGACCGGAGAGCGGGTCATCGACAGGGGGGTAGGCTGGCAGAATGCCGATGGGCACCGCTTCTACCTGATCCCGTACTACGTGTTCTGGCAGCGGTGGTACAAGGATATCATCCCCACGACCAGGCAACTCGGCCAGGCGTACCTGGTGACCGGTGACGCCCGCTACGCCCACAAGGCTGCGGTGCTGCTGGCGCGCGTCGCGGAGATGTACGAGCGCTTCGACTACAAGACGCAGTGCTACCATGAGGGCCTGTTCGGCGTGCAGGGGCGCATCTCCGACTACATCTGGACAACCGGCAACAACGCCACCTTCGCCGAGGCCTATGACGCCGTGTGGCCGGTGTTTGATGAAGACCCCGAGTTGACGGCTTTCTTAGCCGGCAAGGGCATCACCGACCCGCGCAATGTCATCGAGCAGAAGATGCTGTACGTGATGGTCGATGATCTGCTGACAGGGCGAGCGCAGGGCAACATGGGGCATCACCAGCGAACCATGTGCGTGATGGCGCTGGTGCTGGATAATGACGATCCGGCCGTCGGGCCGACGAAAGCGGACCTCGTCAAGTGGCTGATGGCGGGAGAGGGGCGCGTCGAGGACCTGCTCTGGAACGGCTTCTGGCGCGATGGATTGGGCGGCGAGTCATCGCCGAGTTATGCGTCGGGCTGGTGTTCGTCATTCTATACTATTGCCGAGCTGCTGCCGAGGCTGGGTGTCGACATCTGGGGCAACCCCAAGCTCAAGAAGATGGCCGACATCGGGCTGGACATGACGGTGGCCGGCGAGTTCACGCCCTGCATCGGCGATGCGGGCGGAGTGCAGGGGGCCAAGCGCATCGGGTGGTCGGGCTATCTGCAGGGGCCGGCGTACATGCAGTATGGCGACCCGCGGCATGCCGCGGCGGTGTCGATCCTTGGCGCCACGGCGCGCGACCTGTGGGATGACCCGTTCGACGAGGCTGCCATCGCAGAGGCGGTCGCCGAGCACGGGAACCGGCTCGACTGGAAAACGCGCAACATCGGCGGGTATGGGCTGGCCATTCTGGAGAGCGCCAACCGTGCGAATCCCCGCGCGGCAACGATGTANNACTACGGCGACGCCACCGGCGGCCACGGCCATCGCGACAGGCTCACCATCGGGATGTGGGCGTACGGGTACCCGATGCTGAGCGAGATGGGCTATCCGACGCCCTTCCGGACGCCCAAGCGCGCCGGCTGGAACTCGAACACGATCAGCCACTACTGCGTGGTGGTAGACTGCATGCCGCAGCAGAGCATGGTCGGGGGCGACCTCAACACACTGGTCTCCTCGCCGGATGTGCAGGTGATGGATGCCCATGCGCAGGTGGCCTACGGCAACCTGGTATCGCTCTACCGGCGCACCTGCGCGCTGGTGGATATCTCGGATGGGGCCTCCTACCTGCTGGACATCTTCCGCGTGCGCGGTGGGCGCGAGCACCACTACAGCTTCCACGGGCCGGCCCATTTCGACGATTTCAGCGTCACCGGCGGCACACCGGGGCCGACGCAGCCGGGGACGCTGGCCGGGGAGAACATCGCGTTCGGAGAGCCCGTCCCGCAGGCCGACGCCGAGGACGGCTTCGCGCTGCAACTGCTGAAGGCCGAGGGGCTGATCACCGAGGGCTCCTACGGGGAGACCTCCAAGACCGGCTGGGCGCAGTTCGGCTCATGCATCCTCACGAAGATGCAGGGAGCACAGGTGACGGCGCCGACGTCGGGCGCAGTCACTCCGGGCAAGTACCGGCTCTTCGCGCACGTGTATGACTACAACCAGGGAACCAACCGCATCGAGTTCGACCTCGGCGGCGCCCCGGTCACCATCACAGCGGAGCCGACGGGCAAGACCGGCTACAGGTGGGTCTCGGCTCCGGTCAGCACAACGCAGCCGTTCGAGGCAGTGACGATGACGGCGGGCGAGATCAATGAGACCTACATCCAGATTGATAATGTCGCCATCACCGAGGACATGGGGACCGATGAGCCGATCGTCAGGGACATGTCGACGAGCGGGTTCAACTACATCTTCAATGTGCGGCGGATGAAGCCGGAGGGCATCTGGTCGGCCACCTTCGCCAAACCCGATAACGAGCCGGCGCTGACGATGACGATGCCGGCCGGGTGCGTCGAGGAGGTGATCCTCGGCGACGGTGTGCCCGAGCTGCAGCCCGGCAATCCCGAGACGATGCCGTGGGTGCTGGGGCACAATCAACTGACGAAGGAGCAGTTCCGCGCCGGCGAGCGGCTGTTCCGCAACTATGTCGCGACCATCGAGCCCCACAACGGCCCGGCGAAGATCACCTCCGTCGAGTACCTGCAGTGCGCTTCCGCGTCGCCGGAGGCGGTCGGGCTGGTAGTCCGCCGCGAGGGCGCCGTCGACATCATCCACAGCGCCATCGACGCGACCGAGGAGTGCGCGTGGAGCGGCGCGGAGATGCCGTTCTCGGCCACGGCGGAGTTCGCGCTCGTGACCGTTACGGCGGAGGGGGTGAAGCGGGCGGTGGTGGTCAACGGCACGCGGCTGTCGTATGGCGGCTTCGAGCTGCGGCCCAGGCCGTCGCCACAGGGGAAGGTGCTGGCGGTCGATCTTGCGGCCAACAGCATCACCATCGACCTGCCGCTGGAGGCCCCGGGGGCGTTCGCGGACACGGTCGTCATCACCGGCAACGAGCTGCACAGCACCTCGAGCACGATCACCCACGCGCGCGTCGAGGGCAACACCACCGTGCTCGAGTTCGGCGATGTGCTGTGCACCGTCGGGATGGGGGCCGTCGCGTCGATCGAGGGGGCGAAGCTGACCGCGGACCGGCCGCTGTCGGGCTACGGCAAGACCGAGGGCGGCAGGCACCAGGGCCGCTGGCTGTACAATGAGGACAAGACGAAGGGGTTCAGAATCGGCTCAGTGGTCGGCAACAGCTTTGTGCTCGAGGGCGTGGAAGGCGACCTGGGCGCGGCGTTTGGCGATGCCGACGGCGACGGCCGGGCGCTCTACTGGGTCAGCGACATCGGCCCCGGGGATGAGTACATCATCAAGTCGGTGACATCGGTGCAGAGGTGAAGGATGCTCCCGGCGCCTGAGCTGGATATCGAGGGGCTGCGCGCGAATCTGCTCATGGAGCGGGAGCCCGAGCGCGTCTATATCTTCGAGCATGCACTGGATGAGACGGTGCGCGCGCAGATTGCCGAACGCTTTGGGCTGCTCGAGGATGTGCCCCGTGACGATCCGGCATACCTGATGAAGCGCGACGTGGCCATCCACCGCTTCCTTGGCATGGAGCTGTTCCGGGTGTGGCTGCCGGGCACGAAGTTCTCGATCTACAATGATGGCTGGGTGGATGAGCGCTCGGGCCCCATTCAGGAGCCGGAGGATGTTGACAGATATGCCTGGCCGCGCATCGAGGCGGTCGACTTCTCGCAGCTTGACTGGCACGAGCGGCATACCCCACGCGACATGGGCGCGGTGCACACTGTCCACGTGTTCGAGATCGTGCGCGACCTGATGGGCTTCGAGAGCCTGTGTGTGGCGCTCTATGAGCGGCCGGAGTTCGTCGAGGAGGTCTGCCGGCGGGCCGGGCAGTTCGCACTCGAGTTGGTCGAGCACCTCTGCGAGTACGAGTGCGTCTCAGTCATCTACGGCTCCGACGACTTCGGCTTCAAGACCTCGCTGCTGATCGACCCCGGCAACCTGCGCAGGCTCTTCCTGCCCTGGCACAAGCGCTATGCCGAGATTGCGCACGAGCACGGGAAGCTCTACTTCCTGCACTCCTGCGGGAAGGTCGATGAGCTGATGGACGACTTCATCGACGACATCGGCGCCGACGCGAAGCACTCTTTCGAGGATGTCATCGTGCCCGTGACCGAGGCGAAACGGCGCTGGGGCGACCGCATTGCGCTCCTGGGCGGGGTGGATGTTGACCTCCTGGCGCGTGGCGAGGAGGCGGCGATCCGCGGCCGCTGTCGGGAGATACTCGATTCATGCATGCCGGGGGGCGGCTACTGCCTCGGTGTGGGGAACTGGGTGACGAGCTACATTCCGCTGCAGAGCTACCTGCTGCTTATCGACGAGGCCCGCCGCTACCGTTGAGCGGGTGAAGGCGCCCGCACTCTCAGGCGACGCTCTCGCCCATGCGCGAGGCGGAACGGTTGCGGGTGATCTGGTCGACGGCGGCGAGCAGGTCTTTGACGGAGAAGGGCTTCAGGAGGCAGGCGGCGGCGCCCTGGCGCGTGAGGTTCTCGACGACGTGGTCGCCAACCAGACCGGTCACCAGCAGCACGGGGGGGCCATTCTGGACCGAGTGCGTGTACTCGAGGACGGCGTAGCCCCCGCCGCCCGGCATCATCAGGTCGGATATTACTGCATCGAAGTGGCGCGCTTTGAGTTGCTCGATTGCTTCGGGCGTGCTGCCCACTTCGACTACGTCCTCGGCGATCTTGGCAACTCCCTCACAGATCAGCGCCCTGAGTGCTTCCTCGTCCTCGGCGACAAGCACACTGAGCCCGCGCTTGCGTGGCGGGCACGCGCCAAGCATCTCGTCAACACCATTCTCACACCGAACCGTCTCCGTGGCACACGGGAAGCAGACCTCGAAGGTTGTACCGACGCCGGCCCTGGTGGCGGCGGTGATGCTGCCGCGGTTGGCGGTGACGAGGCTCTTCGACACTGCCAGCCCCAGGCCGATACCCGGCGCCTCGCTCTCGCCGAGCGTCGGCTTGGTGGTGAAGAACGCGTCGAAGACATGATCGACATGCTCGGGGGCGATGCCGGAGCCGGTGTCGGAGACAGAGGCCACGACAAGGCCGGAGCCGTCATCGGACGGCCGGTAGCCGGTTGCCAGAGTGAGCGTGCCGCCCTGCGGCATGGCGTGACAGGCGTTGATGATGAGATTGAGGAAGACCTGCTGGAGCTGCCCCGCATCGGCGTAGACATGACACTCGCCGGCCTCATAGGCGCGGCGAACGCTGATGCCGGCGTTCTGAACCTGCTTGCGGGCGATCCGGTAGGCCTCCTCGATGACGCGGTCCAGCGACACGTAGTCCTGCCTGGGCGCCCTGGTACGTGCGAAGGCCGTGAGGCTCTGACACAGTTCGCCCGCGTGCTGGGCATTCTCGAGGACGAGATCGACCAGGCGCACGCGGTCGCAGGTGGTCTGGGAGTGGTGCGCGACTCCGGCCTGCATGAGCATTCCGGCGAGCAGGTTGTTCAGCTCGTGGGCGACGCCCGTCGCGACCTGCCCGATAGCCGCGAGGCGTTGGGCGTCCTGTGCGCGCACGCGCTCCGTGATATCGACGTGGGCGCCGGCACAGCGCAGCGGACGCCCGGAGGCGTCGGAGGAGACCACGTGCCCGTAGTCGAGGATGCTCCGCCATTCACCACTGTGCGTCTTGATCCGATACTCGCACTCGTACTGGGGAACGCTGCCCGCCAGATGAGCATCCACAACGCCCACGACCCGTGAGAGGTCCTCCGGGTGGACGAGTTCCTGGAAGCTGCTCAGACGCAGGCCAAGGTCCTCGGGGCGGTAGCCCAGCCGCTGCAGCCACTCGGGGCTCAGGGTGAGCCGTCGCGTGGCGACATCGAGCTCCCACACGCCGACGGGAGCCGCCTGCAGGAGTATCTCGAGGTGTTCGCGCGCATTGGCGGGGTCCGGAGCCCGTCGCGGCAGGTCCGCTGCCTCCGCAGGCTCGTCGGTCATCCGCAGTACTATGCCACAGACGCGCTGCGCCGCATTCTCATCAAGCGGCACCCACGCGTGCACGCCGGTCATACTCGCGGTCTCGCTGTCGAGCCCCTCGTCGGGGTGGTAGAGCGCAATGATAGGGCTTGATGTCGAACTCAGGGCGAGGCGTCCCTCGACGTCCCCGCCACATAGCTCGTCGCTGGAGGCCACGATCACGCCGCTGGCCTCGCCCGCGGCGGCCTCACATCCCTCCGCAAGGTCGACAACCAGCTTGATCGGTATGATGATAGCGTTCTGCACGGCGGCGCGTGTAAGCTGTTCGACGCTGATGCCGCACGTCCACGTCAGGAAGACGACTCGACTGCCGGTTCCCATTATGGCGATGACCTGGTCCTTGCGCCCCGCATGGGCAGATGTACAACGGCCATGCTCGCCCAGCCCCGCTCACCAGTCCGCACTCCCACTCTCCCACGCCCCTGCGCCGCCCTGCGGCGGGATCGGCCGCCACGCATGGCAACGTCACTCAACCGTCACATCCAGCGGGCACGCTGCAACGGACCGACCGCCGGTCTCCCCCATGGACAACCAGTCGGTACGTCGTTGCCGAGGTGCCCCATCGAGCGCGTGCAAAGGGCGCTCGCTCGGATGGTTGGTGGCCGTTGACGGGCGTAACCCGCCCGGTTCCGAGCCACCATCCAAGCCCGTGCACCGCAAGGGCGGCAGGGGCAGTCGGCTCCCGCTAGTGCTGCAATGGCCGTGCCAGAAGGTCCGCGCGCGTCGGAATGAGAGCGCCTGATTGCGCCGCACGCGTCAGATCTCGAGATTCTGCGGTGGCGCCGGGAGGCGTAGGCCTACGCGACCGGCGGCAGGCGGCTAGTGCTTGACGGCACGGACGCCTTGACGGCTACGGCGTGGAGGCGACGCGGAAGCCGGTATTGTAGCCGCGGTGGGATGGTTCACGAGCGCCGCGATGCGAGGAGCGGCATTCCTCCAGCCTGCTGGAGAACGATCCGCCACGGACCACTCTTGATGCGCCGGTCTCCGGGCCCGGGGGGTCTTCGACGGGTGACGAGCTGTAGTAGTCTGGATCAAACCAATCCGCGCACCACTCAGCGACATGTCCCGCCATGTCCAGCGCCCCGCACCAACTGGCTCCTGCCGGGAATCGCCCGCCCCGATGTGGCGGCGTGTAGCCCCCGCCGCGCATGCAGCTGCATTTGTCGTCGGTCCACACAAAGCCCCACGGATACGGCCAACTTCCCGGGCCGCGTGCCGCGAACTCCCACTCGGCCTCGGTGGGAAGACGCAGACCGTAGTGTTCGCAGTAGGCCACGGCATCGTCCCAGGAGGTGTGGACCAGCACATGCTCATCGCGTTCCGGGTCATCGTCGGGGAATGGGAGGCCCATCGCCTCGCAGAACCGACGGTGCTGCGCTCTGGTCACCTCGAGCTTGCCCAGCCAGAAGCCCCGCGTCAGGCGCACCGGGTGCATGGGCTCTGCACGGTCGTTTCGATCATCGGACCCCATCACGAACTCGCCGGGTGGCACCCAGACCATCGTCCCGCCGTCGGGGCCAATGATCTCCTGCCCGGCCCGCGTGCCCGGACTCTCCCAGGGCCGCTCAGTCGGTGTCAGTGGCTCGAGGGGCACCCCGCAGTAGGCGCAGAAACGCCAGTCCTGCCCGATCTCTCGGCCGCAACGGTTACATCTCTCGGCGGCGTGGACGACCGCGCAGGTCACAAGCATGATGAGGAGCATCGCAATCAGAGGGAGCGAATGGCGGTGCATTGTGGCCCACCTCCCGGCATGGTATATGGTTACTATGTACTGATTCGCCACCAGGCGCGCTATCTCCTGCGTATTTGTTCCATACAGTTACAGTGAGTGCCGGAGGACGAAGACGATGGAGGCGCCGCGCCATCCGGAAGGTGTGCGCCGAATGCGGTTGGAACTCTATCCCAGCCGGCGGGCACCGGCGACCCTCCGGCGCGATCCAGCCGCGTCGAGCAATCGCCAATCTTCACCGGGAGGCTGATACGCGATGGCATCGCGCGAGCGCGTGAGGGCGGCACTGGCCCATGTTGAACCCGACAGGGTCCCGCTCGACATCGGGGCCACACCCGTTACGGGCATCTCGGCGAGCACGCTCAGCCGGCTCCGGCGGGCGCTCGGTCTGGACACGCCCAGGCAAAGGGTGCGCGTGACCGAGCCGTACCAGATGCTCGGCGAGGTCACTGACGACCTGCGCGAGGCTCTCGGCATTGACACCATCGGCGTGGGTGGGGCGACGACGTTGTTCGGGTTCGAGAACACCGGCTGGAAAGAGTGGGAGCTATTCGACGGCACGCCGGTGCTGGTGCCCGCGGCCTTCAACACCGAGCCCGAGCCCAACGGTGACATCCTCATGTACCCCGGTGGCGACCGCAGCGTGCCGCCAAGCGGCCGGATGCCGACAGGTGGCTACTACTTCGACACCATCGTCCGGCAGCCCCCGATCGCCGACGATGCGCTCAATGCGGAGGACAATCTCGAGGAGTTCACGCCGTGGAGTGATGCCGAGCTGGCGCGGATCGGTGACGAGACATGTCGCCTTCACGCGGAGACGGACTATGCCATCGTCGCGAACCTCGGCGGGACGAGTTTCGGAGATATCGCCCTCGTGCCGGCGCCGTTTCTCAAGCACCCGAAGGGCATACGGGACGTCGAGGAGTGGTATGTCTCGACGCTGATCAGGCGTGATTACGTGTACGAGGTCTTCGAGCGCCAGTGCGAGATTGCGCTGAAGAACCTCGCCGCCGCCGCACCGCGCATTGGGAATCGCATCGAGGTACTGATGGTGACAGGCACTGATTTCGGCACCCAGCGCGGCCCGTTCATCTCGACGGCCACCTACAGGGACCTCTACAAGCCCTTCCACAGGGCGATCAACGACTGGGTGCATGCCAACACACCATGGAGGACGTTCATCCACACGTGCGGTGGCGTGGCCCCGCTCATCGAGGAGTTCATCGAGGCGGGCTTTGATATCCTCAACCCGGTGCAGTGCTCCGCGGCCGACATGGCCCCGGCGGCTCTGAAGCGCGAGTACGGTGATCGGCTGGTGTTCTGGGGCGGCGGCATCGACACACAACGGACACTCCCCTTCGGGACGCCGGACGAGGTGCGGGCGGAGGTGCTCGGGCGCCTCGAGGTCTTCGCGCCTGGCGGGGGCTTTGTGTTCAACACGATCCACAACATCCAGGCACGGACGCCAATGGCGAACCTGCTGGCGATGTTCGCGGCAATCAGGGAGTTCAACCAACAGGGCAGTTGAGCCCGGGAGGGAGCAGGTCGATGGCCTGGAAAGACGGCAAGCAGTGGGTCTACTCGATCACGTACGATGAGGGCTGCCAGGCGCTGTTGGAGCACTCGCTGCCTATCCATCGCCGCTACGGGGTGCCGGGGCATGTATGCGTTGTGAGCCGGGAGGTGGGCCGGCCCCGGTGTACGCCCGGAAGCAGCTATGAGGGGATGATGATCCTCTCGCGGGATGAGCTGCACGCGCTGGCCGCGGAGGGCTGGGGCCTGTCGTGTCACAGCATGACACACGCGGCCATCAATGACGAGAACGCTCAATACGAGGTCGTCGAGGCGAAGGGCGCGCTGGAGGAGGCGACGGGGCTCCCGGTGAGCGTGTTCTGCGTGCCGGGCAACAACGACGGCTACCCGGCTGCGTTGAAGGTCGCGGCCGCGGGCGGCTACGAAGCCATCATGACCATCTACGATGACATCAACCGCCCCGATGTCGACCTTATGCGGCTATGCCGCGTGCCGCTGCACACGGAGTACCCGGGACCGTTCTTCTCCGCCTATGACCGCTTCAAGCGGCTGCATCAGGCGATGGAGGAGGGCGGCTGGGTGATCGACTACTGCCATTCGCCAAGGCCGGAGCGGCCGGTGCACCCGTGGAAGGACTGCACGACAGAGCAACTCGACCGGCGTTTTGGGACTGTCTGCGAACTCGGCGGGGATGATGTGTGGCTCGCCGAGCCTAACGAGGTCGTCGCATACCTGTTGAGCGTGAGGTAGGGGGCGGGAGGCATCAGCCACTCGCCGAGTTGGCAACCTCGGCGAGAACCGCAAGCATCTCCTCGGCGGCGCGGTCGGCGCTGAACTCCGCGCCAATACGCTCCGCGCCCGTGCGTCCCATCTCGTCTGCTCGGTCCGGGGCGTCCATCAGTGAGGCGATACGCTCGGCCAGCGCGTCGGCGTCGCCCTGGGGAAAGAGCAATCCGCCGCCGGTGATCCCGAGTAGCTCGGGGAATACCCCGCTGTCGGGGGCCAGGACGGGCACGCCGGATGCGATCGCCTCCATCATCGCCAGTCCGCGCGCCTCGGCGAAGCGGCTCGGCACGCTGAAGACGCTGCAGGAGCGCAGGAGGCGGAGCTTGTCGGCGAAACCGACCTCCCCGAGATACTCGAAGCGCTCCGTGAGTCCGGCCGCGCGAATGCTATTGTGCTGCTGCCGCCAGTACGGCCCATGCATGATGCGGCCGGCAACGCGCAGCCGGCAATCCCTGCCCTGTTCGACGACGAGTGTCCGGAAGGCGCGCACGAGCAGGTCGAGGCCCTTGATCGGCGTGATGACCGAGAGGGAGCCGATTGTGAACGGCTCGCGGACGCGGGGCTGCTGGTGGCGGTACTCGTCCACCGAGAAGCCTGTGCGGACGAGGCGAATGCGCTCGGGTGGCACTGCCATGAACTCCGCCATTTCGGCCGCGTAGCTTGATGTCGGCGCGATGAAGAGGTCGATTGCCTCGGCGTTGCGCGCCATCAGCCCGCGCGCCTGGTCGCGGTAGTGCTCCGGCATCGAGCGGACGAAGTGGTCCTCGCCCTGTAGCCCGCACAGGATAGGGACATCGAGGCGGCGCCTGAGTTCCGGAGCTATACCCGAGAGCAGCGAGTTGGTGATGACGATGGCATCGGGCCGCGGCCCGCGCTTCAGATGCTCGATGAGCTTGCGGAGCTCTTTGGCCTGCCTGCCGTCGCGGCCCTGGAGGACGGAGACGGTCATGGCGCCGAGGTCTTGCGGGCTGGTGCGGACGGCGAAGCCCGATGCGAAACGCAGCAGGGCGGGATGGTCGAGCAGGCGGTCGAGGAACTGCGGCGTGCGGCGGAAGAGCCCGGAGACCTGCTGGAGGTAGGCGTTGATGCCGCCCAGGAAGACGCCTGTTGTGGATACGGGGTCGCCCTCGATCCGCAGCGGAGTGTACAGCGGCAGAACCTGGACGGAGTGCCCCTGTGCGATGAGCGCGCGAATGACATTGATGTCGCGGGCGCAGGCGCCGCAATACATCGCGCCGGCCCCCGCGGCAAGGTATGTTATGTTCATGGTGTGTGCACTGTGCACTCCGCGGCTATGAGGCCGGTATCAGCAGCACGTCTACGTCGTCGTGGTCCTTCTTGATGGCGTCCTCGATATCGGTCAGGTACTCGTAGTACTTCCACGTATGAGTGGGCCGTGGTCGCCGCCTGACCGGCACATACCACCACCCATCGTCTTCCCGGATGCCGCCGGCGAGGACATCATACTCGATGCCGTGCTCATCCGGCTCCGACGTAGCGCGCAAGTACGCATCCACCATCCTGGCTATGTCTTTCGGGTCCATTTGGGAAGCCCCAACTCCCTTTGGACGGCGCAGGCCGCCCTGAGCGCGATGCGGGCCATCTCCTCGTCACACGATGCCGACGGGCTATAGTCAGCCTCCAGCCGTGCCTTGTAGAGTAGCCCGATATCCTGCTTGATCGACTGTCTGGCGCCGCTGCTGACGCCGGTCAGGTTGCTCTTGATCAATGATGGGAGCGCCGCATGGCCCGGCCCCTCGCGACCATCCGGGTACTGAATGACACCCTCGAGCGCCGACGCGACGGCGGCGTAGGCGCCGAAGTACGAGCGGCTCACGCAACTGCGGTAATGACCGTCTGCATGGAGGCTCTTGGCCGCGGCAATGCTGTCCAGACTGATGGTGACCCAGTCGTCCAAAGAGAACCTCCCGGCCACGCGCGACGCTGAGAATGCACAACGACAGTATAGATTGACCCACCGGGCTGATCAAGTGCCTACTGCTGCTTTGTGCCGGCATACGCGCTCAAGAGCGCCAGGCAGCCGAGACCGTAGTAGGTGTACTCGACATCGGGCTCGGTGTCGCCGATGTAGCCGACGAAGCCGCCCTCGGGCAGCGCCACCCAGCGCAGGAAGCGGGCCGCCGCCTGCACATCAAGCCCCGCGACTGAGCCAAGCGTCGTCAGGGTGAGCATGCCGGTGAAGGTCGACAGCAGGTCGCCGTGCGGAACCGCCTCGTGGGCGAGCATTCCACCGTCGCCGGCCTGCATGCGGAGGAGATACTCGCGGGCCCGCAATTGCTGCTCAGCGGTCACGCGCCCGGTCATGCGAAGAAAGGCGATCGCCGCGGCAGTCGCATTGATCTGGCTCGCGCTATCGGAACTCTGCTCCCTGAAGCCGCCGTCAGTCGTCTGCAGCGCCGCAACCGCATCGGCTGCTGCTGCGGCCTCGGGCACGGGCGTACCGGTCAACTGGTGGCACAGCGCCCCGATGAATGTGCAATAGGCACTCACCGCGTCGCTGCCCGCCCTGCTCCACCCGCCGGCTTCGAGACGGTGCATATCGACTGCCCGCATGGTGCTTTCCACGTCGATTTCGACGGAGCACCCGCATTCATCGAGCATGCGTCGGCAGTTGAGCAGGCTGAAGGCCGCGACCACATCGTCAGGGGGGGCGGCCACCGTTGGGAGGTACGTGGCTGCCTTGACGCCCACATCCGAGCCCGGAGCCAGCAGGCTCGTGACTCTGAGCGCAAAGTCAGTGTAGTAGGGGTCTGATGCTCCCTGCCTGCCCGCAAAGCCGCCGTCCTCGCTCTGCCGCGCGCGGATGAACCGCATCTGCGCATCGCGCATCGAGTCGGCGGAATGCATGAGCGAGGCACGCAGGAACGCGTCGAGCTGACTCAGATATGGCATGTTCAGCCACCGGTGTGTGTGCCTGTGGGGCGTTTGAGAATGCTCCTGACCAGGAAGCGGGCAAGCTCCCGAAGAGCGGGCGACGGCATCTCCTCGGCAAGACGGAGAGCCCCCTCTCGCAGGCGGGAGTGCAGCGCTCGGGCCTTCTCGAAGGCGCCGCATCGCTTGTACAGGTCGCGAACACGAGCTGTCGCCGCCGAGTGGTCGTCAAGTGACCGAGCCTGCTCAAAGAGAAGCTCGAGCTGCTCCGCGCCGCCGGCATCCTCCGCAAACGCCCTGAGTATTGTAGGGCGACCGGTGATGATGTCGTGCCCCGGCGGGCGCCGGTGCGCAGAGCGTTCGTCCCAGTCATCGAGGTCATTGAGGACCTGGAATCCCTCGCCGATATAGGTCGCGAGGCGGCGCAGCAGGTCTTCATCGACGTGGGTCTCAGCCGCCCGCAGCCCCGCATAGAGCGCGATCTCGAAGGCCGGCGCGGTCTTCAACGCGCCGATCTGGAGCGCGTCAATCGGCCTGAGGGGGCGTGAGTTCCATTGCAGTTCCGCCCCTTGCCCGGAGCACAGGCGCATGTGCGCAGCCGAGAGCCGCCTGAGGATGTCGGCCACGCAGGCGGCGCCCAGATGGTCCGTCTGGTCCGCGATAAGGCGATACCCCAGGCCGACCAGGTAGTCGCCCACATTGATGGCGGTCCCCACACCGTGGACATGGTGCACCGTCGGCTGCCCGTACCTGTGTGTGTCGCCGTCCTCGATGTCGTCGTGGATGAGTGACGCCTTGTGCAGCGTCTCAATCGCCAGCGCCACCCTGCGCACCGGCTCGGGGGCGAGTGCGGCGGTATCGGCGCCCGGCGCAAGACCCGCAAGGCCGTGCCGGGCCATGGCGTATGCGGCAATGGTGACGAAGGGACGCAGCCGTTTGCCGTCGCGAGAGAGCCACTCCCGCGCGATGTGGTCCGTCGCGGCCAGGGGCGCCGGTGTGGTGTCGTCATGGACGGGAGGTGAACAGCAGGAGCCAATCGCCTCGGCCAACCGGCCCGGCTCGAAGACATCCTGTGTGGCCCGTAGCAGCGGCAGCCAGCTGACGCGCTCAAGCCGATCGCCGGGACGCGCGGTGCAGATCAACTCACGGATCAGGTCGACCTCAGCCGTTGTGTTGATGCAGCCGTCGGTGAGCAGCGGAACCGCCTGGTGCGGGATGCCGAGATCAGAGATGCGCTCGAAGGAACGGTCCAGGGAGTCGAGACAGGCCACACCGAGGATCGCATCGGCACGGCCCTCGAGCACGCGCAGAACAGCCGACGATGTCCCCTCGGCGATGATCACGTCATAGCCGAGCCGTTCGGCGTCCTGCTTGAGGCCGGCAAGCGCACAGGCGCCACATTCCGCGCAGTGCAGGCCGACAGCGTCGTATTCGCCCACGCACGCGTCGACGTTGCGCAGGCATTTGGGCAGCAGCAACAGCCGGCGCTCGAAGGGAACGGAGGCGAAATCCGTCGCCCAGAAGGTGTTGTCCACGCAGACCATGGCGAAGCCGAGGTAGCTATCCGGCAGCTGAAGACGTGTCAGAACGCCCCCGGCGCGCGCCTGGATGTCCTCTATGGTCATTGGACCGGCTCCCGGTCCGTTGCCGGGGCACTCGAGGGCGGCCCGGCGGATGGCGGCACGGAGGTGTGGCTCAGGTGGGACGAGCTTGACATCGTCAGGGTGCGGCGAGGGCGCGGCCACCGCTTCGGAGCCGGTGCGCCGCTCGGAATCTGCCGCAGTGATCTCGCCGAAATGCTCCATTTCAGCCCTCGCCGCCGGACCCCAGGCAGAACATGCTCTGCAGCCCGCGGATGTAGACCCGATCACCGATGAAAACAGGGCTCCCCCGGTAGCTCTGGGAGCTTTGCCTGGCGACTTCCTCGTACACGCGGCCGGGACGGATGATGACCGTGCTGCCCCCGTCGTTGCCGGCGAAAATCAACCCGCCTGCAAAGGTGATGGACGGGTATACTTCACCCTTGCCCAGGTTCAGGTTCTGCTCGTAGACGATGCTGCCGTCGGCCGCATCGATGCAACTGAACACCTGGTAGCGCGTGCAGGCGTAGAGCAGGCCGTCGTGGAGCGCGGCCGAGGCATAGTAGCGCTCCTTGTTCGGCTGCGTCGCCCACAACGTCTCGACAGTCAGACCACCCTCGTCGACGGTACCGGGCAGGCGAATCGCCTTGCCGCCATGCTCCACAAAGTATACCACGTCCCCGTCTACCAGCGGGCCTGCGAACTCGACCTTCGCCACATCCGAGGCCAGCACCACGCCGTCGGCGACCCGCACGATGCTCCCGGACGGGCTGATGACGACGGGCGTCTCCCCTATCTGCGTGACTGCGGCGGTGCCCCAGGCATCGGGAACCGCAGCCTCCCAGAGCGTCTCCCCGGTGCGCTTGTCAAGCCCGGTCATCCCCTTGACCTGGACGATCAGCGTCTCCCCGGACACCACCGGGGACGATGAGGACCCCCAGGCGATAGTCGGCTTCGCCACTACGCGGGCCCACTGCCTGTTCCCCTCGAGGTCGTAGCAGACTACCAGGCCGGTGCCTGCCACCCAGTACACGTACTCGCCGTCGCAGGCGGGGGTCGCGGATGCGTACCCATTGGTGGGGTTCACATCCGGAAGGCTGTACCAGGCTTCGTTGTAGGGCTTGACCTCGGCCTGCAGTGTGGCGAGCGCCTCCCTGGCGGCTGCGATACGGGCCTTGATCTCCGCATTGTCCGGGTCATCCTTGAGGTCGGCCTGCGCCTTCCTGATGGTGCCGTGTGTCTGGTTGATCTGCTTGCGGAGTTCTCTCGCGCGCTCATGCCGCTCCTGCATATCGGGCACGTCGGCAGCCTCGGGCAGGTCCTCGAGGTTGTTCGTCCGCTCCCAGAGGATGCTGCCGTCGGTGGTGCTCAGGCACAGGAGCGTGCTCGGCTCCGCGGTGGTGAAGAGCCGCTCTCCGTAGATGACCGGGCTCGAGTTGCTCACCGCGGGCATCGGCGTGGACCAGACTGTGGCGGCGGGCCCCTCCCAGTCGATGAAGGGCGCGGCGTCCGGGTACCGACCGGAGCCGTCAGTCCGCCACCCCACGAAGTCGCCTGCGGATGCCCCAATCGAGGCGCCCAGCGCCGTTGCCACGAGAATCATGAGCATGGATGCGGCGCCCGTCTGTCTCTTCCCCATGTATCCACCCCTCATCATGTCTGCGTGTCCGTTTGTCAGCAGATTCCATCGCCCCCGAGCCCGACAACGTCAGAGAATCGCGGCGGCCCTGCCGAGTGCCTCGATGGTCCAGATCAGCGGATAGAGGTCCTCGGCGTACCAGAGACTGGCGAAGTACAGCCCGATCGGCCTGGCATCGACCCAACTACCGTTCTCGACGCGCCGGATCAGATACTCGACGCCACGGGCCAACGCCTCTCGATCCCGTGACGGAAAGCATGTCAGCGCGGTAACGGCCAGGGCCGTCTCCTCGACTGAGGAGGCCACGCCACGGGCTCCCCCCCAGCCGCCGTCATCATTGCGGGCGCCAATCAGGTACTGCAGGCCAAGCTCGGCCTCTCGTGCGCCGGGTGCGGCCTCCGCCCATGCCACCAGGGCACGAGCCGTCCCCAGAACCGGGTTACTCTTGCCGGCAACGGCCTGGTTGCCGAACCACAGCGGCAGCCACGACCCGTCTGCCTGCTGGACCCGCGCAAGGTACTTCACCCCGCGGCGGGCAGCCCTGCGACAGGCCCGGCCTATGCGCGGGTCCGGCGCGCTCCGCGAGAAGCCCAGCAGCGCCCGGATCGCGTGAGCGGTGATATCAGGCGAGCTTCGATCAAAGGGAAGCCTCCCCCATCCCCGACAGAAGGTCGGCCACCCGCCATCCTTGTTCTGAAGACCGAGCAGCCACCTGATCCCCCGCTCTGCTCCATGCCCCTGCGGGGTGCCGAGCAGCGCCAGGATGGCGCCGGCGGTGTCATCCGCGTCCGGCACTCCGCCCGGAAGGTGCGTCCATGCCCATCCGCCGGGGCGCGCCCCGGTGAACTGGTGCATACTGCCGGATTGCTGTCCCGCCAGCCACTCGCGGAGGCGGGCCGCTTCAGTCGGATCGCATCCCCCCGCGATGCTCAGTGCACTACATGCGGCGCTGCTGACCCACGTCGCCAGGTTCGTATCAATGGGCCAACTGCCGTCAGGGCGCATCGACGAGCGCAGGAAGCCCAGGCAGCGCATGACAACCGCATCGTCGGGCCCGGCGACGCCGATCATGGCCATGCCGACAAACGCCGTCAGCGGCGTCGCCTCGAGAAAGCCGCCGTGTGACGGCTGGAGCGCGGCCAGGCGCCGACGCACCGCAGGCTCGCACAACCACCTCAGGACAGCGCGGGCCGACTGCGAACGGGCGGTATGGCGCTCGATTGACAGCCCTACGGCGATCAGCGCGGGCAACGCGTAGCTGACCACCTGCAGCCCGAGCACTCCGTAGACCGCCCGCGGCAGCACGGCCAACTCGAACGGCAGGTCCGCCAGGCTGTCCCACTTGACGATGCCGGCCAGTGCGCAGTTCATAAGAATAGGGGCGGCGAAGGTGCGGTCCCGCCCGTAGATGCGCTCGACGGCCATGGCGACCTGGGCCGGGCTGCTGCCGGCGTTGCGCGAAACATACGCCCGGGCGGCGGTCAGGGCGCGCTCCGCGGGGCGCCCGGCCAGCACCAGCGCCGACAGCCCCAGCAGCGTCGTCGACAGGTTGCTGGGGCTATCCGGGGTGTCGCCCCAGCCGCCGTCGCCGTTCTGGCTGTTGCACAACCATGCGACGCCACGCCCGATCAACTCCGCGTCACGGTGAGCATCGCCAAGCGAGAGAGCGCTGACGGCCACCGCGGTCGCCAGGGCCGATGATGTCAGCCGCCCCTCCCAGTATCCCTCGGGACACCTGCGGGCCAGCAGGTGCGCGCGCGCACTGCCCAGCGCCCCCTGCAGCCGTCTGATATCCGTCATTGAGCAGACCTCCATTGTCGATACGCCAGGAGCGAGCGCCACAGCGCCGCCTGACCGAGGCCCATTGCCTGGAGCAGGCCGCGCTTGAGCGCGCCGACGCCTCCGAGAGCCTGATTGCTCGAGAACAGCGTCGGCACCCAGCGGAAGTTGAATTCGTAGCACTCGCGGATGAGCTGCCAGTGCATCCGGCGCAGGTCCGCGCCGCGAACCGGCCCGGAGCCATCGGTCGGCGCATAGAGCACGGGGAAGACGGTCACCCGCATTCCGCGCAGGCCGCGCACCCACTCGAGCGTCTGCCGGAGGTCCTCGGCGGTCTCTCCGGGGAGTCCCACAACGAGGCTGGCCATCGGTGTGAAGCCCGCATGGCCAAGCCTCTCCAACTGCGTTGCGCAGCACTCCCCCCACTGCTCGGGCGGGACGCCCCCCATCTTCGTAGAGCAGCCGACGGCGTGCAGCAGTCGCCCGGACGCAGTCTCGACCCCGACGTTCACCCATGCCGTCCCCGGTGGGGCGTCGGGCGCGAGAAGCGCGGCGACCTCCGCCAACTCGGCATCGCTGTAGCTGCCGACTGAGTGGATGCCCGCGTGATCGGCCTGGATGAACCGCAGCCCGTCACACTCACGCAGGCGACGGAGCAGGTCGATGACGCGCGCGGGCTGCACCTGCAGGCCCCGAGCGCCATAGCGGAGGATATCCTCACTGAGCAGCGCGACAGCCCGCAGCCCGGCCGAGAGGTTGGTCCGCGCGTCGGCGAGGACCGTCTCGATGGGCAGATGCACCATCGGGACGGTGGAGAGTGTACAGAAACCGCACCCCATTCCGCAACCCCTGCTCACTTCGACCGAGCCCATCGCCGCAGCTCCGGCCATCGGCGGGATCGCGTCCGAGGGCGCCCCGAGTCCCGCGATCACCGGCGGCAGGGCGGCCCGCTCCGCGAGCTTCGAGAACACCTCGGCGACGTTCGCCTCCGCATAGCCCGTGACGACGTGGTCGACGCCGAGTCTGCGTCTGGTCTGCTCATCCGAGGCCACCTGCCATGCTCCCGGGCCACCGAGGATGATGCGCGCTTCGGGGGCACGCTGCTCGCGCAGGGGCCGGATGTGCCCGAGCAGGCGCTCGAACAGCACCTGCCCGTAGATGCCTCCACCGGCAACGGCGGTCATCGTGGTGCTGCTCATCCCGAGGCCGGTGGGCTCGCCGCTACTGACGCCGATGACGCGGGTTTCGGGACCGATGACGGTGCGCAGGTGGGCGTCATCGACGACCGCGACATCAGAGTCGGTGAAGCCGCCGGCGAGCAGCGCGGCCTGGATGCGGCGCAGGCCCGCGGGGGCAAACAGGGCCCGGCCGCCCGGGTGCGCTGCCCGGGGCATGAGCAGCCGGTCCATGACCAGCCACGGTGTGGTCGTCGTCTGGCTGGAGGCGATCATGCCGTCCAGGAGGACGTCGTAGGCCGCCATGAGACTGCGATCTGCCGTCAGTACCACACGGGCGCCGGGGGTGCCGGGCATCGGTCAGCTCCCATCGACGAGGCGATCGAGCTGATCGATGAGATCGTCAATCTGCTCGATGATCGGCGAATCCTGCGTCTGCGTGCCTGTCGGTGGCCGGCCGCACTCCTCGCACGCGCCGGCGCCGCCCCCGGCCGGCACCGGCCCACTGCCCCCACAAACCGGACACGCGGCCCCCGTGCGGCGGTAGTACATCCGGCGCGCCGTGGGGTCAGGGGTGATAGACGCGCCCGGAGCCCCCTGGATTCCCGCGTCGTCAGGGTGAAGCGCGAACATGATTGCCGACTGCGGGCAGATGCGGGCACAGGCAGGGCAGCCCGGCTTGCACTTGTCGGGCTCGCTGACGATCACCTGCCGGTCGCCGTCGAGCGTATAGACACCGAAGATGCAGAACTCGCGGCAATGGCCGCAGTTGACGCAGCGCTCGCGATCGATGATGGGGTACCACCGCTCCGCAGCCGCCGCCGAGATGCGAGACACCGTTCCGGGCGTCGCGGACGCTTCGGGGAGCGCCATGCGCCCGAGCGCAGCGGCCGCGTCGGCCACGGTCCGCACGTCGATGATGGCCTCCTCGGGCAGCTCTATGCCGTGTCGNNGGTGCATCCGGCACAGGACATAGAGAAGCACCGGAGCTGACGCGGGCTGATTCCAGACATCGTCGTCTTCGGGGATGTGGTATAACTCCGGGGTCAGGAGCACGTCGAGGCCCCGGGCGGCGAGGAGGTCCGGCAGTTCTCCGCCGAGCCACCCGCAGTCAGGGCTGTGTTCGTCACTGCACATGATGAGCACGACTGAGCGCATATTGGGGCGACCTCTTCCGCTGCCGGGTGACACGGGAACTCTACGCCACGCTCAGGCCTTCTTGTGTATGCGGCCGGCGCATCGAGCAATCGGCACTCTGTGGACGGGTACCCTGCGAGCCGGGTTCAGGTGGCGGGTTCGGCAACGTGAACCGGGTCGGCGTCGGCTTCGTCAGTGAGACCGGTTCGCGTCTGGGGATTCGTGCACCTTCAGGGCCTGCTTCGGCTCCGGTGTGCGGTGCTTGACACCCCCGTCGCGATTGCATAGCATAGGCGCACCGGCTGTGTCGGGCGCGCACAGCCGCATTTGTATACATCCACCAGATTCTTCCTTGTGGCCCCGCGGGGCGCCTGCGAAGAGGTCACGATGGGCAAGCCACCCGATTCGTTGCACCGACGAAAGCCGGTGTCGCTCCGTGGGGACGACGCGGCCTTCTCAGATACGGATGCACTCCCGCCCGTCAAGGGAGGCGTGAAACGGCGCCTGCCGACTCGCGTGCTCGCGCTTGTGGGCGTCACATTGCTGCTGCTGGCCGGGGCGGCAGGCGCAGTCATGCTCTGGCTTGGGGTCAGCCCCGGCGCCGAGATTGGGGACGATGGGGGAGCCATCCAGGCGGACACGGACACTCAGCCCCCCGACGACGCGCCTGATGTGTCCGGCGCTATGCCCCCGGCGCCCGGTGATGCGCCGACCGCCGGCCCGCCGGAGGCAGGTCCGTTCGCGGGAGCGCCGCCCGCCGGCGACATGCCGGTCGATACCTCGTCCACGCCGCCGTCAGGTGCTCCGGTGTCGCCCGGGGGCGGAGCAGGCGGCGCGATGCTGCCGGGGGCGTGGCCGAACTTCCGCGGCCCGGACTGGGACAATGTCGTCAAGGGCGGGCCACGCCTGTCAACCAGTTGGGGTTCAGGCGGGCCGAAGCGCCTTTGGTCGGTCCAACTCGGCGAGGGCCACTCCGGGCCGGCGGTGCTCGACGGCCGGGTCTACGTGTTCGACTACGACCAGACCGCGAGGGCCGACAAGATGCGCTGCTTTTCGCTCCAGGACGGCCGGGAGGTGTGGTCGCATTCGTATCCGGGCGAGATCAAGCGCAATCACGGCATGTCACGCACCGTCCCATCCGTAACCAGTGACTACGTCGTGGGGCTCAGCCCCAAATGCCGGGTGGTCTGCCTCCAGGCCGGCACCGGCAGCCCGGTGTGGGACATCGACCTGGTGAGCAAGTACGGCACGCAGGTGCCGACCTGGTACGCGGGGCAGTGTCCCTTCATCGACGGGGATAGCGTCATCATCGCGACAGGCGGCAAGGCGCTGATGGTGGCATTCAGTATTGCCGACGGGAGCGTACTCTGGACGGCGCCCAACCCCAACGGCTGGCAGATGACGCATTCGTCGATACTGAAGGTTACCGCAGGCGGCCGCGAGCAGTATGTGTACTGCTACAGCGGTGGGGTAGCGGGCATCTCAACCGATGGCGAACTGCTGTGGGAGACGGACAAGTGGCGGGTGAGCACGGCCAACATCCCCACCCCAATCCCTATCGGCAACGACCGCATCTTCCTCAGCGGCGGCTACAATGCGGGCGGGATGCTGCTGAAAATCGAGAACTCCGGCGGCGCCCAGAAGGTTGTTATCGAGAAGAAGCTCGAGCCGAGTGTTGCAGGGTCAAAGCAGCAGACGTTCGTGTTGTACAACAGCCACCTGTACGGCGTCGTCCCGAGTGATGAATTGGCGTGTATGGACCTGCAGGGCAAGCAGCTATGGCGCAGCGGGAGCACCAAGCGCTTCGGCCTGGGGCCGTTCTTGATCGCCGACGGCAAGGTCGTCATCCTGGGCGACAAGGGCGACCTGGTGCTCGCGGAGGCCTCGCCGAGCAGCTACAGGGAATTGGCGAGGGCAAAGGTGCTGGAGGGCCCCGACGCCTGGGCGCCGCTTGCGCTGGTGGGCAATCGACTGCTCGCACGAGACCTCAAGACTATGGTCTGCCTGGATATGACGGGGAGCTGACGTGAGCGAGACTGGTACCTCCGGATGGCGAATGCTCAAGTTCGCGCGGGTGCTGATGGTGGCCGCGGCCGTGTTGTTGCTGGCCGAGGCGGCGTACCTGCTCATGCACGACCGTAGAAACGCGCCGGAGCAGGAGCCGAAAGTGAACATCCGGCAGGCCACGGCCGCCGCCGTCGGGCGCTCGCGAGACGATATGCGGCGCCTGCGCACGGTTGATGAGCGCATCGTCAAGTACTCCCTCATGCGAACCGTCGCCACCGGGCTCGAAGAGCCGCGGGGCATCGCCCTGGGCTCCGACGGAATGCTCTATGTCGTCGGCGACAGGATGATGTGCATTGTCGATGCGACCTCAGGCGAGCTCACGCGGCGTCTCGAGCTGCTCGATGAGCCGACATGCGTGAGCGTGGACGCCGCCGGCAGTATCCATGTGGGCTATCGGCGCTTCATCGAGGTCTACACCAGCCAGGGAGTGCTGCACACGCGGTGGGAGGCACTCGGCGAGAGGTCGTATCTGACCAGTATCGCGACCGGGGGCGGTCACGTGCTCGC
>DPJP01000040.1:25136-42929 GCA_003542955.1 Armatimonadota bacterium
CCCTCACTTCGATGTCGCGATAACGCGAGAGGGCGCGCTGCTGGTGACCAACCCGGGCAAGCATGCCGTCGAGATGTACTCGCCCGAGGGGACGCTCGTAACCTCCTGGGGCCAGACCGGCCAAACGATCGAGGGCTTCTGCGGCTGCTGCAACCCCACCGATATCGCCGTGATGGCCGACGGGCGAGTGGTAACCTCGGAGAAGGGGCTGCCACGGGTGAAGGTCTACACGGCGGGGGGCATGCTGGACGCGGTAGTGGCGGTTCCCGACGATTTCTCGACCCATGCCGCCGGGATGGACCTTGCAGTCGATGGGGCGGGACACATCTGGGTGCTGGACCCGCCTGAGGGTGTCGTCAAGGTCTTCGCGCCCAAAGACGCCGCCGCCGGGCCTGCGGCCGATGCCACGCCGGCCAATATGCCGCCGGGCGGGGATCGAGAGCCCACAGCACAGACCGATGCCGCGCCTGCGGAGGGCTCGGGCGCGAACGCGAGGAACGAATGAACCATGGATAGACGCAGCTTTCTGACTGATACTGCCCGGGCCGTGGCGGCCGTCGGGCTGGGCGGAGCGGTCGGGTCGCTGGTCGGCCGCGACCGCTCGAGTGAGAAATGCATCAACCAGGGGATATGCGGCGGGTGTGGGCGCTTCGCGAGCTGCCACCTGCCGCAGGCGCTCTCCGCCAAAGAGGCAACCGCCGGCGGGGCGAACAGGCCCGGGGAGTAGGCCGCATGGCTGAAGAGAACCAGACCAAGTCACGGCGAGAGTTTGTCGCCGACGCCATCCGGGGCGCCGGGCTGCTGGCCGCGGGTGGGGTATTAGGGTCGCTGGTGGCACGGAGCGAGGCACAGACCGTCTGGCAGATCGACCCGGACAGGTGCGTACAANNGCGTGCACGAGTATGCGATGTGCGGTTACTGCGAATTGTGCTTCGGCTACTACGTGGACCAGCGCGCCGATGACGCGGAGGCGGCGGAGAACCAGCGCTGCCCGACCAATGCCATCAAGCGCAGCTATGTCGAGGACCCGTATTACCAGTATGTCATCGATGAGGAGAAGTGCATCGGCTGTGGCGTGTGCGTGAAGGGCTGCCGGACGTTCGGGAACAGCTCGCTTATCCTGCAGATACGCCATGACCGCTGCATCAACTGCAACGAGTGCGCGATAGCGGCGAAGTGCCCGGCGGAGGCCATCCGGCGTGTGCCCGCCGATCGACCCTACCTCCTGCGGATGAAGGATACCAGGTAGCATGCGCAGATTCCCCGCGCTGGTGGCGATAGTGCTGGTGGCGGTGTGTGGGCCCGCATTCGCGGAGCAGAACTACCCGCCGCCGGAGTTCTCGATGGGCTACGAGTTCCCGGATGTCTTCATGCCGGGGCCGCGGGCCGATTGGGCCGGGTACGTGGACATCGCGGTGCTTGCCCTGGCACTGGGCCTGGCCGCCTATCTCGCCCACCGCCGCCGCTCACGATACGGCATGGTTCTTCTGACGGTGTTCTCGCTGCTCTACTTCGGCTTCTACCGGAAGGGCTGCATCTGCGCCATCGGGGCCATCCAGAACGTCTCGCTGGCTCTCGCCGACCCCGGATATGCGTTGCCCGTCGCCGCGGGGGCCTTCTTCCTGCTGCCGCTTCTGGCGGCCCTGTTCTTCGGTCGCGTGTTCTGCTCGGGCGTCTGCCCGCTGGGTGCTATCCAGGAGATCGTGCTGCTGCGCCCGGTGCAGGTGCCGAAGTGGCTCGATGGGCCGCTGAGTGTGCTGCCGGCGCTCTACCTGGGCTTTGCCGTGCTGCTGGCGGCCACGGGTAGCGCGTTCATCATCTGTGAGTACGACCCGTTTGTGCTCTTCTTCCGGCTGAGCGGACCGCTCATGATGCTGATCTTCGGCGTTGTGATGCTGCTTGTCGCCGTGTTTGTGGGCAGGCCTTACTGCCGCTACGCATGCCCGTACGGAGTGCTGCTGGGGCTGGTGTCGCCGGCGGCACGCTGGAAGGTCAGCATCACCGGCGGAGACGAGTGCATCCAGTGTCACCTGTGTGCCGACGCGTGCCCCTATGGGGCCATCGAGGCTCCGGTGCTGCCGACGCCCATGGGTGATCGCAGGCGGGGCAAGCGCGAACTGACGCTTCTGCTCGTGCTGCTGCCGGCCTTTCTGATGCTCGGAGCCGGCCTGGCGCGTCTGAGTAGCCCGATGCTGGCCCGTGCGGACTCGAGGGTCCGCCTCGCCGACCGGCTGTGGCTCGAGGAGGCCGGTCACGTCGAGGGGCAGACGGAGGCGAGCGAGGCGTTCGACACCCAGGGGCGCCCGACGATCGAGGCGTACGCGGAGGCGGCTGCGGTGCGCGGAGCCTTTGACCGCGGCAGCTGGTGGCTCGGTATCTGGATCGGCCTTGTGTTCTGGGCGAGGATGATCGCACTGTCGATTCGCCGTCACCATGATGACTACCGGGTCAATGCACGTGACTGTGTCGCGTGTGCGCGGTGCTTCCGGGCGTGCCCGCTCGAGCACACACACAATCGCAATGGAGAACTGCCATCCGCCGGTGGGCCCGCGGAGGGGACGCAATGATCGAACAACCTTTTGAAGCCGGCGCCCGGCGCAACCAGGACGTCCTCTACCAGGCAGCCCTCATCGCGGCCGTCGTGGCCCTGGTGTTTTGCCTGCTCGTGGTAGGCTTGCTGCTGGCCAACTACCTCCAGGCGCGCTCCGCCGACCCGCACAACCCGGCCAGAATCGACATGATGAAGGCCGAACTGGCCGCCCAACCTGACGACCAGGAGCTGCGCACCCAGATCCGCGAGCTTGATACCCGCATCCGCGCCACCTACTTCCAGACGCGCAAGCGGGCGGTCATCGGCGCCTACATGCTGCTGGCGGGGCTTATCGTGCTCATCGCCGCGCTGCACTTCGTGCTTCGCTTCCGGCAGCAGGTGGCGCCGCCTGCGGCTCCCGCGACGCCTCAGCAGGCCTGGGTGGCAACCGCGCTCAACCGCCGGCTGGTGAGCATCCTCGCGGTAGCGATGGCCGGTCTGCTGCTGGTGGTGGCGGTGTTGGCCAGGCATGACGCCTCCTCGGAGTATGTCAGGGCCGCCGCGGCACTTGCAGATACAGACCGCGGCGATCAGCAGATGGACGGCAGCGGCCTGCTGGGACAGGGGGAGAGCGGCATCCCGACGGAGCCGGCCCCGCAGTCGATCCCCGGCCCCCCGGGGCCCCAGGGAGCGCAGGGCGAAGCCGGCCCCCCCGGCGAAATGGGGCCCTCCGGCCCTCCGGGTCGTAGCGGCGCGCGTGGAGGCCGTGGTGAGCGAGGTGAACGGGGCGCGGCCGGACCCGCGGGACCACCCGGACCTCCCGGCCCACCGGGATCAGCCGGCGGGGCGGCAGTCTTCACACCCCGCGCCGTCGTGCCGGGCGGGACAGAGAGCGGAGACTTCCCCACCGTGGATGCCCTGATTGCCAACTGGAGTGTGTTCCGCGGCCCCGCGGCCGGGCACGCATTCGGCAACGAGTTCCCGAATAGCTGGGATGCGGCAGGCAAGAAGAACGTCGCCTGGACCACGGAGGTGCCGCTCAAGGGCAACAGCTCGCCCATCTACTGGAAGGGCAGACTCTACGTGACGGGCGCCGATGAGCACAGGCGCGGCGTCTACTGCATCGATGCGGCGAAGGGGAGCATCCTGTGGCGCCAACCGGTCGAGACCGAGCCGCTCGACGATTCGGGGCCGCCGAATGTCATGGACGAGACCGGCTACGCCGCGCCGACGATGGCCTGTGACGGCGAGCGGGTCTTCGCCATGTTCGCCAACGGTGACGTGGCCGGCTTCGACCTCGACGGCAAGAAGCTGTGGGCACGCTCGCTGGGGACCCCGGTCAATGTCTACGGGCACGCGGCCTCGCTGGCCGTTTGGCGGGACAGGTTGATCATCCAGTTCGACCAGGGCTCCGACGGCGAGGACGGCATCTCGGCATTGTGGGCGCTCAATGTCAGGGACGGCAAGAAGGTCTGGCGAACCGACCGCCCGGTGCCCAACTCCTGGGCCAGCCCAATTGTCGTCAACACCGGCAGACGCCATGAGATCATCACCGCGGCGAACCCGTGGGTGATCTCCTACAGCCCCGATGATGGGAAGGAGTTGTGGCGGGTCGAGTGCCTGAGCGGCGACGTCGGGCCGTCACCATGCTATGCCGGGGGGCTGGTGTTCGTCGCCAACGACGGCGCGGGCCTGTTCGCTATCCAGCCCGCGGATGCCGAGGCCGGCGCCAAGGCATCGATCCTCTGGAAGGCCGATGAGGGTTTGCCCGATACCGTCAGCCCTGTCAGTGACGGCGAGAGCGTGCTTGTGGTCACGAGCTGGGGGACGCTGACGTGCTACGAGGCGCGCACCGGGCAGAAACTCTGGTCGCACGAGCTCGAGGCCGGCATCAGTTCCACGCCGGTGATTGCCGGCAACGCCGTCTACCTCACTGATGCAGATGGCGTCACACACATCTTCGAGTTGGCGCGCGCGTTCAAGGCAATCGGGAAGGGCAACGTTGGCGAGCCGGTCCACGCGACGCCGGCTTTCGTGGGCGGGCACATCTACCTCCGGGGCGATCGTCACCTCTTCAGCATCGGCGCCGGAAAGCCCGCGGCGAATGGCGCCCCGCGTCCGGGCAACGGGGGCTCGGGCCTCCTGGGACGGTAGCCGTCAGAGAGCCGGAGCATATTCGAGAATGGCGACATACGACGACCTGCTGAAGCCGGCGTCGGCACAGACTGCCGACGCCCCGGCCCTGACTGACGGCGCGCCCACACCCTGCGGCGCGCCGGGCGCTATGGTGTCCGCAAACGCGGACGCGCGCTGCATTGGGTTTGTCGACCGCGTCGTCGAGCAACTCGGGCGGCAGGCCGACGCGCTGATCCCGATCCTGCAGTCGATCCAGAAGCGCTACGGTTACCTGCCCCGCGAGGCGCTGGAGCACCTCTGCGAGGTCTCCGAGATCACCCCGCGCGATATCGCGGGAGTGTCGACCTTCTACTCGCGCTTCAGGCATGAACCGGCCGGCACACACGTCATCAGCGTCTGCCACGGGACGGCCTGCCACGTCAAGGGCGCGCCGCTCGTGAGTTCGGCCCTGCGGCGCTATCTCCGTCTGGAGGACACTCAGACCACCAGCGCCGACGGAGTGTTCACCCTCGACAGCGTCGATTGCCTCGGCTGCTGCACGCTTGCCCCGGTCGTCCAGATTGACGGGATCACCTACGGCCACGTGACGCCCGACGGCGTCGGCCAGGTGCTCACGGACTTCCTGGAACTGGCCCGCGGCGGCGGCATCGGGGCGGGCGTCGAGTCGGGCGAGCGCACGCCGGGCGGCCTTGCGGAGGTCAGAATCGGCGTTGGCTCCTGCTGCATCGCCGGAGGCAGCATGGACGTGCTGACACAGATGCAGGAGGCGCTCGGGCGCATCAACGCTCCTGCGGTGGTCAAGCCCGTCGGCTGCGTGGGGATGTGCCATCAGACGCCGCTGGTCGAGATCGAGAAGCCCGGCGAGGAGATCGCCGTCTACGCGCGTGTTCAGCCGGGCGACGCCGAGGCCATCGCGTACCGGCACTTCCGGCCGCGTGGCCTGGGGGGACGCGCGCGGGTCGCGGTCAGCCGCGCGGTCGACCGGCTGCTGACTGATGAGAACTGGCCGCCGCCGGATCGCTACGCGCTGGATGTGCGAGACGCTCCGGTGTGCGCCTTCCTCGGCCCCCAACGTCATCTGGCGACTGAGCTATACGGCGCGGCCAACCCGCTTGACCTCGACGACTACCGCGCCCACGGAGGCTTCGAGGCGCTCAAGCGCTGCGTCACGAAGCTGTCGCCGGATGGCGTCATCGACACCATCGAGCGCTCGGGGCTGAGGGGGCGCGGCGGAGCGGGCTTTCCAAGCGGCGAGAAGTGGCGCAGGGTGCGGGCGGCGACCGGGGAGCGCAAGTTTGTCATCTGCAATGGTGACGAGGGCGATCCGGGCGCATTCATGGATCGGATGATCCTCGAATCGTACCCTTTCAGAGTGCTCGAGGGGCTCGCCATAGCCACCTGGGCCGTCGGCGCGCATGAGGCAGTTCTCTACATCCGGGCGGAGTATGCCCTCGCCGTCCAGCGCATCTGGGAGGCAATCCGGATATGTGAGGACCATGCGCTGCTTGGTGATAACGTCTTCGGGACCGGGGTGCGGATTCTCGTCGGGATCATGGAGGGCGCCGGGGCGTTCGTCTGCGGCGAGGAGACGGGACTGATGGCCTCGCTCGAAGGCAGGCGCGGCAACCCCCGCCTGCGCCCCCCCTACCCGTCCGAACAGGGCCTCTGGGATTGCCCCACACTCGTCAACAATGTCGAGACGCTGGCACTGGTGCCCACCATCGTGCGCAACGGGGCACGGACGCTTGCCGAACTGGGGACGGGCCTCAGCAAGGGGACCAAGGTCTTCTCCCTGACGGGCAAGGTCAGGCGCGGCGGGCTCATCGAGGTGCCGATGGGCATCACGATCCGGCAGATCGTCGAGGACATCGGCGGCGGTGTCGCGGAGGGCCGGAGCTTCAAGGCGGTGCAGATCGGGGGGCCGTCCGGCGGCTGCATCCCGGCTGAGCTTGCCGATACACCTGTCGACTACGAGGCGCTGAACGAGATCGGCGCGATTATGGGCTCCGGCGGGCTCGTGGTGCTCGATGACTCCGACTGCATGCTTGATGTGGCACGCTACTTTCTCCAGTTCACGCAGCGGGAGTCATGCGGCAAGTGCGTTCCCTGCCGCATCGGGACGCGCCGGATGCTCGATATCCTCGATCGTCTCTGCACCGGCCACGGACGGATTGCCGACCTCGACGAGCTTGAGCAGCTCGCAGGCATGGTACGCGCATCCAGCCTCTGCGGGCTGGGCCAGACGGCGCCCAACCCGATCCTGACTACGCTGCGCTACTTCCACGACGAGTACCTCGCCCATATCGAGGGCCGCTGCCCCGCCGGCAGGTGCAAGGAACTCATCACCTACACGATCACTGATGAGTGCATCGGCTGCACCCGCTGCGCCCAGCAATGCCCGGCGCACGCCATCGCGTTCACGCCATACGAGAAGCACACCATCGACTCGAGCAAGTGCATCCGCTGCGACACGTGTCGTCAGCTCTGCCCCACCGACGCCGTGAGGATCCAATAGCCGCCAAGAGCCACCAATGCCGACCATCACCATCGACAACCGGACAGTCGAGGTCGAGCCGGGGACAACGATCCTCGACGCAGCCGCGCGCCTGGGCATCCACATCCCGACGCTGTGCCACCGGCAGGGGGTGAAGCCCCAGACGGCCTGCATGGTCTGCGTGGTGAAGATCGCCGGGCGCAAGGGCCTGCTCCCGTCCTGCGCGACAATCGCCGAAGACGGCATGGTAGTCGAGAGCGAGACCGAGGAGGTCAGGCTGGCGCGCCGGATGGCGCTCGAGCTGATGCTGGGCGACCACGTCGGCGACTGCGTCGGCCCATGCCAGACGACCTGCCCCGCGCAGATGGACATTCCGGGCATGATCCGGCTCATCGGCGAAGGACGCCTCGCGGAGGCCGTCGCCCTGGTCAAGGGGCGCATTCCCTTCCCGGCGGTGCTGGGGCGCATCTGCCCGGAACTGTGCGAGCGGGCCTGCCGCCGCGGCCGCCTTGATGCGCCGGTGTCGATCAAGCTGCTGAAGCGCTTTGTGGGCGATTTCGACATCTGGGCGAAGCAGCGGCACCTGCCGGTCTGTCGGCCCGCCACAGGCAGGAGCGTGGCAATAGTCGGGGCCGGTCCAGCCGGGCTCTCGGCGGCCTACTACCTGCGCATTGCGGGGCACTCGTGTACAGTCTACGACGACCGCGAGCGGCCCGGCGGCATGCTCCGCTACGGGGTAGCTGAGAGCGAGCTGCCGCACTGGGTGCTGGATGCCGAGATCGAGCCGCTTGAGCGCATGGGGATCGAGTTCCGCGCGGGCGTTCGCGTAGGTGAGGCAGTGTCGTTGGAGCAACTCCGCGCACGACACGACGCCTGTGTGCTGGCCGTCGGCGATGTCGGCGAATGGGTGGAGGGCTTCGCGGGCGTGCCGGTGGAGGGCAGGGCTCTGGCGGCGGACCGCGGCACACACCAGTCGCCGCTGCCGGATGTGTTCGTCGCCGGGGCGGCGCTGACGCCATCGCGATACGCGGTGCGGGCCGTCGCGGGCGGGAGGTCCGTAGCCCAGGCGCTCCACCTGTTCCTGCAGGGGGAGCAACCAGCCGGCGCCGAGCGGTCCTACTCGGTTCACATCCGCACGATGGACCCCGATGAACTGGAGCAGTTCGCTGCAGATACACCCCGCCATGCGCGCGTGAAGATACCCACCGGTCAGCCGGGCGGCTTCACCGAGGCGCAGGCGCGGATGGAGGCCGCCCGCTGCCTGCACTGTGAATGCGCAGAACTCGATACGTGCCGGCTGCGTCGACTGGGTTTGGCCTATCATGCAAGCACGACACGCTACCACGGCGAGCGACGGCGCTTTGAGCGGGACATGAGCCATCCGCTCCTGGTCCATGAGCCCGGCAAGTGCATCGCCTGCGGGCTGTGCGTCCAAATCGCAGCGGACAGCGGTGAGCAGTTGGGCCTCAGCTTTGTGGGTCGGGGCTTCACCGTCAGGGTCGCGGTGCCGTTCGGGCGCCCGTTGTCCGACGGTCTGCGGGAGGCCGCACGCGCCTGCGCGGATGCCTGCCCGACGGCGGCGCTGACATTGCGGGAGCACTTCCCGCACAGCAGCCTGCCTGAGCCGGAGGCGCCTGCGCCGCGCTTCCGCCGACGGCGCAGGATGCTCAGAAGGCCGTTTGGGCGGCTGCGCGGCAGCGGGTAGAGACGGCGGTAGACCATCCCCCGGAGAGCGACCATGCAGAAGCCGGCCGAACAGCGGGGTATCGCCGAAGACCTCAGCATATCGGGGCTGAGCAGGAGCTTCAGCGCGCCCAATGGAACCGAACTGAAGGTACTTGACGACGTCTCGTGTGATATCGCCGCCGGCGAGACCGTCGCCGTCGTAGGGCCTTCCGGCTCCGGCAAGAGCACACTGCTCAACTGCATCGGCTCTCTGGAGCGTCCGAACTCCGGCTCGATCCGGCTCGGCGACACGGAAGTCACCTCGCTCGAGGGGGCCGAACTGGCGCACTTCCGGGCTTTGCGCGTCGGCTTCGTGTTCCAGGACCATCACCTCCTGCCGCAGTTGACTGCCCTTGAGAACGTACTGCTGCCCGATCTTGCCGTCGGTGGGCGTGAGCAGGCCGCTGAGCGGGCACGCGAGCTGCTCCTGGGCGTCGGCCTCGGCGGGCGCGTGGACTCATTCCCACATCAACTCTCCGGGGGCGAGCGCCAGCGTGTGGCGCTTGCGAGGGCGCTCATCAACGCGCCCGGGCTGCTGCTGTGCGATGAGCCCACAGGCAATCTGGACAGGCAGACCGGCGATGATGTTGTCGCGCTGCTACTTGACATCGCGGCCGGGCAGCCCGTGACGGCGCTGATGGTGACCCACAACCTGCGCCATGCCGCACGCTTCGGGCGCTGTTTGCAGTTGCACGACGGCAAGCTCCGGCCGGTCGAGTTCGATGAGCGCGGCGAGGTACTCGACGGGCCACCCGGGGAGGCCGGGACGTGACCCCCGCCCGGCTGATCATCCGCAGCCTGGTCCACTACTGGTCAACCGGGCTGGTTGTCGTATTCGGCCTGGCAGTCTCCACGGCAGTTGTGACCGGCTCGCTGGTCATCGGCGACTCGGTCGAGGGGAGTCTGCGAGATGTCGCCATCTCCCGCCTCGGCAGCGTTGCCCACACCGTGAGCACGCCACGCCACTTCCGCGCCGACCTGGCCAGAGACATCGGCTCGCGCCTCGGTGGGCGTCCGACCGCGGCGCTGCTGTCCGCGCAGGGGTCGGCGAGAGCCCAGACCTCCGATGTAGTCATCCCGGATGTCTCCGTCTGGGGTGTTGACGGCGACTTCTGGCGGCTGCACCCGGCTGTGACCAACCCTCCCGTCCTGACCGGCAGGGAGTGCGCGGTCAACGAGGCGTTGGCAGTCGATCTCGGCGTGAGCGTCGGCGACGCGCTGCTCTTGAGGGTGGCCAGGCAGGGCGCCGGGGGTGGCACACTGTTTGCCAGGCGCGACCTGAGCGATGCTGCACCCACGATGCGCGTGAGTATCGCCGCCGTGCTGCCCAGAGGCGGGGCGGCCGACTTCCGTCTGGATGCCCAGAACGCCATTCCACGCACTGTGTTCATTGCCCGTGACTGGCTCGCGGCACGTCTCGGGCTTGATGAAGTGGCCGACACCGTCGCCATCGCGGTGGGCGAAACGGAGGCCCTGCAGGACCTGGAGCGTGCCGTTGCCGACAGCCTGATGCTGGATGACTATGGGCTCCGACTTGCCGACAACCCCACATCCGGCCACCTCGTGCTGTCGAGCGACGCCATGACGCTCTCCTCGGCCGAGGTGCAGGCCGCGCGGCAGGCGGCAGAAGACGTCGGCGCCGGGGCGGCGATCAGCTCTGTCTACCTGATCGACGAGGTGCGCAACCTGCGGACGGGGCGCTCGCTCGCCTACTCAATGGCTGCAGGGCTGCAGCCGGCGGAGGGCTTCAGACTCCTGCGCGGGACCGGTGAACCGAGCAGGGATAGTATCTGGCTCAACGAGTGGGCGGCGGCGGACCTGGCTGCAGCCCCCGGCGACGAACTCGTACTGCGGTACATGTTGCCGACGGAGGAGGGCTCATACCCCACCGAGCAGCTCACAAGCCGAGTGAGTGGCATCGTGGCCATGGAGGCCGGAGGCGCCGATCCGGGCCTGGTGCCCGAGTTCAAGGGCATCACCGATGCTGCTCATGTTGATGAATGGGATACGCCCTTCCCGGTCGACTACTCGCTGATTCGAGATCGGGATGAGCAGTACTGGGACCGCTACCGGGCCGCGCCGAAGCTGTTCATGGACCCCGCGCGCCTGCAGGCGATCTGGCGGAGCGCACCGGGTGGCGAACAGGCCGACTGGGTGACCTCCGTGCGCATTCGCCCACCTGAACATGCCGCCGCGGACTTCTCCGAGGCCTACACCCGTCGACTGCTTGCCCGACTGGCCGAGGCGCAGACGACAATCACTTTGCGGCCGGTACGGGAACTGGCGCTGGAGGCATCGAAGGGCACCTCCGACTTCAGTGGGCTGTTTCTGGGCTTGAGCATGTTTCTGGTCTTCGCCGGAGCCGGCCTCGGGGGAATGCTGCTGCGGTTGTCGGTGGACCGCCGTGCGTCGCAGGCGGGCACTATGCTGGCAACAGGCTGCCCGCCGGCGATGGTGCACAACACCCTGCGGGCGGAGGGCCTGCTGTTGGGTGGTGTCGGCACACTCGTCGGACTGCCGGCGGGTGTTCTCTACGCGCGGGGGATCATCGGCGCACTCGAGCGCTGGTGGGCGGGCGCAATCGGCTCAACCTCCACGCTGTGGCTGCATGCCGAGTGGTCGAGCATACTCATCGGCGCATTGGTGGGCCTCGGCGTCGGCCTGCTGGTGACGGTGCTGAGCACACGCGGGTTGGTGCGCGTACCGCTCCTGAGCCTGCTCGCGGGGTGGCGCGGCATGTCGATGGCGCCCGCACCCAGCTCCGGCAGGGCGGCCCGGCCTACGGTGATCATCGCGCTCGCGGCGGCATGCGTACTCGGTATCCTCTCAGTAGGGAGCGGGCAGATCGACCCGACGGCGGCTTTCTTCGGCATCGGAGCGTGTCTGCTCGTGGCGTCGCTGTCGGGCGCGAGCCTGCTCTTGAGCGGCGCCCGGCGAATGAGCGGAGCGACCGGCTCGCTGTCTCGCCTCGCGTTGCGCAACGCCGCGGCCGGGGGCGCTCGCAGCCTGCTGGTGATGGGTCTGCTGGCCTGCGCGACATTCGTTGTCGTCGCCGTTGCTGCCAACGGCAGGGACCCCGCGCGCGCGGATACCTCAAGCCGCGAATCGGGCTCCGGCGGCTTTGAACTGATGGCGACAAGCTCCGTCCCGCTGCCCTACGATCCCCGCACTGCGACAGGCCGCACCAACCTGGGCTTCTTGCCGGAGGATGAGGCGCTGCTGGAGGGAACGGTGGTCATCTCGCTGTTGGCCGGGCCGGGAGAGGACATCAGCTGTCTCAACATCGCCAGGCCTTCGCACCCGCGTATCATCGGCGTCCCGGATGAACTCATCCGGCGGGGGGGCTTCTCATTCGCCGGGGAGCGGGCGGCCAATCCCTGGGAGCTGCTGACCGACGACGGCGACGGCTCGCTGCCGGCATTCGGCGATGCCGCGAGCGTGCAGTGGACTCTGCACCTCGGACAGGGCGATGAGTACAGTGTACAGACCCCAGGCGGGGAGTCGGTGCTCCGCTTCGCCGGCCTGCTGAAGGGCAGCATCTTCCAGAGCGAACTGCTGGTTTCCGATGCGAGCTTCCGGCGGCTGTATCCCGACATCAGCTCACCCTCATACCTGCTGATCGACACACCCGAGGGCAAACAGGAGCAGGTCAGGCAGGTGCTGATGGCGCGACTCGGCGAACTAGGGCTGCGCGTGCGCACGAGTTCCGAGGTGCTTGACGGCTACCTGCAGGTCCAGAACACCTACCTGTCGATGTTCCTGGCACTCGGCGGCCTCGGCCTTCTGCTCGGCACAGTCGGCCTGGTGACGGTGCTGTTGCGAGGAGCCTTCGAGCGCCGCGGAGAGCTTGCCCTGATGCTGGCGACCGGCTTTCAGGTATCGCGCGTCAGGGCGTTGCTGGTGGTAGAGAACGGTGGCCTGCTGGTCGCGGGGCTCGTGCTCGGCGCCGCCTGTGCCCTGGTGGCCGTCGCGCCACATCTGGCCTCGGCGGAGGCCGAGGTGAACTGGCAGTTTCTTGCAGCGATACTATCGGGTATAATACTATTCGGACTAGTAAGTTGCGCGGTCGCGGTATCGGGCGCCGTCGGTGGACGCCTGATCGGTTCATTACGTGCGGAATAGGCACCGGCCAGGCAACGTCGAGTCTCTGAGGGAGGGACGTCGATGGTCTTCCCCATCATCGACGAGGCTATACGCATCCAGCGGCTTGCACCGCCCACCGGGGCTGTGTCGATGGTGCTGGATACCGATACATACAACGAGATTGACGACCAGTTCGCGTTGGCGTACGCGATGCTGTCGCCCAAGGTGCTGACGGTTGAGGCGATCTACGCGGCGCCTTTTCACAATCCGAACTCGAGCAGCCCCGCGGATGGGATGGAGAAGAGCTACGAGGAGATACTCCGGCTGCTCGAGCGCCTCGGTGTCTCCGGAGAGAGCTTCGCGTTCCGAGGCTCGACGGGGTATCTCCCCGCGGCAGCCGAGGCGGTGGATAGCCCTGCCGCGCGCGACCTGATCGAGCGGGCGATGAGCGAACGTTCGGGGCCGCTGTACGTCGTAGCTATCGGCGCGATCACCAATGTCGCCTCGGCTCTGCTGCTGGAGCCGGAGTTGGTGAACCGCATTGTGGTGGTGTGGCTGGGCGGTCATCCGCACGAGTGGCCGACGGCGCGGGAGTTCAACCTGATGCAGGATATCCACGCGGCGCGGGTGGTGCTCGATAGTGGCGTGCCGTTTGTGCATGTTCCATGCAAGAACGTGGCACAGTTCCTGCGCACGACAGTGCCGGAACTCAAGGAGCATATTGCCGGTCGAAATGCCTTGTGCGACTTCCTGTTCGAGCGCTTCTGCGCTCACCATGACGATCACTTCGCATGGGCGAAGGAGTTGTGGGACGTCTCTGCCGTCGCATGGCTGGTGAACCCCGCCTGGGTGCCGACGGCGCTGGCGCACTCGCCCATACTGACCGACCAGCTCACCTGGTCGGACGATCCGCAACGACACTTCATCCGTGTCGCGACGGACTGCAATCGGAACGCGATCTTCGCCGATATGTTCCGGAAGCTGCAATCCGCGCCGTAGACGATGACTGAGGAGACATGCGTGATGGAGCCGAAGCATAACAGCCTGCGCGCGACGAGCCTGATGGTGAGCCTGGTGCTGGTGGTTGCCTGGCCCGCGGCATCCGGCGCGACACAGGATTGGGCGTCCTTCCGCGGCAACATCCAGATGACCGGCATCGCGACGATGTCTCCCCCGCTGACGACCGCTCCGCGCCTGCTCTGGACCTACGAGACGGGCTCCTCGATCGAGTCGACCGCGGCGATTGTGAATGACACCGCCTACGTGGGCACGATGACCAACGCGCTCCTGGCTATCGACCTCAACACCGGGCGGCTACGCTGGAAGTTCGTCGGCGCCGGCCCCATCAGCGCCTCGCCGACGGTCGCGGGCGGGCTGGTGTACATCGGTGACGAGAGCGGGATGTTCTACGCCGTCGACCGGGCAACGGGCCGGCAGCGCTGGAGCTTCAAGGCGCAGGACAAGATCACATCCTCGGCTGCGGTGACCTCGGGTGCGGTCATCTTTGGCTCGTACGACAACTTCCTGTACGCTCTGAGCGCCGACAAGGGCACGAAACTGTGGGCATTCCAGGCCGATGCCCAGGTGCACTGCTCGCCGTGCGTTGGTGGCGGCGCCGCCATCATTAACGGCTGTGACGGCTACGTTCGCTTCATCGACGCCAAGACGGGCAGGGAGCGGTCACGGGCGAGCATGGAGTCGAACTTCGCCGCCGCACCGGCCTACAGTGCGGGCAACGCCTTCGTATGCTCCATGGACGGCCAGTACGCATGCATCCGCGCTTCGGACGGGAAGACACTCTGGCAGGTCGCCGTCACCAGAAACGGGGGGGCGAGTTGGGCCTCCCCGGTTCTCGGCAGTGAGAACGTCATCTTCGCATCGCGGAACCGGACGGTGTTTGCGCTGAACCGCAAGAGCGGGGCGACGAAGTGGGTATTCACCGCCGGGGATGCCGTCGACTCCTCGCCGGTGATCAGCGGCAGCCGGCTCTACTTCGGCTGCGATGACGGCGTCATCTACGGCCTCAACGCCTCGACGGGCGTGAAGGCCTGGAGCTTCAACGCCGGCGCGCGGGTGTCGGCCTCGCCGGCAATCGGCCGTGGCCGAATGGTGATTGGCACGACTGACGGAGCAGTGTACTGCTTCGGCAGGTAGAGAGATGGTGCTGTGACCGTCGGCCCGGCCGGTGTGCAGCGTCAGGGCGGACGAATGAACGGTCCGGGCGGCCCGGCGGTCGCCCGGCCTGCAGTATCCCAAACACATCGAATACTGAGGTGGACAGATGACCCGACTGATCGGACCGGCCGTGGTCGTTGTGCTCATGCTCGCGATACTTGCCGTCCATGCCGCCGACTGGCCCCAGTATCTGGGCCCCACGGCGAACGGCATCGCCCCGGATGTAGGTATCAACCGCGACTGGAACCAGAAGCCACCACGACAACTCTGGCGCGTGCCGATGGGTGACGCGGGCTATGCGGGTCCCTCGGTCGCCGACGGCAAAGTGTTCATCATCGACCATGCCGGGGCCAATGACGTCGTCAAGGCCATCGATTTCTCCAATGGCAGTCAGGTCTGGGAGTACACCTATGCCGACACCGGCAAGGCTAACTACGGGTTCGCGCGCGCGACGCCCGTCTTCGACGACGGGATGCTCTACACGGTCAGCCGACTCGGAGTGGTCAACTGCCTGAATGCCGCGAACGGCCAGAAAGTCTGGTCGCTGGACATGAAGTCTCAGTTCGGTGGACGGGGCCCCAAGTGGGACTACGCCAACTCGGTGCTCATCGACGGAGACAAGTGCATCCTGGTGCCGGGCGGACCGTCGGCAACGGTTGCGGCGGTGAACAAGCACACCGGCGCGCCGATCTGGAAGGGCGGCTCGGGCGAAATCGGTGGCTACTCGACACCGACGAAGGCCACGCTTGACGGCAGGGAGCAGTATGTTGTCTTCACCGAGGGCCATGTGATCGGCGTGGATGTCAGCAGTGGTCAACTCCTCTGGAAGTACCCGTGGAAGACTAACTACGACGTCAATGCCGCCACACCGATCGTCGGTGCGCCCTATGTATTCATCACCAGCAACTACGGCGTCGGCTGCGCGCTGCTGCAGGTAGCCTCAGGCAAGGCCACCCAGGCATGGATGAACAAGGCGATCCAGTCACACTTCAACTCCCCGATCTTCTACAAGGGCTGCCTGTGGGGCATCTCGGGCAACCTCGTATGCATGGACTCGCGCACCGGCAATACTCTCTGGCAGCAGGGCGGGTTCGAGAAGGGCGGGCTGGTTGGGGTCGATGGCTGCATCATCGCCGTCAACGGCGGCGATGGCGATGTGGTGCTCTGTGACGCAGAGCCGACCGGCTACAGGGAGCGCGGCCGCATCAAGCCGCTGGGCGGGCAGAGCTGGACGGCCCCCATCGTCGCCGACGGCAAGCTGATCATCCGCAACAAGGAGGCGCTCGCCTGCCTCGACCTGATGTAGTTGGGCAACGATGGCGAACGCACTATACATAGTGGTGGAGGTGGGCTCATGAGGGTGACGCTCGGGCCCGGGTTGGTTGTGTTGCTGCTGATCGCGGGGGCTTGTGCGATGGCTGCGGACTGGCCGTGGTTTTTGGGGCCGGACTGCAATGGCATCGCGCCCGATACGGGGATCAACAAGGACTGGAAGGCCCGGCCCCCGCAGGTGCTGTGGAAGGTCACGATGAGCGACAGGGGGTACGCGGGGCCCTCCGTAGCTGATGGCAAGGTCTTCATCATTGACCACGTGGGCGCCAACGATGTCGTGCGCGCGCTGGATTTCGCCACAGGCGCGGACATCTGGCGCTTCGAGTACCCGGATGCGGAGAAGTTCGACTACGGCTATGCGCGCGCAACTCCCACATACGCCAACGGCAAGGTCTACTGCCAGGGCCGCATGGGACCGCTCTTCTGCCTGGATGCCACCACCGGCCGGCAGATATGGGCCAGGAACATCCGCAGTGAGTTCGCCGGGCAGATGCCGAACTGGAAGTATGCCGCCTCGCCACTTATCGACGGGGATAAGCTGATCGTCGTCGCCGGCGGGCGCAACAACGCCGCCGTGGTTGCGCTCAATGCCCAGACAGGCGCGACCATCTGGACCGGCGGCGGGAGCGACCCCGCCGGATACGCCACGCCCGTGCGCGCGGAGTTGGACGGCAGGCTGCAATACGTCTGCATGACCGGCAGGGCCGCAATCGGCGTGGATGCCCAGAATGGGCAATTGCTCTGGAGCGTCCCATGGGGCCCGAACAACGGGGTCAATGCCGCGACGCCAATCGTTCAGGACCCGTACGCATTCGTCTCAAGTGGATACGGTGTCGGCTGCGCGCTGCTTGAGGTCGCGGGCGGACGTGGAAGCATCGCCTGGCAGAACAAGGCTCTTGTGGCGCACTTCAACTCGCCCATCTTCTACGAGGGCTATATCTTCGGCATCGGCGACCCGGGGCTGCTGCTATGCATCGACTCCACGGCCGGGGACATCGTCTGGCGACAGCAGGGCTTCGAGAAGGGTGGCATCATCGGCGTTGACGGCTGCCTCATCGCCGTGGGCGGCAAGACAGGTGAGGTGGTGCTCGTCGAGGCGACCGGTAGCTACCGCGAACTGGGGCGCATTACCCCGCTGGGCGGCCAGAGTTGGACGGCGCCGATCATCGCCCACGGCAAGCTGCTGGTCCGAAACACCACCGCGCTGGCATGCCTGGATATCATGTAGCCAACCGCGCTGTCTGAACGCGTACTGATCCCTGCAGGTCCAACGGCCTGCAGGGATTTGTGTATGCGGAGAGAACAGCGAGGGGACGGG
>DPJP01000178.1:0-15558 GCA_003542955.1 Armatimonadota bacterium
TGGCACATGCGACGCCAATCAGAGATTGCGAACGCTTCATCAGTGTGCCTCCCTCAATTGCTCAAGCCCAGGACTTCTCGGCAAGACAGTCACCGCAGGGCAATGCACGGTGCTCGGTGAGTGCCCAACCCGGCGCCGGACGCGGACCGACCTGCCTGATCCCTCCACGACGAATCGTGTGCACGCAGGACTGCTGATCAGAATCAGAAAGGCGGACGCGAATGAGCCGCCAGTCGTGGCTCACACGGGTCCGCCTTGTCCATAACACGGCTGCAGGGCCTCGGGGAAGTGCAATTCAACCTCCGCTGGCCGGGCAGTCTGCATCGATTGCTACAGTGCAGGCATCAGTAGTTGCTTCACAAGCATCGGGTAGGGATTGCCGGTCGTGGGGGCATTCGTGACACGCGGGATTACACACCGTCGGCAGTGGTAGACAGGACGCCTGCCACTGGCCGACCCCAACTCAAAGCCCCAGCACTCCACGGCGTGCATGAATACGGATGATCTCAAGGCCACGATTCTCCATCCGCGAACCAACACCTGCATAGAGACGTTTTTTTTTGGGGGGGGGGAGAGGCATCACCAGTGGGGGCCCTGGCGCATGAAGCGGGTGATGGCGCTGTCCGCACGCCTTGCGCTGCAAGGCCTGCCCGTGGGCCTGCCGCCCTTCCGCCTACCCCACCACGCGGCAGGCGTCGGTCGGGCAGGGGCTGAACTCGGTGATTGTGGCGAGGGTTTCATAGCGCTCGTAGATGGCCTCGGGGGTGGTCGAGAGAAGAGCCTCCGGACCGAATGTCTCGCAGGTGAATGAAGCCGCAATCGTGCCGAAGGCGACGGCAGTGCGGAGTTCGGACTCGTCGGTCGAGTTCGCCCAGGCCAGGTAGCCCATCAGGCCGCCGGCAAATGAGTCGCCCGCGCCCGTCGGGTCCTCGAAATGCCGCAGTGGGCAGCAGGGGAGATGGAAGCGAGAGTCCTTCGAGATCAGCGCCGCGCCGTACTCGCCCATCTTCACCGCCACGTAGCTCGGGCCCAACTCCAGGATGGTCTCCGCGGCCTGAGTGATATTCGGGTTGCCCGCGAACTGGCGGACCTCACCGTCATTCATCAGCACCAGGTCGACGCGGCTGAGCACCTCCGTGAGCTTCTCGCGGCTGCCCTCGATCCAGAAGTTCATCGTGTCACAGGCGACGAACGCGCCCGGCGATATCTGATCCAGCACCGAAAGCTGCAACTCCGGCATAATGTTGGCGAGGAAAACATAGCGCGAGTCCCGGTAGCCCTGCGGCAGGATCGGGTTGAAGTCGGCGAACACGTTGAGTTGCGTATCGAGTGTGTCGCGGGCGTTCATGTCGGTGTGGTAGCGGCCCGCCCAGCGGAACGACTTGCCGCTCGGCACGATCTCCACGCCCTCGAGATCAACTCCGCGGCCTTCGAGCAGCTCGAGTGCGCTCGGTGGGAAGTCCTCACCCACGACGCCGACGAGGCGAACGGGCGAGAACAGCCCCGCGGCGATGGATGCGTAGTAGCCCGCCCCACCGACGATGTCATCCATCTTGCCGAAAGGCGTCTCTATATCATCAATGGCCAGCGAACCGACAATCAGCACGGGTTCGGACATCCGGATCACTCCTGATCATCTGGTAATGCTCAGATACAGCGTCTGTTGGGCGTCAATAACCACGAGAACTCCCGCGCCTCCCGGCCCCTCACTGCAGCCGATGGTGGTTGGCGTCGTTTGTCGTTCTCCCCTCTCCGGTCACGGAGAGGGGTTGGGGGTGAGGCGCCGGCGCCCGCAGCAGCTCGATAGCAGTCAGGTACAGGATGCGCGGCAGCGCTCCGAGTCTGCGGAAGCGCGCCGGCTCCTTCACCGACCTGTAGAGCCATTCGAGCCCGCACTTCTGCATCCAGACCGGCGCGCGCTGCTTGAGGCCTGATATGACATCGAAGCTGCCGCCGATACCTATGCAGACCGGTACGCCGAGTTGCTCCATGTGCTCGACAATCCATAGCTCCTGCCGCGGTGCGCCGAGCGCGACGAAGAGCGCCGCGGGGCGGCTCTGCCGTATGCGGGCGATGATCTCGGGCTCCTGCTCGGGCTTGAAGTAGCCGTCCTGTGTGCCGGCGATCTCCAGGCCTGGGACGCGCTCCTGGAGCTTCTCCGCGGCCTTCTCGGCCACACCGGGCGCTGCGCCGAGCAGGAAGACCGAGCGGTCATGCGCGGCAGCCACCCTGGAGATCTCCTCGACCATGTCACAACCCGCGACGCGCGTATCGATTCCGAGGTTGAGCAGTCTTGCCGCGAGCACCACGCCCGCGCCGTCTGCCGTGACGAGGTCGGCGTTGTTCATGATCTCGCGCACGCGCTCATCATCGCGGGCCCGGATGATACCGCCCGCGTCGGTCGTCACGATGATGTGGGGGCGGTCCTCCCTGATGAACTCGGCCGCGCGCTCCATCGCCTGCTCCATGGTGACCCTGTGCACGCGGACGCCGAGTATGTCGTATTCAGGGGCGCGTTCGGGTGGGTTGGCAGGCCGCATCATGCGCAGGAGCACGTAGGGAATCACAAGCGCACCGGCCAGCCCCACGACCACCAGCAGCAGCTTGACTATGAAGCTGACCTTGATCAGCCATACGAGCGTCACCGCCAGCACGCACACAATGGTCTCACCGAGAAGAAGCACGATGCTCATCTGCTTTTCGCTATAACCCTGGGCAAGCAGAATCTCGTGCAGGTGTTGGTGGCGATGCTCGAAGAAGCCGCGACCGCGCCCGTGCAGCAGGTCGGCAAGCCAGGAATAGACGGTCGCGAACAGCGGCACACTGATGACCAGCAGCGGCAGCAATGCCACGAGAAACGCGGTGTTCTTCAGCGCCCCGGATATCGCGACGACGCCTATGACTACGCCCAACGGGTATGCTCCGCCCGTTGCGCCGCCGGTGGTGAGGGAGCGTGTGAAGGGCAGTTGCGCCAGGCAGATGACCGCCACGGAGGCGGCGACCGATACGGAGAAATCGGACGCATTGGCAGGCTGCAGGGCGGCAACGGCGAGGAAAGTGAGTGCCGTCAGGGCCCCGGTCCCCAGCGATACCCGCGGGATGGTGCCCACACGGGCGAAGATCGACCCGCAGACCGCCAGCCAGATCATCCCCACAAGCAGCCCCGCGCTGCCAAGGTTGACGAAGCTGTGCGAGAACGGGAGTTTGACGGTGTGGATGCCGATGTCGGCGCCCCACAGGACCCACGCTACCGCGATCGCGGCAAGCGCGCGCAGGCCGCGAATGGCTTTCATGTGATCGGTGATGGCGCCCTGGATCACCAGTAGCGCGATGCATGCCCACAGCAGCACGCGGTCCGAGGATGGCCACGGGAGCCAGCCGACTGCTGTTCCCACGAGCAGCACGATGCCAGTGAAGTCGGCGGCCGCGTACGGCCCACCGGGCCGCGCCAGGCGCCATCGCNNGGCCGCGCAGGCCAGCGCGGCCGCCGCACAAGTCACGACGATGGGGAGCATTGCCCTTCACCCGTGCACAGAGGGCGCATATCAGGTGCCCGATTGCCAGCTACTGAGGTACTTCTCCTGCTCCGGCGTCAGGGTGTCGATGCGTACACCCATCGAGGCCAGCTTGAGCCGGGCGACCTCCGCGTCAATCTCCGCGGGCACCGTGTGCACGTCGACTGAGAGCTTGTTCTTGGCGACATACTCGGAGCACAGCGCCTGGTTGGCGAAGCTCATGTCCATGACCGAGGCCGGATGGCCCTCCGCGGATGCAAGATTCACAAGTCGCCCCTCGCCCAGTATGTAGATGCGGCGCCCATCGGGCATCAGATACTCGTCGGTCTCATGGCGGACGCGGCGCTTCGATGTCGCCATCTCGCTCAGTGCCACGAGGTCGATCTCGACGTCAAAATGGCCCGAGTTACAGAGAATTGCGCCATCCTGCATGCGGTCGAAGTGCTCCCCGCGAATGACCCCGCAGTCGCCTGTCACAGTCACGAAGACGTGGCCCACGGCCGCCGCGTCGGAGATCGGCATCACCCTGTAGCCGTCCAGCGCTGCCTGCAGGGCCTGCAGCGGGTCGACCTCGCAAACGATGACGGAGGCGCCCATGCCGTGGGCGCGAGTGGCCACTCCGCGGCCACACTGGCCGTACCCACACACGACGACGTTGCGGCCCGCAAGCAGTATGTTGGTCGCCCGCAGGATGCCGTCAATGGTCGATTGTCCGGTGCCGTAGTAGTTGTCGAACAGCCGCTTGGTGTTGGCGTCATTCACCGCGATGAGCGGGTACTTGAGCGCCCCGTCGGCCGCCATCGCGCGCAATCTGATGACGCCCGTAGTGGTCTCCTCCATCCCCGCGACGATGCCGGGGATGAGGTCCTGCCGCTCCGAATGCAGGGTTGAGATGACGTCCGCGCCGTCGTCTATTGTGATTGTCGGGGCGAAATCGAGCACCGCGTGGATGTGCCTGTAGTAGCGGTCCCGGTCTTCGCCGTGCACGGCGAAGGTGCCGATGCCGAGGTCCTCGACCAGCCATGCGGCCACGTCGTCCTGCGTGCTGAGCGGGTTGGATGCGCACAGGCGCACCTCGGCGCCGCCGGCGACGAGCGTCGACATCAGGTTCGCCGTCTCGGTGGTGACGTGCAGGCATGCGGCGATCCGCTGGCCCGCGAGAGGCCGCTCGACGCCGAAGCGCTCACGTATCTGTCGCAGCACCGGCATCTGCGTCTCCGCCCACTCGACACGCAGGCGGCCCCGGTCAACAAGCTCTGCATTGGCGATATCGAAATCCATGGTCTGTGGCTGTCCTTTCCGGTTCGGGCTCCGCACCGGGCATGTGGGGACCGGTGCGGGTCAGTTGATGGTGAGTTCCTTACAGAGCGCGGGCACGCAGGCTGCCAGCGCGTCACGCCAGTGGGCCAGAGGCTCATGGCCGGTCTCGCTCCACCGGCGCGTGTCCAGAATCGCTCGGAGCGGCCGGCGCGTGGCACTGGGCCATTCGGACGAGTGTATCGGGTCGATGGCTACCCCGTCCATCCCGGCGCACTCCAGTGCTGCGCGCGCCAGCTCGAGACGGCTGCATACACCCGAGTTGGTGACATGCATGACCCCGGTCTCGGCTGAGACCGCCGCCTGCCACAGCGCTCGCGCCAGATCGTCGGTGCAGGTGGGCGAGCCGAACTCGTCATCGACAACGCGAAGCGGCGAACCCTCTGCCGCGCGCTTGAGTATCGCCGCAACAAAGCTCCTGCCGCCGGGGCCGTAGAGCCACTGGGTCCGCAGAATCAGGTAGTCAGACGCCGCGCGGGCGAGTTCCGCCTCCGCACGGGCCTTGCTCTCTCCGTACACGTTGACCGGGTCCGGCGGGTCGTCGACACCGTATGGCACCGTCTTCTCTCCCGAGAAGACATAATCGGTGCTGACCATGACGAGTCTGGCCCCGCGTGCCGCGCATGCCGCTGCCAGCACCGCCGACGCCAGCGCGTTGTCGCGCATCGCGCGTTCGGGGTCGCGCGTGCAGCCGTCGACGTCGGCATAGGCGGCGGTGTGGATGACACACCGAGGCCTATGTCGGCTCAAGAGCGAATCGACCTGAGGCGCGGAGGCGAGATCGGCGTCCAGGCGCGTAGCCGCGATGCACTCGATGGGTGGTCCGACGGTTCTCAAAAGGGCAGTGCCGAGCATCCCGGCCGCCCCGGTGACTAGAGTTCTGATCGTGGCACCGTCCATGGGATGAGCATCACGCCGTGTGCACAGCGGACATCCGGTCAGTGTCAGCCGCTACCATCCGCCGCGGCGTCGCGCACATCGTAGCAGGCCCGCCGCGGCAGCGCAAGAGCCCGCGGGCCGCTCAATCCAGACGGCTGAAGGCCTCGATAATGCCGCCGATGCGGTCGCTCAGACCGGCTGAGTCGGCATCCAGAGCGTCCTCGATGGCTTCTCGAGCGACGATGCCCGCGAGCCTGCGAGTTGCGGCGAGTACGGCACTGATCTGGATGAGCACTTCCTCTGCTTCCCGGCCATCCGCGACCATCCGCTGGATGCCGCGGACCTGCCCCTCGATGCGCTGCAAGCGGTTCGTCAGATGTTGGACTGAACGGGATGGATGCTGGTCTGCCATGGTCACTCCGGGTGGGCCTGTTCGTGACTGCGCATGAGATATCCGGTGTTCTGGAGGGCTTGGCGACCCCTTTGGCGAAGGTGACTGAGCCTGTCGGGCGCGCCGCTTGTGTTGCGTTGACAATGGCGAAGATGATACCATATAATTCGACCGCCTGAAAGCTGTTGGAGACAGGTCGAAGGGAGAGTCCCGGATGAGTGGAAAGCGACTCATTTCGGTGCCTATCGCGCTGCTCGTAGTGATAGGGTTGGCCGCAGTACCCGTCTGCTGCTGGGCGCAGGCCGGTGGCAGAGGTTTCAGCGACGGTGTTCAGCTCTTCGAGGACGGCCAGTACGAGCGGGCGATCAGCACACTGGGAGCGGTCGTCAAGGCCAATCCCGGGCTCGAGTCGGCCTGGTACTACCTGGGCCGCGCTCACCTCAGGATGCCCACCCCCGACCTGAAAGCAGCACTCGATGCCTTCCAGCACGCCGTGGAGATCAACCCTCAGCGGCCTGGAATCCGTCTGCACGTAGGCGAGATCTACGAGATGCAGGGCGCCTATGAGGAAGCGGTGCAGGTGTATGAGGAGGAACTGCGCCTTCGCCGCGGGCGTGACCTCACCGAGGTGCAGATGGCACTCGGGCGCGTTCGCTACCTCAAGGGCGACTACTCGCGCGCAATTGAGAGACTGAGAGACCTCGCCCGCCTCGAGCCCCTGCACGTCGAGTGTCTGTACTATCTGGGGCTCGCGGAGACCGCGATCGGGCAGTACGCGGACGCCGTCGAGCACTTCAAGCGCGCGAGCGAATTGTGCCGTGAATACCAGTCACTGCACAACCGACTTGAGAAGGGCGAACTCAGCGTTGTCGAGCAGCGCCAGAAGGGCCTGACAGAGGAGTACCTGGCGCAGCACTACGGCAATGCGGCTACCTTCGTCTCTGAACTCCACCTCTGGCCGCAACTCAACAAGGCATGGGGTGATGCTCAGTTCAAGGCCGGCAACTGGGCCCAGGCCCGGTCCGCCTACCGGCTCCGTCTGGACCTGGAAGAGGGGGGCAACGCCGCGGACCCCGCTCCGCACACCGACATCGCGCTCGCCTACCTGGCCGAAGCGTCTGAGTTGTTCAACAAGCAGGGCCTGCTGTTCCAGTGCATCGGCGTCGTCGACGCGGCGATCGCCAGCATCCAGGAAGCCCTCAAGATCAATGAGAACTACGCTCCCGCGCACGCGGCGCAGGGGCGCATATACCTGTTCCAGGCTCGGACCTACGTCAGCATGCCGGGGCTGGGAGTTGTCTCTCACACCTACGATGAAGCGATCGCCTCGTTTAACAAGGCGCTCGAACTCCAGCGCGACCACGTCCCGGCGATGCTGCACCTCGGAGTGACACAGACCGATATCGGCAGCTTCACGGATGCAGTCTCCATGCTGGAGAAGGCCGTCAAGCTCGAGCCGAACAACGCCGAAATCCGCGCGGCGCTCGCGCGGGCCTACCTCGGCGCTGAGAGGCCGCAGGAGGCGATCGAGGAGGCGCAGACGGCGCTCGCCCTCGACAGCCGCAACTACGATGCCCTGCTGGTGGGAGGGCTTGCGGACTTCTACTACCGCCAGCGCATGGCCTCGGCCGTCGACCAGTTCTCGAAAGCCATCCGGGTCGACGACACGCGACCAGACGCGTACCTGGAACTTGGGAACGTGTACTTCCAGATGGAATCATGGTACCGCGCGCGAGCCGAGTACCAGCGGGCACTCGAGTGCATTCCGGAGGCAGCTATTGCCAACACGGCTGCCGACCGCGCCCGCGTACACTACCTGATAGCGCACACCTACCACCACTCGAATCTCTACGACAAGGAGATCGAGTCGTTGAACAGAGCGCTGGCTCTGCAGCCGGCCTTTGTTGACGCGCTCAGGCAGATCTCGCGCGCATACGAGGCGAAAGAGCAGTACAGGGCGGCCGTCGTCGCGCTCGAGACGGCGCTGCAGTCATCACCCAATGAGATCTCCGACGGGCAGATCTACGTGCAGATGGCCCAGATGTACGAGCGAATGGGGCGGCCGCACGATGCGGTCGCTGCCTACACGGANNCGGAGGCCGTCAGCGCCGATCCCGACAACCATGAGGCGACACAAGGTCTCGAACGACTGGGAGCCGGCGGGTAGGACCACTGATCATGATGCCCGGCATCGGGCCGCTGCTGCCGTCTGAGAGTCGCCGACTGACGCGTCTTGCCGCCTGCACGCTGCTTGTGCTGCTCCTGCAGTCTGTGGGGCCTGTGCACTGCGGGGCCGCGCCCGAGATGCACCGGACGCGACTCGCCAACGGGGCTGTGGTTCTGTTCAGGGCGAACCCTGCGGCCCAGACGGTGGGCGTCTCGGTTTGTGTTGATCTCCCTGCGTCCCTTGAAAACGCCAGGAGCGCGGGCATCCGGAGCCTGCTCGCCCGCATGCTTCTCCAGCGCCGTCCCGACGAGAACGGGCATGCGCCACTGAGCCAACTGGCCGAGATGGGCGCGGTGGCCGATACAGGCGTCAGGCAAGACTGCCTGGTAGTCAATCTGGTAGGTCTGGCTGAGGGCTTTGCCGAGTACCTGCCGCCGTTGCGAGAGATCATCTTTGGCGGCGACTTCGACTGGGAGCGGATGCCGGCTGCAAAGATGGCACAGTTGCACACGCTGACGGCCATCGGCGAGACGTCCGACACGTGGGCCCAGCAGCTTGCCGATGGCTATGCATTCCGGGGGACCCCGTACGCGTGGCCGGTCGAGGGCACCTCGGTCTCCGTGCAGGCCATCGGGCAACGGGAGTTGCGCCAACTGCATCAGGCCTTTGTGCGGCCCAACAACTGTGTGATCGCCGTCAGCGGTCCGCTCAACAACGACGGATGCGTTCGCGCGATTGCCTCGGCCCTTGGCAGCGTGCTCCCGGGGCCCGAGGTGCAGCGGCAGCGGAGTTCACTGCCGGAGCGGGAGGCAATCTACATCCATCGGCCGTGGGCCGGCGACGCAGCCACCGTGCTGTTATCTGCCCGCGGTCCCGCTCCTACCCACGGCGACTTCGCGGCCGTGCAAGTGATGTGGGCCGTGCTTGCGGGCGGCGAGGGATCACGGCTGTGGCGCAGTCTGCGCGGCGACGCAGCGCTCACCTATAGTGTGGGGGCGGAGGTCGAGGCTACGGCGAGCTTCAGTGTCCTGTCGCTGAGGGCTCAGTGTGATCTCGAACGCGCCGGCAGCGTGTACGGGCTCATCAGCGAGCAGTTGCGCAGCGCGCAGCAGTCGGCGCCGACACCCGAAGAGACCCGTCGGGCGGTCAACTACGTCGCGGGGAACCGCATGCTGACTGAGCAACACAATCTGATCGCGGCCGAGACGCTTGCTCTCTACGAGACGCTCGCGCCGGGCGAGGGCCCGGAACTGCTATCGCGGATTGCACAGAACGTCGTCAATGTGACGCCGGAGGATGTGCGTCTTGCCGCATCGCGCTACCTCCGCCGACCGGTCTGGGTGCAGTTGGGTGGCATCCCGCCGCGTGCGCAGGGGGCCGCGCCCACGCCGCGCGGGCGTTTGGGAGATGGGCTCGCCGGCTATAGTAATGATGTATTACCGACCGTAGTAGCGCAGTTCGGATGACGTCGCACCTTCCACACAGAAACGCGATGCAATCGGTAGGGGGAAGGGCAATGAATTGCAGATACGCCGGAACGCTGGTCATGCTGGTGGCGCTGTGCCTGGTCGCCATGCCATCATTCGGCCAGGACGCTCTCGAGTGGACGTATATGGCCGGCTATGATCCCGGGCACAGTGGCGTGAGCCCTGACGAACTCGAGGTGCCGCTGGTGCTCAGTTGGCGCCACACACCGGAGATCGACCAGGCGATCAACGCCGTCGGCTCCGCGGCGGTGGGGCCCGACATGGTCTACTTCCCGGCGGGGGAGAAGATGTATGCCGTAGATCGTCGGACCGGCGCTGCGGCATGGGAACTCAACGTCGGGGCGAGCCTGTACAGCACTCCGCTGTTGCACAAGGGTATGCTGTATTTCGGCGCCGACAACAACAACCTCTATGCCGCCGACGCCAAGACCGGCAGTCGCAAGTGGCAGTTGCCGACCGGCGGCAAAGTCCGTTCCGCGCCTCTGTACATGTCCGGTATCCTCTACTTCGCCTCCGAGGACGGGCGCGTCTACGCGTTGCGGGCTGACGACCACACGCTGCTATGGCAGTTCCAGACCCAGGGCCCTGTGCGTGGCACGCCGTGCTACGACCGTGACGCCATCTACGTGGCTTCGGGGGACGGGTACCTCTACGGCCTCGAGTCGCGCACCGGGCAGCAGATCTGGCGCGCTCAACTGGGAGCGGAGTATGTCTTCGCCTCTCCTGTGACTGAACGCCAGAAGGTCGTCGTTGCGGCCGGCAACAAGCTCATGGCGTTCGATGGCCGTCGCGGCGTGCGACGCTGGACGTTCACTGCCGGCGGCCTGATCTCCGGCAGGCCCGCCGTCGCCGACCGCAGGGTGTACGTTGGCAGCCATGACGGCGTCGTGTACTGCCTCGACAGCAATGACGGCAATATCATCTGGCGGTACCCAACCGTTGGTGTCGGCAAGCCTGTCAAGGGGCCGTTGAGCATCGCCGGCGGGACGGTTTTCGCCCGTGCCGGTGACACCGTCGTCATGGGCCTTTCGCTGAGCGACGGATCACTTCGGTGGGAGCACAAGTTGCCGGAGCCGTCGGCGCTGAAGCCGACCACTCCGACGGCAACACCCGGTGGCGGTGGCGAAATCCTCGGCGGCCCGGATGCAGGCATGATGCCGGGAGACCCCGGGGCGGGCGCGGGTCCCGGACCCGGTCCGGCCATGGACCCCGGCGCCGGGCCGGGCGGCCGGGGTGACGGCGGTCAGCAGACCCAGCGGGTGGAGAAGAAGTTTGAGGAGAGCGTGCTCGCAGGGCTGAGCCTCTCGCTGGGCAGCGCGTACATCGTCGCCTCAGATGGAGTGCTCTACGGGTTTGAGCAGGATGCAGCCGACAACGTGCCCCCACAGATATCGGGTGCCGTCCTCGACGTGCCTGGTCGCGGGAATGTCAACGCCCGGTTCGGCCTGGTTGTTGATGACGGCAATGCCTTCGCGGGGCGCTATGCGGACCTCGTCGAAGTCCCGGGAGCACCGCCCATATCGCTGTCGGTCTCAGTCACTGACACCGGCTCGGGCGTCGATCCGTCAAAGCTCCGCCTTGAGTTGGATGGGCAGCAGGTCGAGACAACCTACGACTCGCAGCAGGGGCTGCTCTGGTACATCTACAACCCACGCGGCGCGGCGCGCTCGCTGCCCAACGGTGTGCGCAACTTCGTGATCACTGCGGTTGACTGGCTCGGCAACGAGGCGACCGCGCAGGCGTCGTTCACCGTGGACAACTCACTCGAGCCGCCCGGCCCCAGGGCGCCGACCGGAGTGCCCGGCGGGGAGATGCCCGGAGGACCTGAGGGTCCTGGATGGCCGGGCGGGCCTGGACCGGGTGGAATGCCCGGTGGAGTGCCGCCGCCACCCGGTGGCCCCGGCGGACCGCGGCCCTGGTAGGCAGTACCCGGCTGACAGACCATCGTGTGTGCACTCCCGGAACGCGTCCGGCGACACGGGCGCCGCGCGGGCAGTGAATCTGGCACCGGCTGCTAGCCGGCCACTCGCGGATGCACGGAGGTGGCCATGCTCAGGATTGTATTGACAGTGTTGCTCATTCTGGCGCTAATGGTATACGGTGCCGGCTTCATCATGTGGAACACGACAGTTGTCGACGTCATCGGCCTTCAGTGGCAGGGGCGGGTGTGGACGGCGCNNTATCTTGCGCTGGCCGGGGTCGTTGTTGGGATTGTCTTCATGGCGTTTGCGGCCTCGTCCGCCTGGACCGGGCAGCGCGCAGCAGCTCTCGATGCGCGTGCGCGACTCGAGCTGGCCAAGCGGAAGCTCAACGAGCGTACAGACATGGTGCGGGTCCTGCGTGATGACGTGGCGAGTCTGCGGGCCGCACTCAATGCCGACGCCCGGCCGGCGACCGCCGACGCAACCCACGACGACAAAGACGAGAAGCGCGCCGCACCGGCTGCCCCTGGCGATGACGTGCCCGACGACAACGGTGTGGACGATGACGACGTGATTATCTGAGACGGTGCGCGGTTGGGGCTATGGGGACGTAGCGACAGGCAAGGGGCCTTCTTGGCCTCTTGCGCCGTTCTCAGCGGCCATGCTTGAGGAGAACGGTGATGGCGGGCACAGATGCCTGGCTCATCCTGAATGCCGCTGGCCTTAGCGTCATGCGGCAGAACCTGCTGCTTGACGTGTTTGGTGAGGCCGAAACGATACTGGGCTGCTCAGACGCGCAGTTGCTTGCCGTCGAAGGCATCACGGCCCACCATCTGGCGCGTCTCAGGAATGCGTGTGAGAGCTTCGATGTTGAGGCGGCTCAAGCCGCCATGCAGGCAGCGGGAGTTCACCTGTGCAGTCGAGGCAGCGCAGGCTACCCGCGGTTGCTGGCAGACACCGATGGCGCGCCGCCCGTGCTGTTCGTTCAGGGCTCGCTGACCGCCGATGACGCGCAGGCCGTGGCCGTCGTAGGCACGCGCAAGTGCACGGCGTACGGCCGGCAGGTCGCCCGGCGGCTGTCGTCCGAGCTGTCCCGCCGCGGCTTCTGCATCGTGAGCGGCCTGGCTGAGGGGATCGACGCCGAGGCGCATCTGGGGGCCATCGAATCCGGTGGCAGGACGATCGCCGTAATGGCCTCGGGGCCGGACATCACATTTCCCGGTTCTCATCGCGGGTTGCGGGAGCAGATCGCCGGCTCAGGGGCCGTGGTCACCGAGTATCCGTTCGGTAGTCCGCCACTGCGTGAGCGCTTTCCGGAGCGCAACCGGGTCATCAGCGGCCTGTCGCTGGGTACAGTGGTCGTGGAGGCGCCGGCGCGCAGCGGAGCGTTGATAACCGCGCGGCTGGCAGGCGAGCAGGGCAGAGGCGTCTTCGCCGTCCCCGGCCCGGTTGACAGCCCGGCAAGCCGGGGGTGTCACGCACTGATCAAGGACGGCGCCCAACTGGTTGAGGTGGCCGAGGATATCGTCGAGGGCCTCGGGATCATGCTTGACGCCGTGCCGGTGCGCGTACAGCGGGACCGTCCGGTGGCTGAGCTAAGCGGCGAGGAGCGGACCATCGTCGAGGCTCTGAGCTTCGAGCCGAAGCATGTTGACGCGATTGTCGGGGCTACTGGGATAGCGCTGCCGGCGGTCAATGCCGCACTTATGCTACTGGAGATGAAGGGCCTCGTGCGCCGCTTCCCCGGCAATTCGTATGTGAAGATCTCATAGAGGAGACGTCCCCGGACGCCTCGTGCCGCGGGCGGTATTCGCTGACGCCTGGTGAGGGTGCAATAACTCGATGCGCAAAGCAATCATAGTCGAGTCGCCGACGAAGACACGCACACTGTCACGATTCCTCGGAGACGAGTACAAGCTACTCGCCTCGCGGGGACATGTCAGAGACCTGCTCAGGGACGGCCTGGCGGTGGATGTCGACAACGATTTCGCGCCGGAGTACGAGATACTCCCATCGCAGAAAAAGACCGTTCGCGACCTGAAGAACGAACTCAAGGACATTGACGAGGTCTACCTGGCGACTGACCCGGACCGCGAGGGTGAGGCTATCGCCTGGCACCTGGTGGAAGCCCTGGGGCTGCAGGACGCCAAGCGTATCGAGTTCAACGAGATAACCCAGGACGCCGTGCGCCGGGCGCTCGAGCATCCCGGCACCATTGACATCGACCGTGTCAACGCGCAGCAGGCACGCAGGATACTCGACCGGCTCGTGGGCTACAAGCTCAGCCCGCTGCTGTGNNACAGAAGGATGCCTTGAGCGCCGGCCGAGTCCAGTCGGCCGCGCTGCGTCTCGTCTGTGACCGCGAGCGTGAGATTGCCGGGTTCAATGCCGAGGAGTACTGGTCGATTGAGGCGATTCTGACGCCCGAAGGGACGGACAAGCAGTTCGCCGCCGAACTCAAGACCCGTGAGGGCGAGCAGCTTGACCTGCGTACTGAAGACCAGACAATGCCGATTGTCGAGCAGCTTGCGCAGAGCAAGTTCGTGTGCTCGAGCATCACCAGGACGCAGGTCAGTCGCAACCCGCAGACACCCTACCGCACCAGCACTCTGCAGCGAGCCGCGGCAGGCCGATTCCGCTTCCGCGCCAGGCGGACGATGGACGTGGCTCAGCGCCTGTACGAGGGCATCGACATCGGTGACGGCACGCACGGCCTGATCACCTACATGCGCACCGACTCGACGCGCGTGTCGGCCGAGGCCCGCGCTCAGGCCGCCGACTTCATCAAGCAGCACCACGGTGAGAACTACCTCGGCAAGGGAGCCACAGCGAAGGCCCGCAAGGGCGTTCAGGACGCCCATGAGGCAATCCGGCCCACCGATGTGACCCGCACGCCCGAGATGATGAAGCCGTTCCTTGACAATGATGAGGCGCGGCTCTACGAGCTGATCTGGCGCCGCTTCGTGGCCAGCCAGATGGCTCCGGCAGTCTACAGTGAGGTGGCGGTCGAGATCGCCGCCGGCGAGTACGGTTTCCGCGCGTCGGGGTCCGTACTGGTCTTCGACGGCTGGCAGGCGGTTCTCCCTCAGGAGCGCGACGAGACCCAGGCCCAGGTGCTCGGCGAACTCGAGGAGGGTCAGACGCTCGAACTCGTCGAGATACGCCCCGAGCAGCACTTCACCAAGCCGCCGCCACGCTACACCGAGGCGACCTTGGTGCGCGCGCTCGAGGAGAACGGTGTCGGCCGCCCGAGCACCTACGCGCCCACCATCGATACCCTCCGCCAGCGCAAGTACGTCAGGATGCAGCAGCAGGCGTTCATCCCGACCACACTCGGCCTCGTTGTCAACGACTACCTGGTCGCCAACTTCCCGGAGATCGTCGACATCGACTTCACTGCCAGTATCGAGGAACGGTTGGACACTGTGCAGTCGGGCGAGACGCAGTGGCAGGAGATCCTGCGCGCCTTCCACGAAGAGTTCGAGGCCGATCTCGAGGCTGCGGCGCAGGCAAGCCCGCGTGTGCTCGAGGGCGAGGCTTGCCCCGAGTGCGGAGGCAGACTGCTGGAGCGCTACTCACTGTTCGGCAAGTTCGCGGGCTGCGAAAAGTACCCGGAGTGCCAGTACACCAGGGATCTGCTCGCCGATGTGCTCCCACAGCAGCCGAACGAGGAGGTTGGCAGGGAGTGTCCTGAGTGCGGCAAGCCACTGGTCTACCGCACCAACAGGCGGGGCCAGCAGTTCATCGGTTGCACCGGGTACCCTGATTGCACGCACACCGAGGCCCTTGACGCCGACGGCAAGCCGATCCCACCGCCGCAACAGACCGACGTGAAGTGCGATCGGTGCGGCGCTAACATGGTTCTGCGTCAAAGCCGGCG
>DPJP01000178.1:15598-21024 GCA_003542955.1 Armatimonadota bacterium
TGCAGCAACTACCCGAAGTGCCGCGGCACGAAGCCCGCGGAGGCACTCGAGGGCGGTGGCGCCCAGTCCGAGGCCGGCGCAGCGTCGCCGGACGCGCAACAACCCCCGACGCCTGAACTCGACATCAAGTGTGAGAAGTGCGGCGCTCCAATGGTCGTGAAGCGGGGCAGACGCGGACCGTTCATCGCCTGCACCGGCTACCCGGAGTGCAAGAACACCAAGTCGATGGCCGAGGCCGGAGGCGCCGACTACGAGCGCCCGAAGGCCGAAGTGATCGAGGAAGCATGCCCCGAGTGCGGGAAGCCGCTGGCTATCCGCAGCGGACGAAAGGGACGTTTCGTCGGATGCACGGGCTACCCGCGGTGCAGGTACACGCGCGACCTCAATGAGACCGGCGAGACGGCGGACGAGTAGACGCCCCCGAGCACGCGCCTGGAAGGTCGGGCGCGTCGGGGGCCATTGACCAAGCCGGACGGAGCATGGCCGTGTCTGAACGAAATCCGGATGCCCCGCGGAGCCTGTCAACAGGCCTGCTCGTCGGCATCTTCCTGATCACCGCATCGGGCCTGGCCTTCGAGGTTGCCCTCACGCGCGCCTTCTCTGTGCTGCTGCGGTACCACTTCGTCTTCCTGGCGATCTCACTGGCCACCTGTGGCATCGGTCTTGGCGGGCTCATTGACTACCTGCTGGCGCGGCGCTCCTCCGGTGGTGTCGACTGCCTCGTCAGGCGCGGGCTGGCCCTGGCGGTCATTTACCCGTTCAGCGTCTATCTCCTGTTTGCCACCCCGCTGTCTGCCAGACTCACCTCCGTCTGGGTCGTGAGCGGCATCTGCATCCTGCCCTTCTTGATGTCCGGCCTGCTGCTGAGCCGCGCCTTTGCCCTGCACTCCTCCCAGAGCGGTCGGCTCTACTTCGCCGACCTGGCGGGTGCGGCGATCGGCAGCTTCGGTGTCATCGCCATTCTCCAACTCGCCGGCGCGATCAACGCGGCACTCGCATGCGGCATCCTGGCAGCCGCCGGTGCCGCGGCGATCGGTCTTGGGGCGCGACGCCTTCGCGTCGGTGGGGCCGGCCTCGCGCTCGCAGCCGCGCTCGGCGTCCTGCTGGGGCTCAATATGAGCCTGCGAGTCGTCGACCTCCCACTCATGCCGCTGCACCACGACCCCTTCGCCAAGCCGCTCTACCAGGAGCTTGCGGACCCCAACATCAAAGCCCGCATCGTTACCAGCGAGTGGAATGCCTTCGCGCGCACCGACGTTGTCTGGTTTGCCAACGAAGCAGGGGAGTTCGATCCGACCGACGACCTCTACATCTACACCGACGGCGAGGTCCCCACGAACATGATGGCCTTCGACGGGGATCTGCCGAAGCTGGAGGGGCGGCTGCGTGGCTTCATCGGCTTTCTGCCCTTCGAGCAATTCCGCCCGGACTCGGTGATGTTGATCGGGCCCGGTGGTGGGCTGGACATCCTCCTGGCCCTGGCCGTCGGCAGCAAGACCATCGTCGGCGCCGAACTCAACCCATCCATTCCCCGCATCGTCAGGCAGCATGGCGACTTCAACGGCAACATCTATGACTACGCCAATGTCAATATCGCCGTCGATGAGGGCCGCAGTTTCATGAGCCGCTCGGGCGCGGAGTACGACCTGATCTACATGGCGCTGACGAAGACCGCCACCACCGCGTCGTCCAGTCTGGCCCTGGTCGAGAGCTACATCCACACACAGGATGCCTTCGTGGAGTGCCTGAAGCACCTGACGCCCGAGGGTAAGATTGCCTTCGTCTGCCAGGAGCCGGCACTGCTGCTGCGTACCCTCCTGACCGCCCGCGAAGCGCTCAGGGACGTCGGCGTGCCGTACGAGCAGTCGATGGACCACTTCCTCGCCGCGGGCCTGCCCCCGCACATGTACGTTACCGGGCCGTACCGGAACATCCTGGTCATCTCCCGCAACAGCATCGCAGCCGAGGAAGCAAAGGCATTCGCGGAGCGGGCCATAGTCGGCGGCCTTGACCCCGTCTATGCCCCGGGAGCCTACGTGCCGGTGCCGCTGTCGTGGATCGCCGAGAACCCGACAATGGGGCCGGATGAGTTCGTAACCCGCTACAACACCGAGCGTGCGCGCCGGGGTGGCATGTCGCTGAACCTGCTGCCGTGCACTGACGACAGCCCCTTTGTCGTCGATCTCAGCTTCGGAGTCCCGGCTCAGTTCTCGCGCTTCCTCATCGGTGCGCTGGTTGCAGCCGTCGCAGTCTCAGGCATACTGCTGCTGGTGCTGTGGCGCGAGGGAGGGGCGAAGGGCGATGTGGGGCGGATGGGCGTGGCGGTCGTATACTTCATGCTCCTGGGGGCGGGCTTCATGCTCGTCGAAACCGCCCTGATCCAGAAGCTCGTGCTGTACCTGGGCTACCCGGTGCTCACCCTGTCAACGCTGCTGTTCGCGGTGCTCATCAGCGGCTCACTGGGCAGTCTCTTCACGCAACGCTTCCGTGCCGTCGCCCTGCCGCGGGTGGTGATGGCCGCCTCCGCCGGTGTGGTCGCCTATGGCATCATCTCGATGTACCTGTACCCCGCGGTGATATCTGCCACGCTCTCCTACGGGATCGTGTGGCGGGCGTTGATCACCATCCTCATGCTCTTCCCGCTCGGCTTCTGCATGGGCGCGCCGTTCCCGGTCGGGTTGAGAGTGGCCGGCGAATGGAGCCCGCATGCCGTGCCGTGGCTGTGGTGCGTCAACGGGCTGATGTCGGTCGTAGGATCGGTCGCGGCGATGAGTCTGGCCAAGCTCTGGGGCTTCTCTCATGTCCTCATGGCTGGATGGGCGGTGTACGTCGGGGTCTTCGTGATCGCTGCCATCTACGCGGGTGCGGCTCGGGCTCAGTNNATACTGCCGTTGCGCCCTCACCACCCTCGTCCGGCGGGCAAGCCTCGTAGCCGCGCACATGCGGGTTCTTCCGCAGCAGTTCGTGAACGGCCTCGCGCAAGGCGCCCGTGCCCTTTCCGTGGATGATCCTCACACTCAGTAGCCCCGCGAGGGCGGCGTCATCGAGGTACTTCTCCAGTCGTGGCAGTGCCTCTTCGACGCGCTCCCCGCGCATGTCTATCTCGTCCTTGACGGAGGCCGCTTTCCGCACCTGCATCTTGTGGGCGAGAGCCCGTGCCTCCGTACTCGGCGGGTTCTTGGCTGGTCCGAGTTCGTCCACAGTCGTCTCGATACGCATCTTGCCGACGCTGACCTCGAAACTCTCCGGCCCTGTCCTGCGCGCTATCACGCCGTCCTTTCCGAGCAGCTTCACGTGCACCCATGCGCCGTCTGCGACGTCGAAGCCCGGCCCCGCGTCTTCCGAAGCCGCGGCCCCCTCGCATGCCCCGGCTACCTCTCTGGCATGCTCCCTGGCCGCCCTGGTCAGGTCCTGCTTGAGTGCGGCAACCTCATCGCGGAGTTGTTGTGTGACCCTGGATTGCTTCGGTTGCGCCTGTAATTGGGCGATGATCGCGCGGGCCTGCTCCTCGGCCTCCCGCACGATGCGCAGCGCGCTCTCGAAGCCCTCCCCGAGCGCCTGGGCCTCGCGTTCGCCCAGCCTCTGTAGCTTGCGCTCATACTCGGCCTGCAGGCTCGCAAGCTCATCGGACTCCTCGTCGATCTCGCGCCGCTGGCGATCGTAGCGCTCCCTGCTGTCACGCATCTCGGCGATAGCGCGCTCGAGGTTGATCTGCTCCTCGTCGAGCGTCTCACGCGCCTCGGCAACCAGGCGCTTCGGCAAGCCGAGTCGGCGCGCGATCTCGAAGGCATTCGAGGAGCCCGGATGACCGATCAGCAGCCGGTACGTCGGCTTGAGCGTCTTGTGGTCGAACTGCACCGCGGCGTTCTGCATGCCGTCCTGGGCGTAGGCGAAGAGCTTCAGGCTATTGTAGTGGGTGGTGGCCACGGTGCGACAGCCCGCCTGGTGGAGGAAGCTCAGGATCGTCTTGGCCAGCGCTGCCCCCTCCGTCGGGTCCGTGCCTGCCCCCACCTCGTCGAGCAGTACCAGTGCGCTGATCTGAGGCGCTCCGGACGCCTCATCGCCATCCGCATCCACGTTCCGGTTCTGGAATGCGTAGATACGGTTTATGATCTTGACAATCTGTGTCATGTGCGAGCTGAATGTGGATAGTGACTGCTCGATGCTCTGCTCGTCACCGATATCGGCCCACACGTTCTCGAACACTGAGACCTGCGACCCGGACTCGGCGGGGATGTGCAGACCACACATCGCCATCAGGGTGAGCAGCCCGAGAGTCTTCAGGGACACCGTCTTGCCGCCGGTATTCGGGCCGGTGATGACGAGGGTGCTGAACTCATCGCCGATCCATATACTCGTCGGCACCACATGCTCGTCGGGGATCAGCGGGTGGCGTGCGGAGCGCAGACTGGTGACGCCGTCGCCAGTCATCGCGGGTTCGGTGGCCTGCAGCGAGACGGCCAGCCGGGCCTTCGCGGAGATGAAGTCGAGTATGCCCAGTGATGTCTGGTCTGCCAGGATGCCCTCCGCGATGGTCGCCACCCGTCCGGTCAACTCTCTGAGCACTGCTTCCTCGGCGTCCCGTATCTCAAGCAGCGTCTCCTTGAGCTTGTTGCCGAGTTGCACGATCTCCAGGGGCTCCATGAACACCGTCACGCCGGTGGAGGAGCGGTCGTGGATGACGCCCTGAAAGCGCGATTGCAGCGACGCCTTGATCGGGATGCACATGCGGCCCTCGCGGCTGACAATCATCGCGTCCTGGACGAGGTCGCGCTCGGCCGCCCTGCCCAGGATTGACATCATCCGGGTGCGCATCTCTTCCTCGATCGAGGCCGCCTGCCGGTGCAGGCGGACCAGCTCCGGCGATGCGTCCGGCCGCACGGCGCCGTCGTCGTCAAGCGATGTCTCGATGTCGAAGACCAGCGCGTCGTCAACCGTCAACTGCTCGCCCAGGGCCCAAAGACGTGGAGCGTCACCCGCGGAGGGCTCGAGGTACTTCCGCACGGCCGATGCGGCGCGCAGACAACCGGAGACCCGCAGCAGGGCTGCGCCGTCGAGCAGCGATGCCACGCGCGCCTTCTTGAGTGGTTCCTCGATGTCGCTCAGGCCGCCCAGCGGAAAGCGACCGCGGTCGGAGGTCAGCAGCACGCCCTCGGTTGTCTCTGACTGCCATCCACGGATCCTGTGCAGGTCGGTGGCAGGCGAGATTGCGCGGCAGCGCCGCTTCCCGAGCGATGAAGCGGCACGCTCGGCAAGCAGTTCCTTGATCTTGTCGAACTCCAGGACACGAAAGGTACGTTCATCCATCAGTAGCACCAACGGTGGGTGATGAAACGGAGTCACTATCAGAGGCCATTATAGCAGAGGCGCCCGCCGACGTGCAGTGCCGCGGCGCTCAGGTGTAAGCGCAACGTGATAATGTCCTA
>DPJP01000475.1 GCA_003542955.1 Armatimonadota bacterium
CCTCGCGAGGCATGCCGCGCAGGGCGAAGATCAGGAACGGGTCACGGTCGAACTCCTCACCCAGCAGGTAGTAGACGGCCGCTATGTGCTTGCAGGGGTTCGACCAGTCCGGGCACGAACAGTCGGTCTTCAGGTCGCTCGGCTTTGCCGGGAAGAGCTTGATGCCCGCAGCGTCGGTGGCTTCCTCGATCTGCTCGGGCATCTCGCCGGCAAGAAGTCTGGCCAGGAAGACGGCCCGTGCCCCCAATTCGCTGATGACGCGGTCCCACTCCTCTGCCGACAGCACCTGCAGCTTGATGGTGACGACATAGGGCCTCGGGCGTGAGCCCTGTACCTCGGCCGTCACGGCGCCGGCCTCGATCTCGATGGAGCAGACCTGCCCTTTGCGCGCATAGGAGCGGCCTCGACCGAGCCGGGCGCCGATGTTGAAGCTCTCCAGCACCGCCGTCCAGCGTTTCGCCCACCAGTGCTCACCGCCCAGCTTGCCGCCGCGGCGCGCTTTGATGCCGCCCTCGTTCTGGATCGGCGTTGACTTCGGATAGTAGCCGTAGTAGTCCCAACTCATGGCCGTTTCTTCTCTCCCATCAGAGAGTGGAGCACCGACTGCGCCGGCGCCGGGTGTCCGGTCGCGTCGTACAGGCAGATGGAGTAGGCCGGATCAAGCGCATCGGGCTCCAGGACGAAGTCGCGTATCTGTTTGAGGAAGGGCGTCGCCCCGCACCCCGGCGTCGCGCAATCGCGCTTGCCCTTCGGACACTGCGCGTATGCGCAGACCCGTCCCAGGTAGCTGTCCGTTCCCGGCTCGAACAGGAAGAGATCGACGCGATGGTGCGCCACCCCGATCCCGTGTGCGTCCAGCAGGAGCTTAAGCGCGCGGCTGCGGGCTTGCTGGAGGCTCCTCAAATCGCTCAGGTCATCGAGCCACACGGCGAGATCGACGTCCTCGCAGTAGTGCCACGTCCACTCGATGCCGGCCCGGCGCTCCGACGCCGAGCGCGGCTTCTCCCTCTCGAGCGGTCGGGCGACCGAACCGAACAGCACAACCCTCCGCACCGCGGGCAACCCGCACAGTGCCAGCGTCACGTACTGTGCCGCGATGTGCAGGTCATGCTGCCGCTTCAGCCTGAGCCCGTTGATCTCGGCGGCTGTGGCGCTCCCTGTGTCATGCCCTGCCGAACGCTCCGGTTCGGTGGACAAGCCCTCCGGCTTCCCCTCATCGACCATTGTGAGCTCCACTCTATGCGCGTCGCGGCAATCCTTGCCATACAGGTCCATCGAGCATTTCGCCGAGGGGGTACGACAGCCCTCTATTCGGCCAGGGCAGTGTCACGCAAAGCGAACAACTCCTTGAGTTCGGCCGTGGATAGCTCGGTCAACCATCCTTCGCCGGTGCCGACGACCTGCTCGGCGATCTCACGCTTAGCCTCGATCATGTCGCTGATGCGCTCCTCGAGAGTCCCCGCGCAGACGAACTTGCGTACCTGTACGTTCTTCGTCTGTCCGATCCTGAAGGCGCGGTCCGTGGCCTGGTTCTCGACGGCGGGGTTCCACCAGCGATCGAAGTGGATGACGTGATTGGCGCNNTGAGACCGGTGCCGCCGGCCTTCAGCGACAGCAGGAAGATCGGCGGCGCGTGCTCTTCGTCCTGGAAGCGTTCGACCATGCGGTCTCGCTTCGCCTTCGGCACCCCGCCGTGGAGAAACAGCACCTCCTGCCCGAAGGTCTCCTGCAGGTGGTGCTGAAGCATCTCGCCCATCTCCGTGAACTGCGTGAACACCAGCGCCCGCTCACCGGCGCCCAGGACCTCCCCGAGTATCTCACCCAGCCGCTCGAGCTTGCCCGACCTGCCGGCGACGGCCGAACCATCGCCGAGGAACTGCGCCGGGTGGTTGCACACCTGCTTGAGCCGCATGATCGTCGCGAGCACGATGCCCCTACGCTGGATGCCATCACTCTCCTCGAGGGCCTTCTCGGCCTCCTGTGTCACGGCCAGGTAGAGGGATGCCTGTTCCTTTGTGAGTGGGCAGTAGATCGGCATCTCCAGCTTCTCCGGCAGGTCGGAGATGATCGACGTGTCGGTCTTGAGGCGGCGGAGGATGAACGGCCCCGTGCGTCGCCTGAGCCGCCCGGCTGCCTCCGGATCGCGCTCGAGCTGAATGGGTTGGAAGAACTCATCGTGGAACTGCTTCGCCCCGCCCAGCAACCCGGGGTTGAGAAACTCCATGATCGACCACAACTCGCCGACATGGTTCTCGACCGGAGTGCCGGTGAGCGCGATGCGGTAGTCGGCCGGCAGTGACCGCGCGGCCTTCGCGCTCTTGGTCTGCGGGTTCTTGATCGCCTGCGCCTCGTCGAGAATGATGCCCGCCCAGGTGACCTCTCGCATGAAGCCGATGTCGCGCTGCAGCAGCGCGTAGCTTGAGATGACGATCGCGTTGCGGGCGGCAACCTCTACGAAGTCCTCCCGCTTTGCCCTTCCGGGACCGTGGTGGATCAGCGCCGGCAGGTCCGGCGTGAAGCGTTCGGTCTCCTTGCGCCAGTTGTTGAGCACCGAGGTCGGACAGACAAGCAGCACCGGGCGCGTATCGCCGCGCTCGCGCTCCCGCTGCAGAAGTGCCAGCGCCTGGACGGTCTTGCCCAGGCCCATGTCGTCGGCCAGGCATGCGCCGAGGCCCCAGCGGCTCAGGAATGCCAGCCAGGAGTAGCCGCGCTCCTGGTAGGGCCGCAATTGGCCGTGCAGCCCGGATGGCTGCTCGAGCTGCTCGAAGGGCGTGCGGCCCTCGAGTTGCGCCAGCACCTCGCCAAGCACACCGGTGGCCTCGACACCATCGATCTGCAGCCCCCCGGGCGCCTCCCCCGCCCCCAGCGCCATCTGTGCCAGTTCGCGCCCGGTCGCCATGCCCTCGGGGGCCGCCAGTAGATCGAGTGCGTGTTTGAGGTCCTGTTGGTTCAACTCCACCCATTGGCCGCGCACCTTGACCAGCGGCGACTTCATGGCTGCGAGTTCCTGTAGCTCCGACAGCGTGAGTTCCTGATCACCCATCGCCACTGACCACCTGAACTCCACCATGTCGCCAAGGGAGATGCCGCTGCCGCCGGACTGGGCCGACTGCGACCCGGTCGCCTTGGCCCGCGCCGCCAACCGCAGTCGCGCGCCCCGCCGCGTCCACCACGCCGGCAGCAGCACGCCGTGGCCCATGCCCTCGAGCAGCGGAGCCGTGTCGGAGAGGAAACTGAACGCTCCACCGGCGTCGATGGAGAAGGATGCGGGTTGCGCGCCGTTGAGGCTCGCCTCGATGCGGGGACACAGGCGGGCTGCGCCACCAAGCGCAGCGAGCAGGAAGTCGCGCGGGTTCGTGTCACCCCGCTGCAGCAGCGCGGCCTTCTTGCCCCGCGCCTTCCAGACAGAGCTTGCCGGCACAAGCAGGCTCGGATCGTCGGTGGGCTGCAGCAGGTAGCGCACGTGCCACTTGCCCTTCTCCTCCTCCGGCTCCTCGAGCCTGAAGACCAGCCTGTAGGGCGCTGCCAGCGAGACCGAGAGCGGTTCGCGCCACCGGTGAATGTCCTCGACGAAGCGCTCCCACTCACCGTCATCGCCCTTCAGCGTGCCATCGGCTGCCCGCAGTGCTGCCAGCCATTGGTCGTGCAGGCTCGGGTAGCGCTTGCGGGGTGGAAGAGGCGCCCGGGGACGGGCCAGCCGGTCCACGACGCCGGCGATGAATGTCGCCAGCACCGTGCGCGCCGGAACCTCAGGCGGGGCATCAGTGGCACCGAGCGCGCGGGCCACCGGGGGCATTGAGGCGGCCAGCGCGTTCAGGTGCGCGGCGTCATCGCCGGCGAACACCGGCTCCCACCGCGCTTCGAAGCCGGTAGCGGTGCGGCGTATGCCGGGCAGGTACTGCTGCCGTGCCACCAGCGAAGCTGCGTAGCCGAGGGCCCGAGCCCAGTATCGGAGGTCCTCGCCGGCGACAACGCCGGGGGCTATGACGGGGTTCTCCGCGCACGAGGCCAGCAGCGCCCAGGTGTTCTCCGCGTCCGGGCACAGTGCCGTGACCTGCCACGGGGTCAACTCGACGCTCTTGGCCGTGGGCTGCTCAGCGATCAGTGGGTTCGATGGGTAGGGCACTCCCCCGGCGGTGGGCAGCCAGATCGTCAGGGCTTGTGTCTCTGACGCGGCGAGTCCCGCCACGGCCGCCACCTGGGCCAACTCGTCACCGGCATCGTATGGCGATGGTGGCGCGCTCTTGCGTCGCGGCCGACCGCGTCGCTTCTCGACGGCCGTGGTCTTCTCGGCCCAGATGCAAAGGTCGGACCCATCGTAGGCGGCATGGATGACAATCATTGGTGAAGCCGTCCATCGGTCTCAAGTGGTGTGAAGTGCGATAATTCGACGCCCATGCTCGGGCTCCTGCCACCGCGATCCGTATCTGCTCCGGCTCACTGACCGCGGCGCAGACGCTTGTCCCCGACGATGAGCNNACTTCCGGCAGTCCGGGTAGCCGTCCGCCTCGTGCAGAGCCGTGCAGAAGGCGGGGTAGAGGCAGTCCTCCTGGAACTCGAAGTCTCGGAACCTCTGCAGGAAAGGGCTTTCGCCGCAACCGGGGGTGCTGCAGGTGCGTTTGCCCTCTTTTGGGCACTGCGCGAAGATACACATATGCCCGATGCAGGAGTCGCTCTCTTCATCCATGAGCATGATATCCACCTGGTGGTGGGCCACATTGATGCCGTGAGCGGCGGCGACGAACTGCAGGCCGGCATTGCGTGCTCTCTGCATGGCTTTGAGGTCAGTCACATCATCCACCCAGACGGCCAGGTCGATGTCGTTGCATTCGTGCCACACCCACAGGAGGCGCGCGCGACGTTCCTCCCTGTAGCGCGGTTCCTCCCTCTCCAGCGGCGCGGCCACGGAGCCGAACAGCACTACGCGCTTGACGGCGGGGAGGCTCGAGAGCGCCACTGCGATGTATTGAGCGGCAAGCTGGAACTCACGCTGACGCTCCAGGCGCGCCTGATTCGCGTATCCGCCCCGCGCCCACTCTACTGCATTCTCCTGTTCCTCAAGGTCGAACGCCTCCGCCGCTCCGAATTCGTCCGCATACTCGTCATCGTCTTCGCATTCGTCTTCGTCCCAGTTATCGGTCATGGTCGCTTCGTCACCTCCTGTGGCGAGATGTCACGGCGCAGGTGGATTCGCCGCCCGGCGCGAAATCGCCTGCAACCTGATGGCGTCCGGGTCCACTGCGGCTGTGAAGGGAAGATGCCCATGCGTCTCGCGGCCACTATCATCCTTGCCGGTATCGCGTTTCCTCTGCTTGCGCCCGGCACGTCGGCGGCTGATGGCGAGGTCGCCCTTGTCCGCGACGGCAAGCCCGCCGCGGCGATCGTGCTTTCGTCGGAACCCTCCCAGAGCGCCCGCTTCGCCGCCGCCGAACTGCGCTACCACATCCACAGGATCACCGGCGCGGCGCTCCCCATAGTCACCGACGCAGCAGACGTCACAGGGCCGCGCATCCTGGTGGGGGAGAGCGATGCCACGCGCGCGCTCAAGCTCCGGGGCCCCAGCTTCCGCCCCCAGCAGTACCTCATCCGCTTTCTGCCCGACACGCTCGTGCTCATCGGCAATGACGAGGATGATCCGCGGCAGCCGGACTTGAGGCCCCGCATCGCACCCGGCAGGTTCGGGGGCGCTGCGCAGTTCGACGGAGCGAGCACGCTGGTGCGCGTACCCGAGGCGGGCTTCAGTGATGCCCGGGGCTCCTGGGAGGCGCAGATATGGATGCCGGCTGAGGCGCCGGAGAAACACGGCACAATCCTCCGCGTCGACGGTGCAAACCCCTGGACCTACCACATCCTCCAGCGGGATGCCGGCACAAGCCGTATCAACTATGTCATCTATGACGGCCAGAACAGCGCGGCCGTCCGCTCGGAGGAGCTTGCAGAGGGCTGGCACCACGTCCTCGCCACCTGGGACACCGCCGCCGACAGCATAGCCCTCTACGTCGATGGGAAGCTGTGCGGCACCGGCAAGTGCCTGAAGACCACGTGCGCAGGGGCAATCGTCGGCATCGGTGGCGTTGCTCATGGCTCAACCGATCCCGTCGGCAACTGCTTCATCGGCCTGATCGACGAGGTTCGCATATGCCGCGTTGTGCGAGACCCGGCAACAGATGCCGCGGGCGGACCGTACGAGATGGATGAACACACCGGCACGCTCTACCACTTCGACAGCGATGCCGGGCTGCTGCCTGAGACGCTCGACCCGCTGGCCGCGGCGGATCTGCCGAACGCCTTCCGCAGTTGCGGCACCCTCTACGCGGTCTATGACTTCCTGGAGCGCCACTGCGGTGTGCGCTGGTATGCGCCGGGTGAGATCGGGATCGTCTGCCCGGAGCAACCGACACTCGTCGTCAGCGGGAGTGATCGCAAGCATCAACCCGCCATGGAGATGCGCATGATCGCCGGGGCCTACCTCTACATGCCGACGGCCGCGGATCGCGTGCCAGGCCCGGTTGCCGCGCTCTACAAGCTGCGGATGCGCATCGGGGGCGCGGTCAGGGTCACTGGTCACTCCTTCTACCACTACCCGAAGCAGTACCAGGCAGAGCATCCCGAGTGGTTCGCCAGAAGCGCGCCGGACGTGCTGCCCTCCGCGGACGGCCCCCCGCCGCCACAGATGTGCTACACCAGCGAGGGCTTCATCAAGCAGATATCGGAGGATGCTACCGCGTACTTCGACGATGGTGGCACGCAGGGGGGGGCCGGCAGGGGGCACAACGTATTCGGCCTGGTGCCGATGGACAACAGCACCTGGTGTCAGTGCCCTGCCTGCCAGGCGCTGCTGAACCCGGCTGAGAAGGACAACCCGCAGTTCAACAACGGCTACGCGAGCGACTACATCTACGAGTTCACGAACCGGGTCGCCCGCGAGGTGGGCAAGCGCCATCCCGGCAAGTGGCTCGGCCAGCTCGCCTACTCGACCTACGCCTACCATCCGGTGAACGTGAAGCTCGAGCCCAACATCCAGGTGCAGATGTGTCTGCACACCCGCAACTGGTGGTGCCCGTCGATGGAGGCGAATGACCGCAAGGTGCTGCGTGATTGGCGCGAGCGGGAGCCTGACCGTCCGCTCTACCTCTGGCTCTACTACTGCTTCCCGGCACTCAATGCCAGGTCGGGCAATTTCCACTACTTCCCCGGCTTCTTCGCCCACCAGGTTGTCGAGCAGATGAAGATGTATCATGATGCGGGCATCAAGGGGATGTACATCGAAAACTCGAGTGAGTGCGACGCCACCTTCCTCATGGATCAGCTCGAGTACTATGTCACCTTCAAGCTCGCCGACGATCCCGTGCTCGATGGCAACGAGCTCATCGAGGAGTTCTTCACCGGCTACTACGGGGCCGCGGCGGAGCCGATGAAGGCGCTCTATTGCCGGATCGAGGACACCTTCACCAATCCGAAACACTACCCTCCCGAGATACAGGGCTCCGCCGCCCACCAGCACCAGACCGAGGAACTGGCCTGGAAGTGGCTCGGCACGGCCGACCGAATGGCCCAGATGCAGCAACTCATGGATCAGGCAGTCGCCGCCGCGCGCACCGATGCCGAGAAGCAGCGCGTGGACATGTTCAAGCGCGGCATCTTCGATTACATGGTCGAGGGACGGCGACTGTACGATGAGCATAACGTGAAACGCGCGCAGCCCATCGCGACAGTGAACGTGCCGCGCGTGGCGGCTGCCGGCGAGCTGCGTGCACCGGTTGACCTTGCCCGTGTCGACTGGGCGAGGCTGGCGGATTGTCCCGGATGGGGTGGGCTCAGTGGCGACCCCGCGCCGCGGACGCTCACTACCCGCCTGGGCCACGACGGCCGCTACCTGCTGATCGAGTTCACCGATGCCGTTTCAGCGAAGAGCCTCCGCGCCACGGAGNNGGACGAGGTGTGGACGGGTGACGATTTCGAGCTGTTCTTCGCTCCCGCGCGTGATGCCACTGCCTATAACCAACTCTGCATCGGACCCACAGGCGGGCTGGCCCCTTTTGCGTGGAAGACCGAGCCCCGCGGCTCGGGCGAATGGGAGAGTGGTGCGATTGTGATGTCAGACACTTCTGACGCAGGGCGCTGGACCATCCGCGCGGCGTTCCCGCTCGACAGGCTGCTCCCCGGAGCATCCACACCCGCCGGGAAGCTCTACGCCAATTTCTATCGCAACAGCCCCGGCAATCGTGATATGCTGGCCTGGCAACCCGTCTTCTCAAGCGGCTTCCATGACACCGCGCGGTTGCCGGAACTCGTGCTCGAAGATGGCGCGAATGCCACAGGCTCCCTCGGCCTGCCATGCCTGCCCGGAGTCCTGGCCCAGGCATTTGCAGGGCAGGAGCAGCCGACCGACCCCGGGCGGGTGCGCGAGCGCTCCGAGTGGTCCCAGATATGGTGGGACGTCGCCAATGACACGAGCATGCCGCGGGTACTGCTGATCGGGGATTCGGTCACGGTCGGCTACAGTGCGGGCGTGATCAAGCAGTTGGAGGGCATCGCGCACGTTGATCGGCTGGGCAATTCCCGCAACATCCTGGATCCGATTCATCTGAAGGAGACCAGGACGCTGCTGGAAGAGGGACAGTACGCGGTGATCCACTTCAACAACGGTCTGCACGGCTTCCACCTGAGTGTGGAGCAGTATGCGCAGGGCCTCCGCGACTACGTGGCTTTGTTGCGAGAACTCGCACCCGGGGTGCCCCTGATCTGGGGCAGTTCGACGCCGATCACGGTCAAGGAGCACCCGGAGCAGTTGGCGCCGAACAACGATGTGGTCGTGGCCCGCAACGCCGCCGCCGCGGAGATCATGAATGAGCTTGGCATCTTGACCAACGACCTGTATGCTCTGGTCGTCGGCAAGCCCGAACTGCGCTCTGACACCCACCACTACAACGAAGTGGGCCGGGCGGAGCAGGCGGAAGCGGTTGCGGGCGCGCTCCGGCCATATGTGCAGCCCTGACTTGAGGAGCGCTCGATGGGGCGCTGTGGCGCCACGGCCGGCGTCTCAGGAGGCTGAGACCGGCAGATGGTGAGACCGAGGTTTGGCCGCCGGCGTTAGGTGGCAGACTTGTTCTGTGTCGCGAGCATGGGCTCGCGACCCAAGGCGGCGCGCGCCTCAGTGCATCGTTGCCGCCTTGTTGGGGATGGCTTGCCGCTTGTGCGCGGGGTGGTGTGGGGTGGTGGGGAGTATCTGCGTGAGACTGCGAGGCGTGGCGGCAGAGCCGCGCCGTGTCAGGTCGTGCTTGGCCATCGGGAGGGCGCCGCATCCGATGGCAGGTGCTCGGGCATGCCGACAACTCACGGTCTCGGCGAGAAGCACTCGCGCAAGCGAGGCTGCCGGGAGGCGAGAGCATGTTTGAGCCCGAGCCGAGCTATGAGCAGCTGCTGGAGCGCTGCCGAAGGGCGGAAGACTTCATCGACGCCATGGGCGGAGAGAGCGCTCTCCGGGACCAGGGAGCAAGCCTTGCCGCCCACGACCGCCTGCTGTCGGTCATCCTCGCGAACACCCCGGTGATGGTGGCGTGTCTGGACGCGGGGTTCAACTTCATCTGGGTCAATGATGCATACGCGGCTGCAACACACCGCGCCCCGGCCTCCTTTGTGGGCCAGAACCACTTCGCGCTGTATCCCCATGATGAGAACCAAGCCATATTCCAGCGCGTTGTCGACACGGGCGAGGCCTACGTGGTGAGCGGCAGGCTGTTCGACCACCCCGACCAACCGGAGCGGGGTACCACGTACTGGGACTGGAGCCTGACCCCTGTCAAAGACCCCGACGGCACGGTGCAGCGCCTGGTCCTGACACTGGCTGACGCAACGGAGCGCGTTCTTGCGCAGAACGCTCTCAGGGAGAGCGAGCGGCGTCTCAGGCGCAGTGAAGCGCTGCTTAAGGCGGCGGAGCGAGTTGGCCGATCCGGCGGATGGGTGTGGGATGTCGAGCGGGAGCACATGTACTGGTCCGATGAGACCTATCGGATACACGGGATGAAACCCGGCGAGCCCGAGCCCGGCTCTCCAGAGCATGTGAGGCTGAGCCTGGAGTGCTACCATCCCGAAGATCGCCCATTGGTTGAGGCGGCATTTCGTCGCTGTGTGGAAGATGGCGAAGCCTATGATATGGAACTCCGCTTCCGCCCCGTCAATGGTGGATGGATGTGGGTTGGGACACGCGGCGAGGCGGAGTGGCGGAATGGGCGTATCGCGCGAGTGGTCGGCACCATCAGTGACATCACCGAGCGCAAGCGCGCCGAGGAGGCCAGGGCGCAACTCGAGGAGCAACTCAGACAGGCACAGAAGCTGGAGGCGGTCGGGCGCCTCGCCGGCGGCGTCGCCCACAAGCTCAACAACCTCCTGGTGCCTATCCTCGGCTACAGCGAGATCCTCCTGGCCGACTACGGTGAAGACGCGAGCCTCCGGCGTGCCCTGGAGACGATTCTCAATGCCGGTGGGCGGGCCGCCGACCTGGTGCGAGGGCTTCTGGGGTTCGGACGCAAGGAGATGCTCGAACTCCGCTCGATAAGCATCAACGACGTGCTGGCCGGCGCCCACCTGCTCCTGCGCGGCGCCATCCGCGACAACATCGAGTTGCAGGTCATCCCCGGTGGCGATCTGCCCCTTCTACGCGCTGATACCGGGCGGCTGGAACAAGCAGTCGTCGACCTTGCTCTGAGTGCACAGCGAGCTATGCCGGATGGTGGGAGGATGACCATACGGACACTGGCCCCCGCCTGCGAGAGCGACGCCCCGCCCCTCCNNCCCGACGCGAGCAGGTGTGTGCTCCTGCAGATCCGCGATTCCGGCCCAGGGCTCGACGCAGAAACGCGAGAACACATCTTCGAGCCATTCGTCACTATCGAGGCCGATGCGGCCGACACCGGCCTGGGCCTGGCGACGGCCTACGGCATTGTAAAGC
>DPJP01000091.1 GCA_003542955.1 Armatimonadota bacterium
GGCGGAGCCGGGTCGACCGGCGCCAAGACCGTCTCGTCACTCTTCGACGGGCAGCCGCTCAAGAGACCGACCGCCAGAACGGCCACCATGAGCAATGCTGCTGCGAACATCAACTTGCTGACTGACATCGTCTGTACCTCCCAATCACACATTCTCGCAGTGGCTACAGCATAGCACAGCACACGCCTGCAAGGGAAGTGGACCCTACGGGTGTGCCCGAATTGCTCAAGTCCTCCTGGCAACTCTCATCGAAGCGTGGGCCGGATGCGNNGCGCTGCGATGCAATCAACACACCGAGATGGAGGCGCCCGGCGCAGCGCATGCGGCCCCTCCTCAACGGGCCACACCGTGCGCGCCGAGGTGCTCTCCGCCTCCCGGCGGCGGCACGCGGCTACACCTCCAGCCCGGCATCCCCGATGCGGTATATGCGGCCGCCGATCACTGCCGCCGCGAGGCACTCGGCGGCCACCGGCCCGTAGGCGATGGCGCCGGTGTCGCTCGTCAGCAGCAGGTCCTCCCCGACATGGGCGACTTCCGTGCCGTCGCATCGCTCCGTCTCGACCGATGGCGGGCGGAGGGCGCCGTGCCCGGGGCACAGGACGACTCCGAGGGTGCGCCTGTCGACCAGGCCGACGGGCATGTAGCGCAGATGGTATTGCATGAACCACTGGTCGGAGGGCTTCGTGTCGGCCGGCGGCGGGTCCCAGCCCTCGGTCAGCGAGAACACGCCGTTCTGATGGTGCATCATGAAACCGCTGAGGCTGCTCGCCCCGCGGTTGACGGTGAAGGTACGGGCGTCTACGTCATGCTCGAACCGGTTCCAGGAGTGGATGTTCCACTGCAGCGCCGAGTAGACACCCGGCGTGGCGATGAACTCGTCGACGAGAAAGAAGCACGCATGTGGCTTGATGAAGAGCACATGCCGCCGACAGCGCTCTGCCTGCAGGTAGCTTTCGTCGGCGTCACCCATCATGTAGGCGACGAGGTCGTCCTCGAAGGCATGCTCGATTGCTCCCACCGAGTCGCGGCTGCGCATCAGTTGTGATGCGTCAGAGAGCGTCACGCAGTTGTGTGACTTGGTGTGCCAGTTCCAGTGCGTGTGGTGGGCCGAACCATAGCCGTCGTAGTAGCCGCTGGGCATGGCCATGGCCTTCCCGGCGACGTGGATGATGAAGTCGTTGTTGTTGGCGTGAGAGTGGCTGTATGAGCCGTACGGGCTGGAGCGGAAGATGAAGGCGACGTCGTGCTCGGCGTCGTCGATATGCGTGCGGACGGCGGCCCATCCGGCGCCGGGGAATACGCGGAGCACGCCATCCTGCCGTCTCGCAGTGTCGCCGGTCGCCGCGTCGGTGGCGTCGAGCAGGTAGAGCTTCGAATCGAGAGCACTCATGTGACGGACTTGCGACGTTTCGAGGCGTTCGGCCTCCGCACGGAACTGCTCGACATAGGGCGCCAGCGTCTGGTCGCCGGTTTCGCGTTGGATTGTCTCGACGAGGTTGGCGTTGGATTCCCAGGTGTGCTTCCACCGCTCGGAGTGGTCGCCGAAGCCCATCCACTCGGCATAGGGTGGCAGGCACCAGCGGCGCCAGTGGGCGTGATTGGCCCAGAACGGGCGCCTGTAGAGGTCCACTCCGGTGGCATGCTTGAGCGCGCTTGCGAACATGGTCATGATCGAGACGTAGGCCAACCCGTAAGAGGGGCCCTCCGCCCACGCGCCGTCATCTCCTGCCCAGATCGGCCAGATGCCGCACAGCACCGGTCGTAGCCATTCGAGCCACTCGCCGGCCTGCTCGATCTCGTCTGAGAACACCATCGCGAGCAACGCCAGGAATACGACCTCGCGGCCGGCGTGGGAGTCGAACCGTGTGACCCCGTACGAGCCGCGCCCATGCATGTGCTCGTAGGTGATCTCGCCGCGGCGTCGGAACTGGGAGATGACCTGCTGACGCTCCTGCTCGGTGAACAGCTCCCACACCCAGTCGACGGCCTTGGCGCCGTCCCAGATGACGGACATGTGGGCCTCATCATTATGGCTCAGGTGGCTGGAGCCCTCCGGGTCCCACTGTGAGATTGAGACCATGCGCCGACATGCCGCGCGGCCGTAGCGCTCATCGCCGGAGGCCAGGTAGGCCAGCGCGAGCAGCTCGGCGCCCTTGACGAATGCCCGCGAGGCCCAGAGTATCTTCGACCAGACTTTGAACCATGCCCCATAGTCGGCGCTGCGGTCACCGAGGAAGGGCGGCTCGGCCATTTCGTGTTCCTCGGCCAGCAGCACGTCAACCTCCGCCTGCAGCGCCTGCCACTGCGCTGCACGGGAGCCCGTCCTCGAGGCCCTCAGCGCCTCGACCTGCTCGGGCCTGATGTAGATGCGCGGGTGGCCCTGGGGCATCGCCGCGAGCCAGTCGGCCGCCGGCGGCGCCTCGACTACTGTGGCCTCGGCAGGTATCTCGAAGCTGAGCAGCTCGCCCTCGGCGCCGTCGGCCGACCAGCGCCAGTAGTAGCGCCCCGGCCGCAGCGCCCGGTGCGGCAGGTAGAGCGGATCGGCGCCCACGTGTGCCTCGAGGCACGGTTCCTGCAGTGCCGGATGGCGACTGACCGTGAGCGTGTACTGCTCGGCGCCTTCGACCGGCAGCCATGCGAAGACCGGAGGATTGGTGAGGCAGCGTGCGCCGTTGCGGGGCTGCCGCGGATCGACGTGCGGGTGATGGTGCCTGGTGTGGTGCATGGGGTCACTCCCTGTGGGTGGTCAACGGCGAATCAAGATTTTCTCAGATTTGTGGAACCAATCCGCGTCTGGTGCGTTAATACAGGTACAGCAAGCTCGATTGGAGTAAAACCCGGCTCTTTTCATGGGGGTCTTCAGGCCGTCAACCTTGATGAGGGCAAGCCATCGCCAAGTGAGTGGTCGGGAACAGCACTCATGAGGCCGGTGGCTCTTTTTTTGCCTGGAATCCGGGCTTCAGGCCGCCGCCCCGCGGAAGTGCGCCTCAGCTCCCCTGCGTCTCCCGCACCTCCCTCAGATGCACTATCTGGAGCGTCATCAGCAGGCCGAGTACCCCGGAGACGATCATTCCGAGGGCGAAATTGTCGCTGGTGCCGATTGCCGCCGCGCCGATGATGGGTACCGCCGCGGTCGGAAGCACCATCAGGTAGAAGGCGCCCATGAACGTACTGCGGCGGCGTGGCGGGAGCATCTCGAGCAGGAAGGCGTTGAAGCCGAGCAGTTGGCCGCTTGCGGAGGCGCCCACCAGCATGATGGCCAGCGCGATACTCACGAACTGCCAGGTGACGGCAGTCCCCCCGATCCGGAACAACGCATCGTCGGGAAGGTGCGGCGAGATGAGTGTGAAGGCAGGCACCAGCAGCAGCGTGCCCGATGAGGCGATGAGTTGCTCACGGTTCCCGCGGTTGTCACTGAGTCGACCCCAGAGGATGTTGGCGATGCTGTAGCTGGCGACCTTCAGCGACAGGAGTATGCCGACGGCGGCCGGCGGCATCCCGAGGACCTTGAGCGCAAAGGGAACCACAAAGGGGTAGGAGAGGCCGACGGCGGCATGGTAGAGCACCCGTGCGCGCGCCAGTCGCTGCATATTGAGGTTGTCGCGCACCATCCGCCACGCACGAACCAGGTGCATCCGCATCGAGAGTGCGTGCCTGGATGGTGTACGTGGGCGCTCCTTGACCACCGCGAACAGGAGCGAGGAGAGCATGAAGACGAGCGCGCCGACGGCGAACACGAGCGCATAGTTGGTCGGGAAGCGGATCGGGCTGCTCTCCGCCAGGACATCCTCGATCCAGAACCCAACGGCGAAAGACAGGAGCCCCCCGAGCAGGTAGCGCAGACCGAAGTAGGTCCCGAGCATCGTCGAGGGCATCGCGTCGCGCGACACAGTCATGAAGGGAATGAGCCCGTAGCCGCCGGCGCTGCTGAAGGCGAGCAGCAGGATGCTCACAAGTGAGACGGCCAGTACCGGGTGCGTGGCCCCCCACAGGTAGACCACGACCGGGATGGCTGCCACACAGAAAACACGCACGACCGCGGAGATGCGGTAATGGGGCATCAGGGCGGAGCTGGTCTCGAAGGTCCTGGATGCGAATATCTGGGGCCAGTACCAGCCGGCGGCGAACAGCCCGCTCAACAGGCCCACCCAGATGACGTTGTCACTGATCGACACGGCAAACGCAGGCAGCAGCGTCTCGGGGTCTATGCAGGCCACGGCGAGGGTATAGGTGCCGCCGTTGAGCACACCCAGGGCGAATGTGCGCCGGTCGAGTGCCCGAGTTGTCGTATCCTGCGACGTGTCCAAGGGGTGACGATACCTCTTTTCGCCGGGGGCAGTCGGGTGTCAATCGAGCGGCACAGCGGCCACCGTGCCCGTGCCGGTACCGACCACGGCATAGCCGGAGCCGATCGCGAGTTTGCTTGCCGCGTCGGCCATGCGCCAACTGCGGCGCGCCCTGCAGGTGGTCGCATCAATCTCGACGAGCATCGAGCCGTCGACCAGGCAGTAGAGGGAGCCCAGGTGCAGGTACGGCCCGCCGTCGATGGTCCTGCCGAGGCGGCTGGTGTAGCGCGTCTTGCCGGTGGTTGGGTCGGCGCAGTAGAGATAGCCGGCGGAGTCGGCGAAGTAGATCGAGGATTTGTCGCCGACTGCGGGCAGCCGCAGGAGTCCGTACGCAGGCACCGTTGCGGTTACCCGGCCGTCGGCGGGATCGAGCAGGTACATCCGCCACTGCTCGGAGCCGATGGCGACACGATCACCCACAAAGGCTGCCGCGCACAGGAAGGTGACGCCCAGGCGCCTGCGCCACTTCTCCGTGCCGGACACGGTATCGATGCCGATGACCACACCATCGCTGCCGGCGGCGACGAGGGTGCTGCCGGCGATTGCGGGCCGCGCCGAGAGGGCTACGTCCGTATCCAGGGAGAGCACTTCCTCTCCCGTGCGGACCCGGTAGCCCCGCACCTCTCCCTTCTCCGAGACCACATAGGCGATGTCATCGATAAGCAGCGGCGCGGCGCGCGTGGCGCCATCGAGTTGGTGTCTCCAGAGCCCCTTGCCGTCGACCATGCTACAGGCGAAGACGCCTCCATAGTCAGAACACAGCACGGCCGTTCCTGCGCCTGCCGCCACCTCGGAGACGAAGCGCTCGGGCCGGCGGAACGGCTCGGGCCAGACCTGGGAGCCGTCGAACAGCCTCAGGCAGTGCAGTTGCCCCTCGGAAAACCCCGCAAGCACCTGGTTTCCGGCCACCGTCGGCGCTACGAGGTTGTCGGGCGGGCCGGCATACGTCCACTCCGGACCCTCGGCCGACAGCACGTGTGCGAGCAGTACGGCGATGGCAATCAGCACAACGCCCACGGGGATGGTCGCCAGCCACAGCATGTGGCGGCGGCGCTGCTTCTCCTGCCATCGTGTGCGGTAGTCCAGCCGGAGTTCCTCCCGGGAGGCGACTGCGCGCCCGTGGGTCATGCCGGTGCGTGTGGGTCCGCTTCGGCCGACAGGGCCGGCCGAAGGTTGTCGCGGATTATAGCACAGCCGCTCACAGCCCGAAACGGGAGTGTGCCCGAGTTGCGCAGGTTCTCCTGGCAACTCTCATCGGAGCGTGGGCCGCATGCACCGACATCGCGTGCCGTTTGCGCGATGGCGGTGCATCCGGCCCAGCGCGCGACCAACCTGAATCCCAATTCCACCTACTAACCAGTGGCACACCTCCGAAACGGGCTGTCCTTGTCAACCTCGACGGGTTTGTGATAAAACCTACCTCGATTGCCATCCGCAACCTGGGAGAGCGACTGTGTTCCGCGCCTACGATATCGCACGCAAGACTATCAAGCGCATAGCGCCCTACTCGCCGGGGAAGAACTCGGAGGACGTCAAGCGCGAGTTCGGCCTTGAAGAGATCACCAAGCTTGCCTCGAACGAGAACCCGCTCGGGCCATCGCCGATGGCCATCGAGGCCATCTGCGCGGCCGCGGCGGATGTCGGCGTCTACCCCGACCCGCTCTGTGTCGAGTTGACCGGTGTACTCGCGAAGCACCTCGAGGTGTTGCCGGACAATATCCTCATCGGCCGCGGCTCGGACGAGATTCTTCACATGCTGGGCCTTGCATTTGTGTCGCCGGGTGATGATGTAGTCTTCTCACAGTTCCCGTTCGCCATGTACCGGATCATCCCGTGCCTGCAGGGCGCGAACCTGATCGAGGTGCCGGCCAGGGGCTTCGACCACGATCTGGATGCCATCGCGGCCGCCATCACCGACCGCACGCGACTTGTCTTCATCGGCAATCCCTGCAACCCGACGGGCACGATCGTCAGGGCCGAGCAGGTCGAGCGGTTCATGTCCAGGGCACCTGAGACGACCGTTATCGCGTTCGACGAGGCATACTTCGAGTATGTGGACGACCCGGACTACCCGGACACGTTGGCCTACGTCCGCAGGGGGCGGAAGGTCGCCGTGTTGCGGACATTCAGCAAGGTCTACGCGCTCGCGGGTCTGCGCATCGGCTATGGGATCTGCGGGAGAGGCGTTGCGGACGCGCTCAGGCAGGTGCTTGAGCCGTTCAATGTGTCCTCGATTGCGCAGGTGGCGGCGATTGCCAGCCTCCGGGACCCCGAGCAACTCGCGCGCTCGCGGCAGATGGTCTTTGACGGGAAGGCCTATCTCTACGAGCGGTTCGAGCAGATGGGCCTCGAGTATGTGCCGACGCAGACGAACTTCATCCTCGTCGACACAGGAGTGGACTCCCGCGCGGTGTTTGGCGGTCTCATGCGGCGCGGGGTGACCATCCGCACCGGCGACATCTTCGGGTTGCCGACGTGGATTCGCGTCACGATCGGCACCGCGGAGCAGAACGCGCTGTTCATTGATGCGCTCGAAGCCGTACTGGAGGACCATGCCGGCGGCCGGTGAGGCCGCGCAGATGCACAACCGGGTGTGGTCTGTACGGTAGTAGACAGGTTCCGGCTCGTGACCCCACGTCGCGTGGCGCACTACTCGACGTTGTATGCCGACCCCAGCAATTCCCGGCAGTGATGGCTGGAGAAGCCCCACTGTACTATCGCAGGCAGGACGATACCAATGATAATCATCATGGATTCGAAGGCAACGGATGCCGACATCCAGGCCGTCATCAGCGCACTGGATGAGCGCGGCTACGGCCATCACGTGTCGCGCGGGGTTGAACGCACGCTGATCGGGGCCATCGGCACTCCCGACGGCGAGAAGCAGGCGATGAGTGACCGGCTGATGACTATTCCCGGCGTCGAGCGGGTGGTGGCGATTCTGCGCCCCTACAAGCTCGTGAGCCGGGAACACCAGGAGGAGACGAGTACCGTCTACATCGGTACGGCGGCGTTCGGGGGCGGGCACGCTTCGATCATTGCCGGGCCGTGCACGGTCGAGACCGAGAAGCAGACGCTCGAGGCGGCCAGAGCCGTCAAGGCGGCAGGCGCGCACTGCCTGCGCGGCGGGGCGTTCAAGCCGCGCACCTCACCGTACGACTTCCAGGGCCTGGGTGAGGATGCGCTCAAGATACTCGCCGCTGCCAGGGAGGAGACCGGTCTGCCGGTGGTGACGGAAGCGCGCGACGTGCGGCATGTCGAACTCGTGGCGCGATACGCCGACGCGATCCAGCTCGGCGCACGCAACATGCAGAACTANNGCGGCATCCGCACCTTCGAGACAATCACGCGCTTCACACTCGACCTGGCCGGAATGGTCGCCGCCAAGCAGGAGACGCACCTGCCGATCATCCTTGACCCATCGCATGCGACCGGCCATCACTCGCTGGTCCAGCCGATGACCCTGGCAGGCCTTGCCGCCGGCGGTGACGGTGTGATGGTCGAAGTGCACCCACACCCCGACAGGGCGCTGTGCGACAGCATCCAGCAGTTGACGCCAAAGAACTTCGAGAAGCTGATGGAGCGCGTCGGCCAGCTCGCCGCGGCGCTGGGGCTGCAACTCGGGTGAAGCCGATATGACACCGAACCGACCAGACACTGTCTATGGGACGATGGCCGTCATCGGCATCGGCCAGATCGGCGCGAGCTTCGCGCTGGCGGCGAGGCGGGCGGGTGTTGTCGATCGGGTGATCGGCGTGGCGCGGAAGCAGACCACCCGCGACGAGGCGCTCGGAGTGGGGGCAGCCGACGAGTGTACCGCCGACGTGGTCGAGGCCCTGGGCGATGCCGACATCGTCTATGTCTCCGTGCCCGTGGGAGCGATGCGGGGAGTCTTCGAACAGATCGCGCCTCACCTGCCGGCCGGGTGTCTGGTCACCGACGCCGGCAGTACGAAGGCCGAGGTGTGCAGGTGGGCCGCGCAACTGCTGCCTGAGACCGTCTCATTCATCGGCGGTCACCCGATGGCCGGCACCGAGAAGCATGGTCCGGCCGCCGCATCGGCGGAGTTGTTCGACGGCACAACGTACCTGCTGTGCCCCGGCCGGGCCGCGCAGCCCGTCACCACTCGCCTCGAAAGCGCAATCAGGCGGATCGGCGCCGCTCCGCTGGTTGTCGACCCGGATCAGCATGACACCATCCTCGCCTACTCGAGCCATCTGCCGCACCTGGTGGCCGTGGCGCTGAGTGTCGCGATAGCCCGCTCGGGTATCGAGGGCATTGTGCGCTTCAGCGCCGGCGGCCTGCGCGACACCACCCGTATCGCCGCGGCCGATGTGGATATGTGGCGCGATATCTTCGCGGCGAACTCGGAGGCCGTGCTGGCCGCAACACGCGCTATGCGCGAGGTGACCGAGGAGTTCATCGAGGCCATCGAGACGGGCGATGTGCAACGAGTTGAGAGCCTGCTCGAGACGGGCCGGAGGTTCCGCGAAAAGCTCTATGCAAGCCCGGTGGGAGTCGACAGCAGTGAAGGCGAAGCTCAGGATAGCGATTGACGGCCCCGCCGGCGCGGGCAAGTCCAGCGCCGCCAGGGGTCTCGCGCAACGGCTCGGGTATGTCTACATCGACACCGGGGCGATCTACCGCGCGCTCGCGTGGCGGGCAATCCAGCAGGGGCTGGATGTCGAGCGCCACGCGGAGGCCATTGCAGACATCGCCGGGCGAATGCAGGTCGAGTTCCGCGGGACCGACGGAGGGCAGCACATCTTCGTGGACGGCGAGGACCTCGAGCGGCAGGTGCGGCTGCCGGAGGTCGGGGCGATGTCCTCACCCGTTTCGGCGATCCCGCTGGTGAGGCAGAATCTGCTTCAACTGCAGCGCGACCTGGCCGCGGGCGGGGGCGTGGTGATGGAGGGGCGCGACATCGGCACCGTCGTGCTGCCCGACGCGGAGATGAAGGTGTTTCTGACTGCCACGGCCGAGGAGCGGGCCAGGCGACGCTTCGAGCAGCTCAAGGGCGACCACCCGGAAGTGACTTTCGAGCAGGTGCTGGCCGAGCAGGAGGAGCGAGACAGGCGCGACAGCTCCCGCGCCGTGGCTCCACTCAGGAAGGCCGACGACGCACACGAGCTTGTGACCGACGGCATGTCGCTCGATGAGGTCATCGACCGACTGGCGAGGATGGCGCGCGGTATGGAGAGCGATGCGGATGTCTGAGACCAGGCTCGATATCAACCGGGAACCGGCGCCGCCCGGCGGACGGACCTCGACATTCTACAGGTGCCTCCAGTGGTTCCTGCCCAGGCTCTTCCGCCTCAACGGCGGGTTCGATGTGCGGGGCACGGAGAACGTCCCGGAGACGGGTGGGGCGATCCTGGCCTCGAACCATCGCTCATACCTGGACCCGCCGGTTATCGGCGCCGGCCTGCGGCGGCGCACCTACTACTTCGCCAAGCAGGAGCTGTTCAAGAACCCCGTGTTCGCGGGGATCATCCGGTCTCTGTACGCCTTCCCGGTGGACCGTGAGGGTGTTGACCGCACCGCGATCCGTCATGCCATCAACCTGCTGAAGGCCGGGGAGTTGCTGACACTGTTCCCGGAGGGGACCCGCAGCGAGGACGGTCGCCTTGGGGAGGCGACACCGGGCGTGGCGTTCATAGCCAAGCAGGCGGGCGTGCCGATAGTGCCCTGCGCGCTGACGGGGACGAGCGTGGTGCTGCCGAGGAAGGCCTGGCATCTGCACCGGGGGAGGATAACGGTCTCTTTTGGCGAACCTGTTCGCATGGAGGACTTCGACAGCGCCGGTGACGCGAAGGCGGCCGCCGCGGCCGCCGTGGGAGCCGTCATGGAGCGCATCGGGGCAATGCTGATGGAGGTCGAACCGGCGGCTGCGAACACGCCGCCGGCCACGGTGGCGGATCAATGAGCGACCCGATACCATTAAGGGCACAGACGAATGCGCAGGGAGCCGGGTACCCCAACTCCGTTCTCCCGCTTCAATATTGCCTTGTCGGACATGCTCATCGGCATGATCACACGACTGGCGGGCGGGTGCGATGTATACGGGCGTGAGAACGTCCCCGCCTCAGGCTGCCTGATTGCCCCCAACCATATCTCCTTCCTTGATCCTCAACTCACCTCGTACGCCCTGCCGCGCTACACCTACTTCATGGCAAAGCGCGAACTCTTCGAGATCCCCTTCATCCGCTGGTGGATACGCGTCGCGTTGGCCTTCCCCGTCGAGATGGACAGCCCCGACCGCACGGCCATCCGGTACGCGGTCGAGTTGCTCAAGCGGGGCGAGTGCCTGACCGTCTTCCCCGAGGCCGGGCGCAGCCCCGATGGTACGCTGCAGCCCGCCCAACTGGGTGTGGCTTTCATCGCCCGCGCGGCCGGCGTCCCTATCGTCCCCTGCGCCATCATCGGCATCGACAAGGTGCTGCCGCTGGAGGCGAAGTTCTTCCACCGTGGCCATACACGCGTCATGTTCGGCGAACCCATCGACCCAATGCCCGTCTTCGCCGAGCATCCCGGCAAGGAGGGGCTGCAGGTGGCCACCGACATGGTGATGGACTCGATCCGCCGCATGCAACTTCAGCTCTACGAGATGGCGGGAGAAACGCCGCCCCAGCCGAGGCCCCGCGACGCATCGGCGCCGCCCGACCCGGCGTGACGGGCTCCGCCCGGATTCCCGACACCACAGGAGGTCAATGATGCTCAAGGCAATCGCGCAACGCTACAGCTGCAGGGCGTATACCGATACGCCGCTGACCGAGGAGGAGATCGGCACGATCGTCGAGGCGGGCATGAAGGCGCCCTCCGGCATGAACGTGAGACCGTGGCACATCGTCGTGGTCACCGATCAACAGACGCGCGAGAAGCTGGCCCAGACGCACCAGTGGTCGTTCTTTTGCGCGCAGTCTCCCGTCGTCTTTGCCGTGTGCGGGGACGAGCAGGCCTCCGATCACTGGTGGGCTGAGNNGCGCTGCCATGATCGAGAACATGCTCATCCAGGCCACCGACCTGGGTCTGGGGACCTGCTGGATCGGCATCCGCGGCTCGGAGACGCGCGGCTATGACCGCGAGGACTACATCCGGGAGGTGCTTGCGATCCCGGCGGAGATTCGC
>DPJP01000023.1:0-6257 GCA_003542955.1 Armatimonadota bacterium
CGGCCAGCGATATCGACCCGGCCTGGTCGCCAAACGGCCAGTCGATAGTCTTTGCTTCGTCCCGCTTCACCGAGTTGCTGGGAGATACCACCGACGACTTCAACATCTACACGATGTCGCGAGTCGGGGAAGCCCAGACGGGCCAGCCGGCGACACTCATCAGCAATGATGAGGACGCCGCCGACAACCACAATGATGTGAACCCGACGTGGACCCCGGACCTCGACCAGCGGGCGCGGACCCGCTTTGCCTTCGAGTCCACGCGCGCGGATGCCTCAAGGCAGAAGAGCGACATCTGGGCCACCTTCCTGAGCGACACGATGCCGCCGGAGCTGCGGGCCGCCCCCGGCCGCGACAATGCTCTGCCGTGGGTGGACAACCGCAACCCCGGTCCCGGCGCCGACATCACGGTGAAGGTTGCTGTGTATGACGCCGACGGCGGCGTGGGGTCGGTCACGGCGCTGTTCAAAGACCCGGATCTGAAGATCTTCGAATGGAACGGCCGCACCTTCGAATCCAGCGTCAGCGGCATCCAGGCCCTTGAGGTTGACTGCACAATCGTCGGCTCTGCGCAGATGTTCGATGACGGGGTCTCGCCTGATGAAGTCGCCGGTGACGGCATCTACTCGGCGACGTGGACGACACTCCCGACCCCACGCGACTACATCATCGACATCGCGACGACCGACATCTACAACAACTCGATGACCTATGATGACATCTACGGCTTCTCGACTGTGACCTTCAACCCGAACGACCGCATCCTGTTCGTCGATGACTATTGTGAGGGTCAGCTCTTCATCTGGCTGACGGGCAACAACAACGACTACCCCACTCAGTTTCCTGTCGAGAGCTTCTACCGCCTGAATCCCGGCGGCACATTGCTGTCCACAGTAGACTTCGACTCCATCGCCGGGCGATTGCCCGCGTACAACTACGCGGATCCGACGAGTTTTAGCCCTGAGGGCTACTATGACGTGTGGCGGGNNCGCGGTCCGGTGAGCGACACCATCCTCCGCAACTACCTCCCGACGGTCGAGTACCAACTCGACCCGGCGGACGCAATTGCGAACCCCACGACGGCCAAGGCTACCCGTGAGGTGCAGGTCGTCAATCGGGCGGTCATCTGGGCAGCGCCACACACGGGCGACGTCTGGATAGCGGACGGGACGATTCAGGATGCATCAGTGCAGGCCCGCTTGGGAAACTACCTCGCTCAGGGCGGCAAGCTGTTCATCTCCGGCGAGAACCTTGCGTGGGCCCTCACAATGGCCGGGAGAACCAACAACGACTTTCTCAGCAATCACCTGAGGGCGCAGTACCTGATGGACGACGTCCCCAACGTGGGCTACGCGAATGATACGCATGCGGATGGGCAGACCAGCAGCCCCGTAGCGTATGACGCATGGGTCAATGCGGCCGGCGATGAGACCGTACCACACTACACCGTCACAGCCAACTGGTGGGAAACAGCCGACAACCCCACCGTGCTGTTCTTCCCGAAGAACCCGACCAGCAGCAACGGGTACACCTGCCACTGCGACTGCGCCGACCAACGGACTTTCGGCTACTGGATGCGCCCAGACGGCATCACCCCGATTGGGGATAGCACCAAGCTGTACGGCTACAACGGATTTGCGGGCACGGCGGCAGGCACCGCCTACCACGACGCAACGACCGGCGCCCATGTCGTGTTCCTCGCCTTTGGGTTCGAGAACATCTACCGGAATTACATCATCGCCCACGACCCTGTACCGAGCCACTGTAGTAACCATCGCAGCCACCTGATCCATAACTTCCTGTGCTGGTCACGGACGGCGACTCTGCAGGGGCGTGTCGTCTCCATCAGTGAAGGCGGGGTCCCAGTGACCGACCCCGAACCCATCGTCGTGATCAGGCAAGACGAGAACCGCTGGGCCGTGCGGTGTCAGAAAGACGGCACCTACGTCGCCCAGGGGCTCAAATCCGGGCCATACAGCGTGGAGGCCATTCGCGTCGGGTACGAGATTGACCACGCCGATGGCACCTACGCGCACGGCGGCGAGAACCCGGTTCAGATCGACTTCGCGATCAAGGAGGCACAGCCCGGCGCGATTTCCGGCATCGTGCTCTCCGAGACGACCAATGACTTCATCGCCAACGTGACCGTCAGCGTCTACCCGGTGCCGGTCGAGGAGGAAGAAGAGGAACCGGCTGAGCCGACTGCCGCAGCGGTGGACCCCAACGACTTCATGGGTGCCTCGCACGGGGACGAACCCGGGAGCGCGCGCAACGCAGTGGCGTCAACCTCACTCCCGGTGCGCACCGAGCAGACTGTTGACTACGACATCGCCGACCTCGGCGAGCCCATCGCGCAGGCCGTATCGGCCGCCGACGGGACATTCGTCATCCCTGGAGTCCCGGTGGGCTCCTACATCGTCGTCGCAGACGGCACCATACCGGGCTACGGTACCGCCCAACAGCAGGTCAACGTCACCCCCGGCAACACCTCGAACGTGGTGTTCCTGCTGGGGGCCGCGCCGGGTACGCTGTCGGTTCATGTGAGCGACGTCAATGACCAGAGCGACATCGCCAATGCCACGGTCGTCGCCACCGACAGCCGGGGCATCGAGGCGGCCCGGGCAACGACAGACACGAGCGGCATCGCCAATCTCTCGCTGCCGGGCGGTCAATACACCGTCGTCGTGAGCGCCCCCGGGTACGAGACATCCAACCCGAGGGCGGCCACGGTCACGTCGCAGGTGACGAGCAACCTGGAAGTGCAGCTTGATACGGTTCCCGCGGGCGGCATATCGGGTGTCGTGGCGTCGGCCACAACGGGCTCGCCGGTGGGCGGCATCCTGATCCGGGTGATGTCCGGCGGCGTGGTGATCGCGAGCACCGTCACCTCTGACACGCTCACGAATCCCGGCAACGGGGCGCCGGCGTACAACTACATCTTCGACCCCAACGATCCGAACAGCTCAGGCGTCCCGGCGGGTCAGGTAACCGTTGTGCCGGTGGTTTCCGGCTACACGCCATCACCGACACAGCGCACCGAGACGGTTCAGAGCGGGCAGATGACGACGGGTGTGAGCTTCGTCCTCGAGAGTCTGCACGTGTTCCCCGCGGGATATCAGTTGATGTCGCTGCCGTGGGACTTCTCGAGCATGGACCCGGCCGCGCTGCTTGGTGTGACTACGGGCTCGCTGCGAATGGCGACCTGGGAGACGGGGGCCGCGCGCTATCGGGCGTATCCGAACGCGCCTGCGGACCGCTTCCGCCTCGGGCGCGGCTACTGGCTGAATCTCGCCGGCGCCGCCGACCTGGCGCAGGAGGGGACACCGGCCACGAGCCCGTACAGCATGCGGCTGGAGCGTGGCTGGAACCTGATCGGCGACCCGTTCACCGTCGGCATCGACTTCTATTCCGTGACGGTCCGCGACCGCAACGGCGTTGACCGGACCATGGCCGAGGCGTTGGCAAGCAATATCATCGGCTCCCGCCTGTTCGCATACATGCTGGGCGGGTACCGGACCGTGTCGGCCTTCATCCCGTACGTGGGCTACTGGCTGCTGGTCAATGACAGCTACTGCACGCTGATCATCGACCGCAATACCGACGCCCTGGAAGCGAGTGAGAGTGCCGACACCGCGGCGCCAATGGTTGACGTCGACGGCTGGCAGTTGCAGTTGAACGCGGGAGTGGCGGGGCTGGCGGATACGGCGACCTGCATCGCGACCTCGACGGCCGCCTCGAACGCCTTTGACCCCGGGCTGGATCAGGGCAAGCCGCCGGTGCCGGGCATGGGCCCATACGTGTACGCGAANNGCAGGGCTCCGACGGCGAGAACCTGGCCGTTGATGTGCGCGGCGCCAATGCGGCCGAGAGCCGCTGGAACCTGGTTGTCGATACGAACCTCGCCGGGCAGCAGGTTGAGTTGAGCTGGCCTGCAATGCAGGCTCTGCCGGGCAACGTGCAGCCGATGCTGATCGACGCCGCGGCGGGCAAGCGCGTGTACATGCGCACCAACCGCAGTTACTGCTTCACCGCGGGCGAGACGGCCCGGCAACTGAGCATCGTGGTCAGCTCTGACCCGGTGGGGCAGTTGGCGGTGGCGGGCGCCTCGGCGTCCGCGGGCGCGGAGGGCGTGAGCGTGAGTTACACGCTGTCGAAGCCCGCGTCGGTGAGCGTCGAGGTGCGCAACATCGCGGGTCGGCTGGTGGGACGCGCGGCAGATGGCGAGCTTCAGACAACGGGCTTGCAGTCGGTGGTGTGGAACTGCCGGAACAACGCCGGCGCGAAGGTACCGGCAGGTCTGTACCTGATCAGCATCGCGGCGGCGACCGAGGACGGGCAGCGGGCTCAGGGCCTCACCTCGGTGATGGTGACCCGATAGGGGTACTCAACGCGCTTTTACAGCGCGCGATGGCGTGTGCTATACTGGCTGCTACAACCGTGGGTCAGACCGAGACCGCGTCGGAGGGAGAGCTATCTCGATGCAGTTCATCCGCAAAAACACAATGGTACGCAAGTTCGTCTACCTCGTTATCGTCGCACTGGTCCTTCCCTACGGAGCATCGTTTGCGCAGGGGCCGAGTGCCGGCGACAGGGGTCGGAGCGTGACGTCGGTCGTCGTTCTGCCCTTTGAGAATGCGAGCGGTGTCGACGACCCACTGCTGCCGAAGAAGGCCGCGGCGGCGGTCGTGCTGCAGCTCGAAGCCACGCGCGAGTTCATCGTCACCTCGAGCCTGGACCTCGAGCGAGAGATGAACAGCCTCGGGATCACAGCGCCTGTGTCGCAACTGGACCAGATACGCCTGGGCCAGGCATTGCGGGTGGACAAGGTGCTCACCGGTGTCGTGAGGGAGCTGTCCTCCGACAGAGGGAGCGGCCGAACGCGGTGCAGCCTCGAGATCCGGATGCTGGATGTGACCGTCCAGGAGCATCTGGATGGTGCAGCCACGACGCAGACGACCACACCCAAGCCGGGTGCGGAGGGTGACATCACCAAGGGCGCGGATGACGCGTTGCGCTCCGCCGCCCAGGCGGCCGTAACCGATATGCTCGCGGGCCGCGTGCGCCGCGGCAACGTTGACGTCATCACCGACCGCAAAGAGGTCAATATCAACCTCGGCATTGGCGACGGCATGATGGTCGGCGCCGAGTTGCTGGTGATGCGGCCGACTTGGTCGAGCGACCTGGCGGAGGTTGTGATGCGGCGGGTGGGCGTCCTGCGGGTGAGTGAGGTCCTGACGAACATGTCGTGGGCCAAGGTCATCGACGGGCAGACCCCACAGACCGGCGACAAGACCTACCGCCTCTACAAGGGCACCCAGCGCGCGAACAAGGAGGCCCGCAGCAGGCAGGTGAAGGGCGTTACCCAGATGCTTGCCGGCTTTGCGCTGCTGTTCGGCATCTACGCCATCGGTACGGGCACCAGCACGGCCTCCGACTCGACGGTTACCGGGAACCTCTCCCAGGCCGCCTGCGGCGTCGACCCGACGGTCGTCCTGAAGGTGAGAACCGACGCAACCGAGTTGGAGCGTACGCACGGCTGGGTGATCTACCGGGATGCGAACAACCCGTTCTTCCCGACGACCGCAACACGGATCATCGACGTCATCGAGGGACGCAGACTCCCCAACGACACCTACAGTGACGATCCGTACCTGACAGAGTATATCGAGGATTTCGAGTTCACCTTCACCTGGTACGGCGAGGAAGGCGAGGCTGAGGACGCGGACGTCGAGGCCTCCTGGAACCACTGGCCGATGACCATCGGCAGCAAGTACTACTATGTGGTGCGCCGCATCATTGAGCCGCTGCAGACACCGGGGTACAACCCGCCGGTGGCGACCAACCAGGAGGATGAGCCGGTCGAGGCGTCGCTGCAGATCGATGTCGAAACCGGGCAGGCACTCTCCGACCCGAGCGACCACTTCGGGCCGGTGACGTTCTTCACTCCCGCGCAGTTGTCAGCACCTGCGCGCAGCGCGCCGAGCCAGTACGTCGATAACGTGACCTTCACGTGGCAGGTCAGTACGGGCGCCGACATCTACCGTGTCGAGTTGTACCCGAGCACCGACCCCGATGGTCGGGGCAGCCCATACTGGGTGAGTTCCGACATCCGCGCCAGCAGTGGCGATACGGTGCTCAGCACGGCCTTCTCGACTGCGAGTTCGAGCACGGCCCTTGCCTACGACTCGCAGTACTACTGGCGCGTCGGCTGCCGCGCGAGCGGCGATGCCACACAGCCGGTGAATCGCGACCTGCGA
>DPJP01000023.1:6264-6572 GCA_003542955.1 Armatimonadota bacterium
GACGGGGTGGCTCTACAGCGAGATGCGGAGTTTCTACACCCAGATCGAGCCGCCGGGACCCGTGAGCGCTAATGACACCGATGCCGTCACCCGGCCGAGCCGCGTACCAGGGTTCTACGGGCGCGGGACGAGTCCGGTCAGACGCGGGCACTAAGGAGACGACGGGGCCGCGGCACCGGCACGGACGGTTGCGCGGCCCCGGCTTGATGTTGGCAGTCTGTGCCATCCTGCTCCTTGACAACACGTCCGCTACACAAGCGGCGCAATGGGGTGTGCTGGCGTACCTGAGCGCGGAGGGCGGCCTCGAG
>DPJP01000023.1:6604-21667 GCA_003542955.1 Armatimonadota bacterium
GCTACTGGCACGTGCTCCTCGACGCCGCAGCTGCCGGTGTCTGTGATGTAGCTGTGCAGATCGACGGCGCGGGCGCGGCGGCCCGCTGGGCCGCACCCGCCGGCGGGCATGCCGTCTGGGTCCCCCTCGGTCCGACAGACATGACCGCGGGTGAGAGTCTCGTAGACTTCCTCANNACGTGGGCTGCGGGGCGACTGGAGTCACGAGGGTATGCGCTGATCGTGCTGGGGCACGGCAGTGGGCTTGCGACCCTGAGCCCTGAGCGCAGTGGAATCGCCACGGATGGAGGCAGCGGGCGCTCCCTGGGCGTCGCGTCGCTCGCCGGGGCCATCGAGCGCAGCGGCCTTCCTGCGCTCGAGATAGTGTCGCTCGAGGCCTGCTACGGAGGCAGCCTGGAGGTCGCATGGGCACTTCGCGAGGTGAGCCGCTACATGGTGGGTTCAGGCGCGGAGGTGTACAGCCCCGGCCTGCCGTGGGGCAGCGTAATCCGGAAGCTGCCGGGACTGGGTGACGGGCGGGCACTCGGCACAGAGTTGTGCCTGGCCCATGGCGGTCCGCTGGTGTGCTTAGACCTTGGCAAACTCGATGTGGTCAGGGACAGTCTCGCGAAACTGACGGATATGATCCTGGCAGACATCGACGAGCACTCGCCGTCACTGCGGCTCGTGCGGAGCCGAACGCGGAGTTGGGGCTACCGTGACGAGATGTGTGATGTCGCGGGACTTGCAGCCTCGCTCGCGACGCATGCAGCCACCGTCGAGGCGGCGGATGCAGCCGGGCAGTTGCGCGCGGCGCTCGAGGATGCCGTGTGTGCCCGGAGCCGCATGCCGGCCGAGTCGGCGTCGTTGGGCGTCGGGCTGTTCTTTCCCGCGACGTGGGAGCCGGTGCCCGCCGGCTACGCACCGATGTACACGCTGGCCGAGGACACACGATGGGACGAGTTGTTGGACCGGCATTACCGGGCAAGCGGACGTGAGCTGGTCAGATAGGGTACGCACGAACCGGATGGATCGGTTGCGTGACGGAGATGTCTATCAACACCGCGCCACCGCACCGCGTCGGACGCAGGGGAACCTGCGGCGACCGGTGGGGAGGAGGAAGCGCCTTGAGGCAACAGGGCCGCACTAATAGAAGACGGGTGGGGAGCGCCTGGGTTGGGGTGGTCGCGCTGCTGTTGGCGGCGACCGTCGTACCTGCCCAGACCACGGCCATTTCTGCCGATCTTGCGGGGCCGCTGCGCGACATTGCGCTGGCCCATGCGAGCGGGACGGTTGCGCCCGCCTCGGCGATGCAAGTCGCGACTGGCGAGGGCGGCCGCATCCGTGTCGAGGTGCTCTTCCGGGCGGGTGCCGCAGCCGGGCTGCTCACATCCCTGGGAGCCAACGTCGAGTTGGTGTCGGGGAACCGGGCACAGGCTCTTGTGCCGGTCGGCATGCTCAACGTCGTGGCCTCGCTGGCTGAGGTGGCGCAGGTGCGGCTGCCGAGCCGCTGGTACTCATTCCAGGCGCCGGTCTCCGAGGGTGTCCAGTTGACGGGCGCGACAGCGTTCCATGCGAACGGTGTGACCGGCTCCGGCGTGCGCGTAGCCGTCATCGACGCCGGTTTCGGCGGTACGACCCATGGGGATGCGGTGACCCAGTTGGTCCTGGGCATGGCGCCGGGGGCCGACATCACCCAGTTCACAGCCACAACGACGCTGGAAGTCGAGCAGGCGATCACACAGGTGCGTGACGGCGGCTACGATGTCGCCGTGATGTCGATGGGGGTCTTCGACGGGCCCTTCGACGGGACGCACTCGACGTCACAGAAGGTGAACGCGGCACGCACGGCAGGCGTGTTCTGGGTGAATGCAGCCGGCAACCACGCCCAACGTCATTACGAGGGCGACTGGCGAGACTCGAATGGTGACCGCTACCACGAGTGGGCCGCCGGAGATTCCCAGATGGGGTTGAACCTGACGGCCGGTCAGTTCGAAGCCTACCTGAGCTGGTACCAGACGGCCGGGACGACCACCAACCGGGACTACGACCTTGTCCTCGAGGACACCTCCGGGACGCAGATTGCCAGCTCGAACGTGACGCAGAACGGCGACGATCCCCCCGCCGAACGCCTCCTGGCCTACGTGCCCGCCGATGGCGTCTACAATCTCCGCATCAGGGCAATGTCGCCGGTGAGCATCCCGCTCAACGACCGGTTTCAGCTGTTCATCCCGAATGTGAATGTCGAGGGGACACTTCAGGTTACCGAGCGCAGTCTCGCGATTCCCGCGGAAGCGTCAGGGTCGTTCACAGTGGGTGCAACGCGTGGCTCGCTGCTGACGCCCGAAGGTCTGGATGTCAGGCCGATTGACGGGATCGAGGCGTTCAGTTCGCGAGGACCATCCCTCTCCGGGCTTCTGAAGCCCGATCTGTGCGCCCCGAACGTGGTGACAACAACGATTGCCACGTACAACCCGTTTGTTGGGACCTCCGCCGCCGCTCCGCACGTGGCGGGAGCGGCGGCCCTGCTGCTGGGCGAGGACGCGGCACGGACTCCGGCCGCACTGGCCAATTCGCTACGAACACTGGCCGTGAAGGACATGCTTGCCAGGGACGGGAGCGGCAACCCAATCCCGGATAACACATACGGCTACGGCCGCCTGCGCGTTCGCGTCGGCACGGACAGCACGGCCCCTCAGACGAGTATCAGCTTCCCACGGAACGGGCAAACCATCACGGTCGCAATTCCCACGCTGGTGGCATCCATCACCGACGTCGGCAGCGGCGTCGACCCGGACACAATCGTGGTACGGCTCGATGGTACGGCCGTGACCGGGTGGCAGTTCAACCAGCAGACGGGCGGACTCACCTACACGGTGCCGGCCGCTCTGACGCGAACCGCCCACAGCTTCACCGTGGATGCATCTGACTACGATGGCAACGCCGCGGCAACGGCGACCAGCAACTTCCGTATTGCCTCGCCAACCATCGAGGCAGGCCTGCACATGATCAGCCTCCCGTACGCAGGCCTGATCAATGACGACCCATCGCAGATATTCGGCATCCCGTATACTGATCTTCAGCTCGTGCGCTGGGTGCCGGAGGACACACGCGAGGCCAAGTACCACTTCTATCCGGACGACTATGCTTCGTTCAACCCGCCCGATGCACAGGGCTCCAATCCTGTGGTCAGCGACCCACCCGCAGGGCTGGGCTACTTCCTGCGCCTGCCACAAATGAGCACTCTGAGCGTAGGGACACTCGGCACCCTCAACGACCGTGAGACCTACAGGATCCGCCTGGTCTACGGGACGGACGCCCCTCGCGGCTGGAACATGATCGGCAACCCGTTCGAGGGCCTGCTCGACTGGGGTACGGTGGTCTTCGAGGCCAACGGCAGTCGCTACGACCTCAGGGAGGCAATGGACGAGAAGGTCAGGATCACCGAGGGCGTGATCTTCGACTTCATCTCGACGACGACGGGCGGCTACTACCAGTTCTCCGCCGATCCCGCGCAGGACGTCATGGAGTTCATGCGCGGCTACTGGGTCCATGTGCTGCAGGACGCCGACCTGATCATCTACAACCCGTCGGTGTCGGCGGTGGCCTCGGTGCAGAGCACGCCGGCGGCGGCCCTGAGCAGGGCGGCGAGCGACGGCTGGTCGCTGCAGTTGTCAGCGCAATGCGGCGACTACCTCGACCCGGTCAACTACATCGGCGTGCACCCGCAGGGCACCGACGGCTACGACACGGGCCTTGACCTCGCCGAGCCGCCCGCGCTGTCCTCGGGCCTGAGCCTCTACATGCCACAGCGCAACTGGGGCAGCAAGTCCGGTCACTACGTGCGCGACGTGCGTAGCGCGCTGGGCGGTCTTCAGACATGGGATGTGGAGGTCAGTTCGTCACTCTCGGGTGCTCCGGTCCGTCTGAGTTGGGACGGTATCAACGAGACTGTGCCCGCCGATGTCAACCTGGTGCTGTGGGATGTGGACGCCGATCGGCGGGTGTACATGCGCACCTCCACCAGCTACGCATACACGACCGGTGAGGGTCAGCAGACGCGCCACTTCCGCATCATCGCGAGCACAGACGGCGCCGGCGCGTTGGCCGTTGGGGGCGTAAACGTTGCGCAGACCGGCGACGGCACAGTAGCCATCAGCTACAGCGTCACGCGGTCTGCGAAGGTGAGCGCGGACATCCGCAACATCGCGGGCTATCCGATCGCACGGCTGGGTGACGGCGAGGCTGTGGGCGGCGTGACGCAGACGCTGACCTGGAACGGGCGTAACACCTCGGGCGTACGCGTTCCGAACGGACGCTATCTGGTCCGGCTTACGGCGCAGACCGCGGAAGGCCAGACCGTACAGGCAATCTCCGTATTCGATAAGACCAGGTAGTCTGAGGCCTTCGAGAGGAGCTGAAGTTGCGTGACGCATCAATTCGCTCTCAAGTCAGGTAAGCTGCGGTCACCCCTGGTGTCGCTAGTTGCCTGCGCGGCGTTGCTGGGCGTGATGACGGTGGTGGGGTACTGCCAGCAGCCGACCTCAACCGTCTCCGTCACGCATCCGGGCGGCCTGACGCGCATTGAACTCGAGAACCCGATTCTCCTGATCACCGGGACGACTGGAACGCCGCCTCAGAATCTGTACGTCTACCATCCGGCGGGGCGATTCCAGTTGTGGACCGGACCCGGCGGCCCAGTCGGTGGAAACCCGACCTACAGCGGCGACGAGAACCTGAACATCGCCAGCGTTACCGCGGCGGGGACATACGGACGGACTTTCACGAGCAAGGTGACCATCGCAATCGATCCTGCATTCGACGGCGGCACCCAGACGGGGTACCTCTACGACATCAACGCCCTCATGGCTGCGCAGGATGATGTTACCAACCAGTCTGCCCTCATCGACTACTGGGTACAGGCCCCCATCGCGGGTAGCCGCGATGTCGTCGGCACGTACCGCCTTCCGGTCGCCTTCGACGATGACGACAACATCACAAGCTGGATCGAGGTCCGTGAGGCTCTGACGCTCATCGGTGACGCGCTGCGCGTGGAGCATATCGTCTACAATACGACCAGTCGCGAGCACCGAGTGGGCGTCCGCGTCGTCTTCGACGGCCTCTTTGGCGGCGGGACCGTCCAGGATGGTCAGCAGATCGTGCTCCCTGACGGGACCATCCTCACCTCCGAGACTGAACTCCCGGAGACGACCGGCCAGAAGCGCCTACTGCCGAATACCTGGGTGACCTATGATGATGTTCAGACTCCGAACGTGGCCATCCGTGGCGTAGTCAACAACCGTGACGTCCTCGACCAGGGCTCGGCGAGCAAGAGCGCAGGACTCCCGACCTCCGTCGCCTGGGGCCAGATGCGCAACATCGGCTGGACGGGCCAGTACTACTACACACCCAACTCGAGCGCATCTCTGATCGGCGAAGACTGGGGCTATGCCGTCAAGTGGGACGCCATCTCCATCTCGCCGGGGCAATCGTGCCGATACGTCACTTACTACGGCGTAGGGACCTCGACGCCGGACTACGACGAGCCCTATGCATTCATGGTCTATACCCCGTATACGCTGAGGGCCACGGCAGGGGATGATCCGTCGACCGGCGCGGTTGAGGCCTACTACCTGACCGACGCGCAGGGGCGCTCGCCATTCCCGATCTCGGCATACGTGGACAACTATGGCAGCGAGACAATGCTTGATGCCAGCGTTCGCATACGGCTACCTGTGGGCCTCGAACTCGCACCGGGCGAGACGCTGACCAAGTCAATCGGCGTCGTGCGCCGCAATGAGCTGAAGTCGGCGACATGGAACATCCACGCGACTTCCGCGCGGCCCGGTCGCTACACAGTGAAATTCACCGGACCACGAGGGAAGGTGCTCGAGCGCACCATTACAGTTCCCGCGGTCCCGGTGCTGACACCTCTGGAGTCGTTGCGGGGTATTGAGATGGTCTCGATCCCCTACCAGTTCCTCAACACGGACGCTGAGTGGATCCTGCAGGATCTGGGGTCGCTGCAGCCCGGCGGCAACGCCACGGTAGTGCGCTACGACCCATACACGGAGCAGTACAAGTGGTTCCCGGACCCGGCGATCACCAACATCGAGCCCGGGATGGCCTTCTGGCTACTGAATTTGACCAGGGCGAGTGTCGTCCTGCCGGCCGACGCAACCCCCGTATCGCAGGAAGACACATACAGCGTGCGTCTGCCAAAGGGCTGGAACCAGATTGGGTCGCCATTCACGGTCTCCATGCCGCTGGACGAGGTGCGCGTGATCGCAGCCAACGGCAGCGAGTGGAGCATGCAGGAGGCCTACAGCAGACGGCTGCTGCTCCCGACTGCATTTGCCTACGATGCCGCCGCCAACGACTACACATGGGATGCGGTCCTGTCGGACGCGATGCTCGACCCGTACCGGGGATACTGGATACTCGCGTACGAACCGATCACACTGCAGTTCCCACCCCCGACACTGCTCGCGCCGGCATCCGCCGACCGCAGCAGCGTCGTGCTTGGTGGCGGGGCGGCTGACGGCTGGAACGTGTCGCTGAAGGTCGCCGCCGCGGGGAGGGAGAAGGCGGGCCGCAGCTTCGGTGTTCGCGGTGATGCGGAGGATGGCGTGGACATCACAGACGTCTCGCAACCGCCGCTTGCCGCCGCCAATGTGAGTGGAGTGGCCTCCGCCAGCTTCGTGGTTGGTGACGGCCCAGTGCATCTCGCGGACCGCCTGCTCGTTGACAACCGCGCGGCCGCAAGCAGCATGCAGTGGCGGCTGGCAGTCACGACCTGCGGCGCCGATGAGAAGGTTACCGTGACATGGGGTGACCTGGGCACCGAGCTGCCCGCCTCGCTGATCGCGACGCTTGTGGACCCCGCGGTGGGTGAGCGCGTGTACATGCGAACTAACACGAGCTACACGTATCTCACTCGTGCAGCCAATGAGACGCGCGTGCTCGAGATCATCGTGCAGGAGCGCGGGGCCAACACGTTGAGCCTGACATCAGTTGCCGCACAGCAGGCGCCCGGTGGGCAGATCGGGATCACCTACAGCCTGAGCGCGACGGCGGATGTCGATATCGTCATGCGGAATATCTCTGGTGTACCGGTCGCGGAAGTAGTGACAAACCGCACGTCAGCGGAGGGCATCAACACGGTTATGTGGAATGGTGTCAATCGCGGAGGGGCGAAGGTGCCGGCCGGGTCGTACATATGCCACATCCGGGCGCGCAGCCCGGAGACCGGCCAGGAGACCAATGTACTGCGGACCTTCCGCATCAGCCGTTGAGCCGAGCCGCTCAAACTCACAGCACAATCCGGACAGACTGGGTCTTCCCGCAAGGGGGAAGTGGTGCAATGCACGCAATCAGGACACAGAACACAACTCGCAGCATCTGCCTGTTCCTCATCGTCGCCCTGCTGATGACAATCGCGCCGGTCGGGCTCGTGATGGCGGCGCCGGGCTCCGACGAGGGCACCGCCAGTGTGCTTGTGTTCCCGGTACTCGATGAAACCGAGAGCGGGATCGAGGGCCTCGGACACAAGGCGACGATCGCTCTTGAGAGCGCCATCAACAACCAGAAGGGCTTCTCAGCCACGCGCTACTCGAAACACTCGGCGCTCGTCGGCCGTGCCGTTTCGGAGGGGCGCCTGCGGGAGGTCGATGTCGAGGCCGGCGAGACCGCGGCCAAGGGTCTGGCGTTGTTCATCGCCAATGTCATAGGCATGGACTACGTCGTGCTGGCGAGCATAAACAGTGTCGACATCCAGGAGGACGGGCAGGCGGCGAAGGTCATCCTGGCCGGGCAGTCGTACGCGGTGAAGGGCAACGTCGACGAGGCGAGCGGTGAGGTCGTCGAGGAGCCGAAGGTTGACAAGGCCTTTGGCACCGCCGGAGAGAGTTCGCCACGGGCAGGCTATGAGGGCGGCCCCGGGCCGCTCATCAGCGAGGCCATGCGTGGTGCGGCCCACAAGGCCGCCGCCACACTCGCGGGGAAGCCCCCGACTGATGTGACACCGAAGGCACAGCAGCGCGGCACCGGTATGGGCAAGTGGCTCCCGTACATCATCGCCGTCGCCGTCTTGGCTCTTGGTGTTGCGAGCGCGAACAAGAACGACCCCGCTCCGGGGCCCGCCGAGCAGGCTACACCGATTACGAACCTCTCCATCGAGGGCCTGCAGACGAACATCAGGCTGACGTGGAATGCTCCGACGGGGACCACGCTGGAGATACTCCGGTATGAGATATGGCGCAATGTCGATGGCGCGGGCTTCAGCATCCTGCCGGTTACAGTGGGGCCGGATGCGGTCGGCTACACCGACACGGGCGTCTTGACGGGCACCCACACCTACCAGTACCGGGTGCGAGTGCTGTACACGAGCGGAGTCGCGTCCGAGTACAAGTACACCGGCAACCTGACATTCACGCGCTGATTGCCGCAAGGCATCGGAACACTCTCTACGCAGCCGCCCGCGGGAAGGATGAAAACGCCCGTGGGCGGCGGCGGTGTATGGGTACGTCGCGCAAGACCTGCGGCGTACCGTGGGTTGCGTGCACTGACACTGAGGCCAGCGTTCCGGCATCATGACTGAGCCAAGCAGGGCGACAGGCAGGTTGCTGCTGAGCGTGTTGGTGGCGGGCATCCTCTGGTGCGGCATCGAGCGGGCGCACGGTGCCCCGGGGGACGACTACCGCCTGCGGCTCACAGCGAATCCGGTGCAGGTGCCCGCGGACGGGAAGACCTCCGCGCGGGTGCGCATCGAGGTGCGTCGTGCCGATAACCGTCTCGCCACCGAGGACGTCGAGATCGTCGTCAACACGACCTTCGGTAGCCTGTCACTCGACGGCAGCGGCGGTGGGCCGAGCCTCCAGGTGCGCGCCAACGGCGGCATCGCCACGGTGTTCGCCAGCAGCAATACACCCGGGCTTGCGACGGTGACCGGCTGGGTCCGCGACCAGCGCAACAGCGTCTCGATTCGCTTTCTCCCCGAAGGACAGGCCGCCACCCCGATCGCCAAGGTCATCCACGTGCGCGGTGAGTGGGTCGGCTACAGCGTCGACAATCGTGTCATCCAGGCCCGCGAGAATGCATCGGTCCGCCTCGGCGACCTCGAGTTCCTTGCCGAAGGTGGGGTCGATGTAGACCTGGACGCGATGTCGTTGCGGGCGAACTCTCTCGTCGCCGACGGCGTGAGTGTGAAGTCCGGCGACGCGGAGATCAGCGGCCAGGACCTCTACTTCGATCTCAACACGCGGCGCGGCGTCATTATCGGCGAACGCGAAACGGGCATGACCCGCCACTACTTCGACGCTTACGACTTGACGGAGAAGATGGACGAGTGGGATTTGCCCGCGAATGCCCTCGCAGTGGATGACCGTGAGACCGCAACCTGGCTGATCGCCGACAGCATGTCCTACTTCATCGGGGAGAAGCTGGTCCTCAGGCACGGGTCGGCATGGGTCGACACAAGGAAGGTCATGGGCTTCCCGAAGTACTGGATCGTTGGCATGCCGGGCTACTCCGGGAGCACGAACAACAAGATCCTCAATGTCAACTCGACCGGCGGCGTGGCAGTGGATTTCCCCTTCTTCTACGCCGTCAGCGACACGACCACGAGCGCTGTGAAGATCCAGCGCGGTACCGACGCGGCGTACACGGGGGTGCGGGAGGGCTGGTCACTGGCGTGGCAGCGGGAGTATCGGGGGCTCGGGGACAACTATGAGGGCACCATCGAGGTCGGGGGCCTACCGACATCCAACTGGGGCGTGCAGTGGCGCGATCAGCGTGGTCTCGGCGGTAACGCGACCTCCTATCTGAACGTGATCTCGCCCGACCACCAAAGCGTCTTCACCGACGCCACTGTGTATCAGTACACAGGCAGCGGGCGGTACAACTACAGGGGGTACTTCGACGCGCCGGAGGACTCAGACAAGCGCTACGGACTCGTCGCGGACTGGCTGTCCAACTCCCATCCCGCGTGGGGCAGCACCAAGTACCGGATGGGGCTCTCGCTCGGAGGCGAGCGAAGTACGCGCACGCAGCGGATGGAGTTCGGGAGCGAGGTGTACGGAGAACTCGACTGGGGCACTCACAGGTTCGGTCGGAGTACGAGCCTGCGCCCGACGCTGCAGAACCGGTTCAGTTGGGATACGGGCGGTTACAGCGCCAACTCTGTTCGAGCGAACCTGGACCTGCGTCAGCAGCTGGGTTCGCGCACCAGCTTCAGCGTCGACTACAGCGCGGAGTACTTCACCGGAGACTCGAGCATTACCGGTCTGGAGCAGCTGCTGAGCCTGGACCTCAACAGCTATCGCGGCAAGTGGTACCTCTACGCCTACGGCAGCCGCAACATCACCTTCAAGGACACCTTCGCCTACATGAACCTGAGCTTCTACCCGAGTTCGACGTGGCGCTGGGGCCTCTCGGGGACGTACTACGACTTCAAGAGCGGCGACACGTATGACGAGTGGGTGTTGTCTGTCGGACGCATGTTCGGGCAACGTGAGATCGGCGTCAGCTACAACGAGGAGACCGGGCGCATATCCCTCGACCTCAACGGCTTTGCCACCTTCTGAGTTTCCCCCGACACCCCAGGGCGTTTCTGCTATAATACCTCCCCATATTCGCGCACAGTCACGACCACGGGAGCATTCGCGTGCCACAGTTTGAGCTTGTTTCGGACTTCGAGCCCATGGGCGATCAGGGCCAGGCGATCGATGCCCTCGTAGCAGGCATCGGGGCAGGGGAGCAGCATCAGGTTCTGCTCGGGATCACCGGCTCGGGAAAGACCTACGTGATCGCAAAGGTCATCGAGGCGGTGCAGCGTCCGACGCTGGTGCTGGCACACAACAAGACACTTGCCGGCCAGCTATGCATGGAATTCCGCGAGTTCTTTCCAGACAACGCGGTCGACTACTTCATCAGCTACTACGACTACTACCAGCCGGAGGCCTATCTGGCGGCGACCGACACGTATATCGAGAAGGATGCCGAGATCAACGAGGAGATCGAGCGGATGCGCCACGCAGCCACCCACTCGTTGACCACGCGGCGCGATGTGATCGTCGTGGCCTCCGTCTCGTGTATTTTCGGTCTTGGCTCGCCGGAGGAGTACAAGGAGACCACCCTCGAGCTGCGCGTCGGCGGTCGCATCGACCGCGACGAGATGCTGCGCCGGCTCGTGAAGATGCAGTTCAGCCGCAACGACACGTCGCTGCCACGAGGTGCCTTCAGGGCGCGCGGGGATGTCGTCGAGGTTCACCCCGTCGACGAGGATGTGATCACCCGCGTCGAGCTGTTCGGCGACGAGGTCGAGCGCATCAGCCGTATCGACGAGCTGACGGGCGAGGTGCTCGAGCAGCAGCAAGCCACGGTGCTGTTCCCGACGAGTCACTTTGTCGCCTCTGCCGAGCGCGTCGAGCGGGCCATGGAGAGCATTCGCGAGGAAATGGAGGAGCGCGTGGCACGCTTCGAGCAGGAGGGGAAGCTGCTGGAGGCGCAGCGGCTCCGGCAGCGAACCGAATACGACCTCGAGATGATCCAGGAGATCGGCTACTGCCAGGGGATAGAGAACTACTCACGTCACCTCGACGGCCGCAGGGCCGGAGAGCCACCCAATACGTTGATGACTTACTTCCCGTCCGACTTCCTGATGGTCGTCGATGAGTCGCACCAGACGATCCCGCAACTGCGCGGCATGTACAACGGTGACCGCTCCCGCAAGGACAGCCTGGTCAAGCACGGCTTCCGCCTGCCGTCTGCCTACGACAACCGCCCCCTGACCTTCCCGGAGTGGGAGCAGCGCGTGAACCAGGTCATCTACACTTCCGCCACGCCGGGGCCATGGGAAACGCAGAAGGCCTCGCGGCTCGTTGAGTGCGTTATCCGGCCCACCGGCCTGCTCGACCCGGCGATCGAGGTCAGGCCGACGAAGGGCCAGATCGACAATCTCATCGCCGAGATCAAGGCAGTGGTCGAGAAGGGGCAGCGCGTGCTTGTCACGACACTGACCAAGCGGATGGCGGAGGACCTCTCAGAGTATCTTGCGGAGGCGTCCATCAAGGTCACCTACCTGCACTCGGATATCGAGTCCCTCGAGCGAACGGAACTGCTGCGCGACCTCCGGCTGGGCAAGGTTGACGTGCTGGTCGGCATCAACCTGCTCAGGGAGGGGCTCGACTTGCCGGAAGTCTCCCTCGTGGCGATCCTGGATGCGGACCGCGAGGGCTTCCTGCGGTCTGAGACAGCGCTGATGCAGACGATGGGGCGCGCGGCGCGGCATCAGGAAGGCACGGTTATCATGTACGCAGACACGATCACCCCCTCGATGCAGGCGGCGATTGACGAGACCAACCGGCGACGAGCCAGGCAGCGGCAGTACAATGAAGAGCGCGGCATCGTGCCGCGCACGGTTACCAAGGCGGTGCGGGAGACGCTGCGCGGCTCGCTCGAGCAGCGCGCGTCGGAGCGCGCCATCTCTGCTGAGGTCGCCTCGGTGATGGAGAGCGACGACCTGCAGGATGTCATCCGTGCGCTGGAGGTCGAGATGCGCAGTGCCGCCGAGGAGCTTGACTTTGAGCGCGCAGCCGACCTGCGCGACGAAATCAGGGAACTCAAGCAGATGCTGGGGGAGTAGCCACCGCTCGTGTGTGACCAGTGAACAGCGTGGGGGATGGGGCAGTCGATAGAGGCATGGACAGCGATCGGCTCGCGAACAAGCTCAAGCAGGTGCCCGCTGAGCCGGGTGTGTACAGCATCATGGATGCGGAGGGCACCATTATCTACGTCGGCAAGGCCCGGTCACTGGCCGCGCGCCTGCGCCAGCACCTGCGTGGTGATGACGATGGTGTCGGCGCCTGGGCCGCAGTCATGCACGGGAAGCTGGCCGACTTCGACTACATCATCACCCGCACCGAGACCGAGGCGCTGATCCTCGAAGCAACGCTCATCAAGGAACACGAGCCGCGCTTCAACATCAAGCTCCGTGACGGCAAGAGCTACCCCTACCTGTGCGTGACCTCAGAGGCCTACCCGAGGCTGCTGGTCGTTCGCGACCTTCCACGGGATGCGCGGGTACGCATCCCCGGCGGTGGTGGCGCGTACCGGCGGGGCTTCCACGATCCCAAACGGCATGTGGTCTACGGCTTCAGCGCGGGGGAGATATTCGGTCCGTACCCCTCCTCCGGCACGATGTGGCGGACCAGGCGCATGGTCAGCCAGCTTTTCGGCCTACGGCGATGCGCGAAGAAGCTCGACGGATCATCCCGTGACAAGCCGTGCCTGTACTACCACATTGGCCACTGTGTGGGCCCATGTACGGGCGAGGTAAGCAGCGACCAGTATGCGGAGGTCGTGACGCGCGTCATCGAGTTCCTGGATGGCAACTCGGAGCAGCTTGCCGCGCAGTTGCGGGCAGAGATGCAGGCCGCATCTGACGAGTTGGACTTCGAGCGTGCCGCGAGACTCCGCGACAAGCTCAAGGTCATCGACCGTGTTGGCGATGAGCAGATCATGGTTGCGAATGAGAACCGGGAGCAGGACCTGTTCGGGGCGGCGGCCAGGGATGACAGCGCGGTCGTCAAGGTCATGGGGGTCCGCGGAGGGCGCCTGAGCACGCAGGAAACCTACACGCTGGCCCACACCGGCGGCCGCAGCCTCGGCGAGATCGTCGAAGCCGGCATGACGCTGCACTACGGCGCCGGCAACACCCCTGCACGTCACGTGCTGCTTCCCGCGCCGGTAGACGACACCGCAGAGTGGCAGGAGATGCTCTCAGAGATGCGCGGCGGCCCTGTCGAGGTATCGGTGCCGCAGCGGGGTGACCGCAGGCGCCTTGTCGAGTTGGCCACACTCAACGCTCAGCGGGGGCTCGAAGCGACGACCAGCCATCGCCAGACGCTGGCCGACGACAGCGCCTCCGCGCTGGGTGAGTTGACGGAGGCGCTGGAGCTGGACAGGCTGCCGCGCCGCATCGAGTGCTACGATATCTCTAACCTGCAGGGCGACTTTGCAGTGGGGTCCATGGCTGTGTTCGCGGACGGGCTGCCGCAGAACTCGAGCTACCGACGCTTCAGGATCAGGGCGGTCGAGGGACAGGATGACTACGCGATGCTGGCCGAGGTCATCGAGCGGAGGCTGGCAGCGGCGGCGGGCGGGAACAGCAAGTTTGTCCCCTTACCCGACCTGGTGCTCGTAGACGGCGGCAAGGGGCAACTCAACAGCGTCGCGAACGTGCTCGACACGCACGAGCAGGCCGGCGACATCCAGCTCGCGAGCCTGGCCAAGCAGCAGGAGGAGGTCTTCCTGCGAGATGAGCCCGACCCCGTCAACATGAGCCACTATCCCCGTGCGCACCTGCTGCTTCAACGTATCCGCGACGAGGCGCACCGGTTCGCAATCAGCTACCACCGAGGCGTGCGGGAGAAGGCTCTGACCGTGTCGGAGCTCGACGCCATCCCCGGCATCGGGCCCCGCCGTAGAGCCCCNNGGGCCTTCCCGTCGCTGCGGGCCATGCGCGACGCCTCGGTCGAGGAGTTGGCCTTGGTGCCGGGCATGAACCAGAAGGCCGCCGAGGCCGTTCGCGCCCATTTGCTCGAGCAGATGCCGGAGTAGAGACGGCTACCGGCCCTGCTGTCCGGCGTAGTTGAGCAAGCCCCCAGCGAGCAGGATGCGCGCCTGGCGGGCGGTGATATCCAGGCTCGCCTCGAAGCTCTCCCCACCCGTCCGTGTCACCTGCACCAGACGGTCCTCAATCCCCTGCATGATGCCGTCTATCCGCAGTTGCTCCTCGGGTTCGAGGCTGTCGTAGGTGGCGGCATCAATGGTGAGCGGCAGTATGCCGAAGTTGACGAGGTTGTTCTGATGGATGCGGGCGAATGAGACCGCGAACACCGCGCGCACGCCCAGGTGCAGCGGACACATGGCGGCGTGCTCCCGACTTGAGCCCTGCCCGTAGTTCTGCCCGCCGACAATCACGCTGGGGCTGGTAGCCGCGGCACGAGACGCGTATTCCGGGTCGAGGCCCTCGAAGGCATGGGTCGCCAACTCGGGCACATTGGAGCGCAGCGGGAGGTACTTT
>DPJP01000255.1 GCA_003542955.1 Armatimonadota bacterium
CCAGGATCGTCGAGTCCGGCGGGATCAGGAATATCTCGATGCAGTCGTCACCATACACCGGCCCGTCGCGCTCCGTGACCTCCGCCTTCACCGAGGCCATGTCCGGCTCGTCGCAATGCACGCCGATGTAGAGCTTCTCGGAGTCATAGGCCATATAGGCAGTCGACTGCACCTCGGCGGGAGTGCCCAGCGTCAGCTTGACGAAGGGCGCCATCCGCCGGGTGGCCTGCCAGCAGGCGTCATCGAGCTTGCCATCCAACGTCGGCGGCGTTGCGGCCTGCACGCAGGCGGTGACAACGAAGGGCAGTGAGGGCCTCTCAGCGGCCCCCGCGGCGGAGCCCACGACCAGGGCGAGCCAGACCGTTGCCACGATTCCGTGCATGAGTATGCGAGACATGGGAACCTCCCGGTGCGGCCAGGGTGCACTCACTACGTTGCGGATATCCGCCATTCGCGCGGCGTCGCGCTATGGGCTGTTCCTGGTGACGCCAACTGCCACCTTCGCGAATGAGCCGGAACGACCTTCTGTCTCCAGGGCCGCTACGGGACTCAGGGCGTACGCGCCAACACCAGAACGCCTGAGATCGCCGGGCTGCGAGGGGTCCTACGACAACGGCTGGGGTCAGGCACNNCGGCTGGAATCCGCCCAGGGCCGAGCAAAACTGAATTCTGAATGCCTGACCCCGGCCGCTCGACAAGGGCTTCCGACTCGCCGGAAATGGACATCGCTGCCAGGACCTATACCAGGAGTTCTGATGTTAGCGCGTATCGGGCGGCAGGCAGCGAACCTGCGACAACCCGACCGTCTGACGGATGGCGCGGGGGCGGCTATGGCGTAGCGGAAGGGCAGGGCATTGCGAACAGGCCGCGGTTCGTGGCGACGAGCACGCGCCCGTCAGTCGCGACGAGAAGATCATTGATGGTGGCCGGCTCCCGGGCGATCACATGGAAAGCGCCGGTCCGCAAGTCTGGCGAACACACACAGAGCGTCGGCGTGTTCTCGGGGCTCTCCCCTGCTATCACGACGCCCTCCGGAGCCCATGCGAATACACGGGCCTGCGCGAGCACCTCCGTGCCCTGCGGGACGATACGCGAGAACCTGCGGTAGGTGCCATAGATGGCCCCCCCGGCGCCGGATGGAGCACGGGGAGGTTCGAGAATGGCGCCGTCCCCGGCGAGCAGGCGCAGGCCGCCGAAGGCGTCCAGGCCAATGGCGGCGGGAGGGCCGTAGTACTCCCCGATCCAGTCACGAATAGCCGGGTCCATGCCTGCGGTGACCTCCCAGAAGCCCACGAGCATGCTGTCATCGCCGTCACCCACGGAGCGATAGCCCGTCTGCCAGTGCGAGAAGCCAACGTTCCCCGGCGTGGACAGCGTCACAAGCCCGATGGCAGTCAGCGCCCACAGCCTGCGTCCCCGGTCAACGAGTAGCTGCCGGCAGCCGCTGATCTGGCTGGGGCTACCGACAAGCCCGCCCACGACGCCCATCCAGACGAAGCAGTCACGGAAGAGCGTCCACTGCCCATCGGCGGGGTCGTACGCCATGATGGCGCCATCGGTGCCGAGCCATAGCTTCCCCTGGTGCAGGCAAAGGCACCGGACTGCATCGTTGGCTGTGAGCCGCCGGGAGCCGTCGGTATCAGGCAGCGCAGCCTCGGCGCCGACCATCTCAATGCGGGCAACGGCGCCATCGGCATAGCGGAACAGCCCGGTGTCGGTCCCCAGCCACAGGCACGCGCCATCAGGCAGAATGGCGTTGACGCCGGTGGCGGCGAGCGGCTGTAGGTCGAGCCTGTTCGGCTCGGTCGCGCCGGGCCGCAGAACTGCGAGACCTGCATCAAGGCCAAGCCAGACGGCGCCGGAGGCATCCTGCGCGAGGCAGCGGATTGTGACACCGTCGAGGGAACGGGCGATCTCGGGGGCGTCGCAAGCGCCGACGGCAGCCAGAAAGAACGCCGCCGAGAGCGCAAGTGTGCGCGCGGTCATTACTGGGTCTCCTGCAAGCGGCAATCATGGTGTGAGGCAATCCCCTGTATTGACCAATCAGAGCCGCACGGGTTGCGGAGTCATGTGGTGGGTTCTGACGCGATTGGGGCTCGCCGGCCGGGCCTCACCCCCCTGCCACTCTCCGTGCCCGGAGGAGGGGAGCACGACAAACGGCATCAACACCATCGGAGAGGGGCCAGACACCGACGCAGACCACTGTTTCCGTGGTTTCTTGGTGCCTGGGAAACCGTCATGTCGACTACTGCGAAGGTGGCGACCTATCGCCGATGCACGGCATGCAGAGGGCATTGGGGACAGCGACCTCTCGCGATGCGGGCGAATGGGCTCCGCCGAAAACAGGAGGGCGCGAGAGGTGGCAGTCCCCGAATAGCAGTCGCCGGGGACTGGCACCCATCCGGCCGACCGCTCACGCCCAGGCCCAGCCGTGTGCAACGCAATGGGTCCCTGTCCCCGAGTCCGGCTGCGCGAAGGGCATTGGGGACAGCGACCTCTCGCGATGCGGACGGATGGGCTCCGCCAAGAACAGAAGGGCGCGAGAGGTAGCAGTCCCCGGGTGGCAGTCCCGTCTCACCGGCCGGCGCGAACCCGACTACGGCCCCTCATACTGCATCGACAGCGGATTGTCCTCCGCGACCCACTTCAGGGCCGTGCCCGTCACGATCCCCGCCTTCGCCCACTTGGCGTGCCCGTCGAGGAAGCCGATGTTGACCCCGTCGTTGTGCCGGGGGTCGATCGCCGCGGAGTAGGAACCTGGGTTCGTGGTATTGTTCGTATGCGTGTGATGGTGGAAGCAGTAGTTGGTACCATCCATGACAACCATGAACTCCGCGGGCTTCCTGAACTGGCCAAGGGTGTATGCGTAGTTGCAGATGCCGTGGTACGCGTAGTTCCACGCGTAATCCGTGTATATGCTCCCTCGCCGGCCCGGGCACAGGAACACCTGCTCGTTCTTGACGTAG
>DPJP01000472.1:0-135 GCA_003542955.1 Armatimonadota bacterium
GATGGCGTCGGTGATGCCGGTGAGGCCGTCGCAGTCGCAGTCGGCCAGAGCGTTGGCCGGGTCGAGGCCGACGACGATCCGCAGGATGCCGATAGCGTCTGTGATCTCGGGGGTGCCGCTGCCGTTGAGGTCGCC
>DPJP01000472.1:166-16962 GCA_003542955.1 Armatimonadota bacterium
GGTCGCCGTGGAGGCCGGCCTGGCATGGGCAGGGCGACAGAGCGGCAGCGCCGACACCCGCGTCCCGCGTCCCGTGACAGCCCGGCAGCATTGCGGCAGCGGCCAACACGACGGCAAGAAGCAACACCCCGGACCGTGGTAACACGCCCATGGAACGTCCTCCCTCGCATACTCCAGTCACCAGCGCGTGTCTGCTCCGCGATGTATGGTGTAGATTCTCAGGCATGCAGTCAATCGCGAAGATAGCGCGACGAGGCTGCGTTGTTGCGCGTAGCCCGGCGTTCATCAAGTTGAGGCGCGTGCCTCGCCGCGGACCTCAGGGGCGTCGGGCAGCCACGCCCGTGCGTAGCTCATGCTTGCCCCCATGGGTCACACTCGATGGCGCATGGCGCTTCACTCGGAAGCGAAGAGCGTCTCCAGCATCTCAAGCGACTGCTCGACCAGTCGATCCCCGCCCTCGGGTCCGACGCGATAACTGGCCGGCATAGCGCTGTAGTGGCCGTGTGCAACGGCGTCCCGTGNNTCGGCGGCAATCGTCTGGACGGCCGGACAGCGGGCCTTGATCCGCTGTCCGTACTCCAGGTAGAGTTCGAAAGGGTTGGTGGCCACAGCCAGGTCCCCGATCCGCAGGAAGTTGCAGTCGGCGGGGAGCACCGGGTCCGGCCCCATCGCGGCATGTCGTTGTAGCAGTCGGCGGGTGCGCAGCAGTGTCCCGCCATCCCACGACTTCGGGTCCGGGTCGCCGGTGGCTGTCAGCGACGCGATCTGCCCTTCGTACTCAGCGACCTGCTCGGGCGACATAACGTACGCGGGCAACTCGATCACATCGTGCGCGTGCTTGAAGACCGGGTCGGCAGTCATCTCCCGGCGACCATTCTCATAGCCCTCGACCACGCCTTGGGTGAGGCGATGCGCAAGTCTGGCGCAGGCGTCCACACCGCGCCGGCGCGGTTCGCTGCGCCCCCAACGGATCAGGTCGTCCGGGCACTGGTCGCCGGCCGCGCCGGCGACGGCCAGCACGGTGAAGCCGTTCCCAAAGTGCTCGCGTAGCTGGCGGCGTGCCGGTCCCCAGAAGTCGGCGGTCAGGAAGTTCTCCCCCATGCAGGTCTGGGCCGTGCAGGCGATGCTGACGACCGCGCCGGTGGGAGCCCCGCTCATGTCATGCGTGAATAGCAGTTCGACGCCGGGATCCATGGGGCCCTCGACCCGGACGAAATCGCTGCGCTGCGCATCCCCGTACATCTGCCCCGTGCCGTCGGCGAATACCACGCGGCGACACCAGCCCAGCACGGCGTGCCCGAGGGCCGGCGAGACCTGGCCCGGCGCCCGCGACTCCCACGCCGTGGCCGCGAGTTCCGCGACGCGGCTGGTGAAGAACCCGCGGTAGGCCGCGGGTGTCATCGCCTCCGGGGGCGGCGGCGGAAAGAGATCGCCGCGGAAGTTCGGGGCATTGTGGGTGTGGGTGCAACTGATCAGCACGTTGTGGGGAACCACTTCGGGGACTCGTTGTGCGACACTCCGCCGCACGTCCTCCACCACATCCAGCGCGATGTTCACCAGGTCGCAGGAAATCCAGAGAGCCCGCTCGCCATCGGCGCCCTCGAGTGCCAGGGCGGTGGCCAGGCAGGGCTCCTCGACGTGGCTGCTGATGCGCTCATTGAACATCCCGAACAGGTTGACCGGCTGCTCCGGGGTGATGCTCGCCTGGGCCCACCCGATGGTCAGCGCTCTTGTTCCCATATCACGTCTCCTTAGTAGTGCATGGCAACTGCATCCGGGCCGGAATCTCCGCTGATCCGCTCCCGCAACCACCAGCCCTCCGCATGGTGCGCAATCCGCTCTGACACTCCGTCTTCCGTTCGTCGCGCACCGTAGGCGGCCTCCCGCCTACGGACTCCGTATGGCCGTGAAGGTCGGGATGACGAACGTGTTGACCCCGTCGATGCGACGCTGAGGGCGGAAGACCTCTGTCGTCGTCTCGCCAACCACCCTCAGTCCGTGATCATCGGTGAGAATGATGAGAGTATGGCCGTCGCGCCTTTGGACCTGGTCAATCTCGTAGCCGTGCGTGCACCCGTTGCCGTGAGTCACGATCATCCAGGCGCCGCGCAGCACCGTGCCGGGGGGCAGATCCGTTGGGGTAACCAGGGCGTCGGTCTCGGCCCCGTCCTCGCGGCGCGTGGCGGCCACGATTCGCCCCTCGTAGCGGCTGGTGTCAGCCCTGACCTGCCAACCCGTGCCGGCCAGCGACTCGCCGTCGAAGAGCCACGCACCTGCCATCTTGCCGCCCTGCTCCCGAACCAGGCCAAGCCGTCCCCGCAGGCGGACGCCGTTCGGCGTCACCCGTTCCGGATAGGGCGACGAGTCGAGCGTACTGATGATCGTGTCTACAGCATCGCCGTGCCGCACACTGAGCGCCACCGCCTCGGGGGCCGCGGGAGCGAGTGCCAGCGCCGTGACCGTGTTCAGGACCGGTTCGCCCCGGAACGGCTCCTCGACGACGGCGAAGAGGCTCCGCAGCGGGGCCGGCCCGACACGCCGCAGCAGCAGTTGCGGCATCCAGAAGTCGAAGACCTTGCGGGAGTCGTTGCCGGCGCNNGCGCCGAATCGATGGGCTCCGGCCCAGGAGGACCTCGGTTCCGGCGGCGCCGACGGCGTGCAGACGCACTCCCCGGTTGGGCTCGTCCGCATAGCGGAACGTCACCCGCACGTCCCCGCCCGTCCGACCTTCTCGCACCTCGCGAATAACACCATAGGCGTTGAACGTCGACTGCTCGTCACGGGGCTCAACCCACGTCTCGCCTGGCTCCAGCAGGCCCTCCGAGCGCGGGGTGAGCGGCACGTCACACTCCGNNGTGCCGCCGGCGACGCGGAAGAGGTCAACCACGTAGGCGTCCGCCGCCGAGATCGGGACCTGAACCAGCAGCCGGCGGTAAGTCGCCAGGTCCGCGATGTTCGCGTAGGCCGGGCGTCCATCCGCCTCAACCACCCCCACGCCCTCACAGTCCGGGAAGAACCACAACAGGTTGCCGTCGGAGCCAGTGCGGGTCTGCTCCCGGCGGTCAACGGCGACCCCGTTGTGACCAATGGTGCTGGTCGGCCAGGTGCGCAGGCGCGTATGGGTATACCCGATGTCGGACAGCAACTCGCGCTCCCTGGCGAACAGGAGCAGGCTCAGGCTGTCGCGATGGTCGTGTCCGTAGGCGCCGGAGAAGTGAAGCTGGGCCTGCATCTGGTCTGGTCCCTCGCCCCGGCCCAGCGAAGCGTGTCCGTAGCCGGGCAAGATGGTCGAGACGGTCTTGGCCCGCGGGCCGGGGGCCGGGAAGCCGTAGGCGGAGCGATTGTGCCCCGGGACCGTGTCATGCACCGGCGCAAAGCAGCCATTGGGCAGACCGACGACGTCGGGCGCGTACAGGGCCTTCCGCAGGAACGGCAGCACCACATCTGGGTCCAGGTTGTCGAAGCGGCGGCCGGTCAGCGGATCAGTGTAGCCGGGCGGGTCCGTGTAGCCATTCAGCGCCTCAGCCACTTCTGCGACCATGCGGATGGTGTAGTAGTGGTACGACGGCGCCTCCGGCCACATGCCGTCGTACATAAAGCCGCCGTACAGTATCTTCCGGAGCCAGTCGAAGGCCCAGTGAACGTAGTGCGGCTCGCCCATGACCTGGCCCATCCTGGTAACCGTGAGGAGGTTCTGCGGCGTGGTATTGTCGAAGTCCTCAAACGTGCTGACGTACTCCCAGGTGGCGCGGAGGAAGTCCGTCTCGAACCGGGCGCGCACGTCGTAGCCGCGGGCCTGCGAGAGTTGCTCGAACTGGGGGCTGGCATAGACCAGGTCATAGACCTCCGGGATGCCATCGGGCGTTTCCGTTCCGCGCCAGCGTCCCCACTTGCCGCCAATGGCGGGATACGGCGGCTGCTGGCTCGGGGNNGGGCGAACTCGAAGGTCGTGATCCACTGGACCATGACCGGGTAGTGAGGATAGACCTGGGCCATGCGGTCAAGAATAAGGATAGCGCGCCGGGCATACTGCTCATTGCCGGTCGCCTGGTATGCCATCCCCAGCGCGCGGGCCTGCTGCACAATCCACGCGCGCCGGAACTTGGCCAAATGCGCCGGGAGGAAGATGCGGACCCCCGTCTGCCGGTCCACCTGGTAGGGGAAGCTGACGGTCTCGCCGAGGGCGTTATGGCCCGTCATGACGCAATCGTCAGCGAACTGCGAGTTGGGGTACACCGCGCCACACAGCCGGCATCTGAGTTCCCCCGGCCGCTCGATGCTCCATGTGAGCGGGAAGGCCGGGAAGCTCCCGGGATGGCAGTTGGGACAGTCGCAGAACTCGCAGAACGGCCGGTCCGGTACGAAGGCGAGCGTTTCCTCCTCGCCCATGGCCATGACGCGGCTGACCGCAGCCTCATACTCGGCGCTCTTGGCCCGATCGATCCCGTGGTCGAGCACCGGGTGCGTGACGTCCGCTCCGGCCCCACCCCCTGCCCCCGCGCCCTGCGCTTGCGCCGACGCCGTTGTCAGCAACGCCAGAAGCCCCACCATCATCCCGCACCTCATGATCACACCTGACCTTCACGCCATACCTGCCCAAGACAGGTCTGCGGTGGACGGATCGCGGGGCGGAAGCCAGGCTTGGTGGAAACGTGCTGCCGCCAAGACAGAACGTGGCTACGGGAGGACGCCCCCCGCCATGCGCTCTAGTTCGAGCCTGTCGAGCCAAATCCTGCGGCTGGTCCCCATGTGCAAGGCGCACAGCCGGACGAAATCGCTGACATTGGCGGTATCAGGCGCGGTAGCCCCGTTGTCCTGCGCGCCACCAGGCGCGCAGAGCCCCACGAGCGCGGCCATGGGCCATGGTATGCAGTCCACTGTGCAGACCTTTTGGGTCGCGGCCACGGCGTGCTCCGCGTGCACACTGCCGGTAAGTACTCGCAGACAGGGGCGAAGAGCTTCCGGCCGAGCGAGAACGGCCGGTGCCTGGCACCAATCTGCGCCCGTGTGCCAACCGGCTNNGCAACCGCCGCGTGGCGGCCTGTGGCTCTCGGGAGCCGCGGGTGAGCCTCGCGGGCCGACAACGGCCGGTGCCAGGCATAGGGCGAGAGGCGAACCGCGGGCCTACGGGCAGGTCCGAGGCCGCTCGGAGCGAAGCTGATGCTGAAGATGGTCGCGGACCAACCCGGAGTGGAGGACACCTGACATGCTCGCCAGGACCGCCATCATGGTGCTCGTCTCTCTGTGCTGCGCATGGAGCCAGACCGTCTGCGGGGCCCAGCAACTGGACATGGCCCTGCCCCACCCCGCACACGTCTCACCCCACACGCTGCTCCTCGTCAAGCCCGGCGCCGATGGCTCTCTACAGGCATCGGCCGTCGGCAAGGCGACGCCATTGACACAGGCCGGCAAGCCCGCCCCAAGCCGCTCCGGGCAAGGCGCCTCCTTCGGCCCCGGTGAGATGCTCTCCTATGAGGCCGCCGGCAACATCGATCTCAACCACGGCACGCTCGAGTTGTGGATTGATGAGAACTGGACGGCCCGGCAGCGCACCCGACCCCACTACCTGGTGGCTCACCCCGGTGAGTGGAACAGGCCCGGCTTCATCCGCCTGTGGTACTGGGCGCCCAGCGAGACCTTCGCAATGCTGCGCTTCGACTGCCACGCGATCTTCCCGCGCGGCAACGGCTACATCCTCGCGCCGTGGCCGGGTCGCGGCCGACACCATATCGCTGCCCGCTGGGATTGCCGCGACGGCATCGCTCTCTATGTCGATGGCGTCAAGGTCGCCGAACTCGAGGGCACCTGGGACGAGTTGCCACCCGCCGAGGGCGTCATCGAGATCAGCCACCCCGAGCATGCCACGGAGGCGATCATCGAGGCGGTTCGCATCCGGGACATCCCACTGTATGCCGCCGACGAGCCGGTCGTGCGAGTCGCGGTAGGCGAGGCCGCGGGGCCGACCGAACAGCAACCCGGGACTGGAACCGTCCCGCTGCAGCTTGCCAACCGGCGCTCAGCCCCCTTCTCGGGCAGGCTCAGCGTCGCGGTGAGCGACTACTTCGGCAATCGCGTCGGCGGCGTCGACGAGCCGCTGCGGCTGCAGGGCTACGCGGAGCACGAACAGGCCATCGAGTTCTCTATCGAGCGGCCGAGCAAGTACTTCCGCGTACATGCTCAGGTACTCGACGACGCGGGCGCTTCTCATGTCGGCCGCGAGTACATCGTGACAGCCGGGTCGCTGGTCGGACCGCGCAAGGCCGTCTGCCTCGACGGTGAGTGGCAGTATGCCGACGGGAAGTGGGGCGATTTCACCGCGCCGCAGGGCGGCTGGAGCACGGTGCTGCTCCCGCGCAAGGAGAGCAAGCTCCCCACGCATCTGCGCTGGTACAGGCGCACCTTCGACCTGCCGCCGGATGTCGGTGCGCGCGTGCGACTGGTCCCGACCCATATCAAGCAGCGCGCCCGCTGGTGGATCAACGGCATCGAAGTGGGCGAGAGCGAGTACGCATACGTGCCCTACAGCTTCGACATCACCTACGCCGTACACAGAGATGGGCGCAACGAGGTGCTCGTCGCGGTGCTCGACTGGGTGGAATCGGCCCAGCCGGAGTTGCAGGCCCATCTGGCGACAACCGCCCCCGATTCCGCGTCGGCGATCGAGGGCAAGCCGCTGGTCAAACCATCCGGCGGCGAGGTCCTGCCCGCCGGGATCATCGAGAGCGTCTGGGTGTACGGGCATGGCGATGTGTGGCTCTCCGACATCGCCATGGTCACTTCTGCGCGCGAACGGAGCATCGCTGTTCGCGGACGTGTGCACAATGACGGCGCGGCGGCCGTCGAATGCCAGATCGGCAATGGCATCTTCGACGGTGACACCCGTGCGCTCGGCCTGCCGGAGACGGTGCTGAGCGTACCCCCTGCGGGCACAGCGGAGTTCGAGGTGAGTGCCCCCTGGCCCGACCCGCACATGTGGTGGCCCCATGACCCGCACATGTACCGCCTCCACAGCGGCCTGAGCATCGCCGGCAGCGAGACCGATGTGGTCGACACCCGCTTCGGGTTCCGGGAGTTCCAGGCGGAGGGCGGCACATTCACGCTCAACGATGTGCCGATGCACCTGTTCGCGACCTCCAGCTGGCCCAACAGCGTGCAGATGGGCTGGCCTGGGCGCATCCGAGACCGCTGGCAGGAGACCAGGACGCTCTTTGAGTCGGTCAAAGAGAGCGGACACGACATCTTCCGCGCGCACACAGAGCCCTGGAGCAGCCTGCTGACGGACCTGTGTGACGAGATCGGCCTGCTCTTCGTCGCGGAGGGCATCATGAGTTCGATCCCGGGCAAGTACAACTGGGACCGCCCCGAGACGATGGACCACTTCAAGCGCTTCTGCGCGCTGTGGCCGCAACGCGAGATGAACAACCCCTCCCTGGTCATCCGCAGCATCGAGAACGAGATCGGCTACCTGCTGCAGGAGAAGATCATGCTCAAGGAGTCGATCCCGCGGGTGCATGAGGGCTACGTCGAATGCGGCCGGATCGTCAAGCAGGCCGATCCCTCGCGGCTGATCATGTACGAGGGCAGCGGACCGGCCTTCTACGACGCCGCCGATATCTACAACAACCATTACCCGGCCGATGAGTACCGCTGGAGTTACTACCCCAACGCCTCCTACTGGCCGGGTCGCGCGATGGATGTCTACTTCACGAAGAGCTGGCAGTGGGACCGCGCGAAGCCGCTGTACATGGGCGAGTGGGGCTGGTTCCCCGGCGGACGGGATCAGTTCGCCGCCTGTATCGGGCCGGACGTCTACAGGCCGGGCATGACCTATGGTGGCGCCAAGGCGGTGCTGTGGGGGATGGGCATCGAGGGGATGCGCTACTACGGCGTCTCGGCCATCTGCCCGTGGACGGCACTCGAGGGCGCGCGCTTCGAGCGCATCACACAGGACCGTCCGCAGCACAGGGCCGTCAGGGAGGGCTTCACGAAGCTCAAGGTGGCCATCCGCGAACGTGGCAGCGTCTACTTCGCCGGGCAGGAGATCAAACGGACCGTCTCGGCCTACAACGATACGTTGCAGCCACGACAACTGCAGGTGCGCTGGCGACTGCTCATCGGCGAGAAGACGGTCGAGAGCGGCGAGTGGACGGAACTCGTCGCCCCGGCGGGAGTCAGCAGGGAGACTGTCACAGTCCGCCTGCCGGGCGGCCTTGCGCGCACGGCTGACGGGCGCTTCGCGGTGGAGCTGTTCACCGACGGTCGGCAGGTGCCATCGGCCGAGAGCCGCTTCCGGGTCTTCCCGCGTTTGACCGATACGCACAATGCCTCTCTGGCGGCGATCGGCCTGCGCGAGACGCACCTCAACGCACTGAAGCGCCTCGGGGCCGATGTGCGGTCCGTGACGATGCAGGATGTCCCGGCACTCCGCGTGCCGCTGGTCATCGGCCCGCAGGCGGAGCTTGCCGCCGATGACAGCAAGCTTCTGCGGGAGTTCGTCGAGGGCGGCGGGCAGGTGGTCGTCCTGGCGACCGAGCGCGGACCGCGCTGGCGGCCGGCGGGTACGGACCTCGAATGGGGAGCCATCACACGCTTCTTCATCACCTGGCCCGGCAGCCGGCTGCTGGCGGGCCTGACTGAGTCGGACTTCTCGTTCTGGCCCGAGGACAATGTCGTGACCCACACAGCATGGAGGCGACCCGCCGGCGTTGCCTGCAGGCCGGTCGTCAGTGGCGGCGTCGGCCTGGACTTCTCCCCCCTGGCCGAACTGCGTCTTGGCGCGGGACGCGCGTGGCTCGTGAGCCTGCCGATCTGGACAAGCACCCCCGCGAACCCGGTCACCGACAGGATCGGGCGCAATCTCCTCGATGACCTGCGCGAGTACGAGCCGCGCACGGCGCGACCGCTCGGATTGCTCGCGCCACCATACAGCAGCACGGAGGCGCTGCTGGCCGACGCAGGCGCAGGCCCCGTTGCGCTGGCAGGCAAACTCGATCAGACGCCGCTCGTAGACTACGCGTGCGTGCTCATCGAGGCGACGCCGGAGACCATGCCCGAGGCGCTGGCTCACGCGCAGGCGCTGCGCGACTACGTTGCCGCAGGGGGCACGGTCTGGCTGCATCATGTGCGGCCCGAGACGGCCGAAGCTGCCGGCAAGCTGCTCGGCCGGGAAGTTGAGTTAGCCGACATCTTCGACCTCCCGCTGACACTGCTGCACAGGCCACTCACCGCCGGGATGAGTGAGGCCTGCATGTTCTGGGCGGTCAGCAACAGCGACTTCACTGCAGCCCGGCCGGATATGGTCGAGCATGTTGTGAACGTCGACGGCGGGCATGCGCTCACGAGCCCCGCGGCCCTCTTCGACCTCCCACACGGGGCCGGGCGCTTCATCATCGACCAGCTGGGCTGGGATGACGAATTCCACAACCGCTCCCGCGCATGCGAGTATGTGGCCGGACTGTGTGCCAACCTCGACGTTGCGCTTGTCCCACTCCGGGCCGCGTTGCCGCAAGTGACCTTCCTCGCGCACTTCGACGGCAGAAAGGACGCCGACTACGCTGCCGGCGCCCCGTGGGCGACGGTAACCGGCGAATCGAGCTTCGTCGATGGCAAGTACGGGAGCGCCGTCATCTTCGGCGAGGGGGGCCAGCTTGCCTACCAGCAGCGCAACAACCTCGACATCAACACAGGCGCCATCGAACTATGGTACCGTGGACCTGCCGACAAGGACCAGATGCTCTTCCGCACCACCCCCAGGGCATTCAATGACCCCGACTTCATAGCTCTCTGGATATGGCAGGGCATGCTGCGGCTCGATCACCACTCACTCCCCGGCGGGCCGGGCAGCGGCTACATCGTGCATCCGCTGCAGTTGTCGGAGGGCTGGCATCACATCGCCGCCACGTGGCACAACGGCTCCGGGATCGCGCTGTATGTGGATGGCCAACAAGTTGCCGCGCGGGAGGGCGTGTGGGAGCGCACAGAGCCCCGCTTCCGCGATTTCACCCTGAGTGCATCGCACCGTCCGCTGGCGGGGGCCATAGACGAAGTGCGCATCCTGAACTATCAGCTCACACCCGACATGGTGGCCGCCGATGCCGCCGCCGGTGCGCCGTTCACTGCCCCGCCGGGTATCCCGGCAGCGGAGTGGGTCCCGGGGATGGCGCCGCAGCAGCCGTAGGCGGTGCCGCGGGCGAGCCCCCCCTACTCCGCCCTCANNCGTCGAACCATACTGCCTCGTCGGGCTCCATACCCTCCGCCGACAGCATGATCACCGCTCGTCCCGCCCCCGGAGGCATCGTGAAGATCAGCCCCAGCGGCGTCCACTCATCAAGCTCGGCCCGCGGCAGCGGCACACTCTGCGTCGGCGCCTCCTCGAACCAGGCGCCCTCGGCCGTCCGCCACTTGATCGTCAGACTCACGCGCTCGGGTCGGCTCACCTTGCCGCGGACGTGGACCGTGCACAGGAAGGTCTCGCCCGGCTGCCCATGCACATCCGTGAGATAGCACGCCACCTGGGCGCCCTTGAGCATGACGGCTCGACTGCCGGAGCGCACGGGCGATGCCACCCACCGCAGTTCGGCTCTGGTGCCACTGCGGGCCCAACTGCTCCATCCCGGCGGACAGCCCTCCGAACTCCACTCGGGGCCCTCCGGCGCCACCTCCGCGGCCTTGTCCTCGAAACCGGGATTGGCGAGCTTCTCCTCGGCCGCGTCCGGGTTCGCGCGCATCCGCATATAGCCCGCGTACATCCCCGCAACCGGGTTGCTCGGCACGATGCCCGGCGCGAGCCGGTAGGGCTCCTGCAGCGGCGTCCCGGCCTTCTCGTAGTAGTCGGCCAGCCTCGTCAGGGAGAGCAGGAGCCCGCTGCCGAAGGTCGTCTGGGCGCGGCCAAAGGGGATGACGGGTTTGAGCAGGGGGTCGGCGTCAATGACCTCCGTGAAGTAGCGGGGCAGCTCATCCTGTGCGCGGGCGTAGGCGGCCAGCAGGCGCTTGAGTTCCCCGGCCTGACGGTCATTGGTGACCGAGGCCTCTTTCATGCGCAGGTCGCCCCAGTACAGCGTCGAGTAGAGTTCGGTATAGTGGAAACCATCCGAGTACAGCTTCACCCGCCGCCGCACCAGGTCGGTATCGGCGAGCCCGGCCGCCTCATCCAGGTACCCGCGCAGCTCAGAGCACACCTCCGGTGGGAACAGATCAAGCTGCCCTATCCGGAAGAAGCCCTTGAACCAGGCGGCCTCGCCACTCTGTTCCATCCAGATCTGCTCACAGCGGTCCCAGTACCTCTTCATCGGCGCTTTCGCCGCACCGAAGACGTTGGTGTAGTACTCGTCTACAAGCTGCTCGGCGTCCTGATCCACATCCCACAGCAGTTGGCTCGCCAGCCAGCACTTGCAGGCGTCAAGCCCCCAGTTCGAGTATATCTCGGCATACCAGGCCCGCACCCCGACATCGTGGCAGAACTTGATGCTCTCCGCGCTGACGGAGGGGAAGAAGCGCGGGATCACGTACCCCGAGCCGTAGTAGTAGTCATAGACCCCGAGTTGCCGCGCCGCCGCGGACCAGCGTCGCAGCAGGTCCTGATCCTGCGCTTTGAACCCCGCATCCCGCCACTGTGCGCGGTCGTTGGTCAGGTACGGGATGATGTTCGGGTGCACCGGGAAGCTCGGGACTTCCTCGCAGTTGCCGTAGGCCAGGCAACCCAGCAACTTGTCCGGGTGCTTCTGAGCCGTAATCTCCGCCACCCGGTTCATGAAGGTGAACACGCGGTTGGAGTAGTTGGGGCGATCCCGGAAGGTCGGCTTGGCCGGGTCGTCGAGCGCCTGGCACTCGTCGCACTGGCAGTAGCCGGCGCCGTCATTGACGCCCAGGGAGTAGCTGGTTGCGGCGGGGTTCGCATCGAAGTAGGCGACGATCTTTTCGGCCACGTAACGCGCCATCTGCTCGTTGGCGAAGCACGGCTGNNTGCCAGCCCTCCGTCCCGTCGGCGGGCTTGCCGATCCGCTTGCCGTCGACAAACGCGTACCACTCAGGGTGCTGGTCGTAGACCTCGGAGGGCTTCAGCGCGTGGAGCAGGTTGTGATGGAACATGTAGCGGGCACGGCACAGGTTGCGCTTCTCCCACATCGGGTCCATGCGGGCGGCAGAACTCCACAGCCGCGACTTCCAGTCGGGCTCCTGGATATCCTCGAGGTCGTCGGGCACGCTGATAGTCGGGCGCGAGGGAACGTGCTCCCCCAGCTCCAGCGGCGCGTACCAGCGGACTCCGCAGTACCGCTGCAGGAAGAAGTGGACGCCCAGCTCCGTGGCCGTCGCATCATGCCCGACGATGTAGAGATTCCCATCCGCCACCTTGATGACGAAGCCGTCACGGTCGAGCTGCTCGGCCGAGATACCGGCCGCGGCGGCGGACGCCGTAGCACCGAGTAGTACGGCGGGCCTGTCCGCCAGGTTGCCCTCCGAGACCTGCTCGAAGACGCCGCCGGTGAGCTTGCCCAGGTAGGTAGCCAACTCCGAGGCTGCCTCGGTCTCGGGACCCGCGGGCTTGTCGGGGACTGCAATCACCAGCGCGGGTCTCCCCTCCTCGGCGATGGGAAGGGCCAATGCGGGCAGGGCGAGCGCGACAAGCAGAACGGCAGTGAGCAGGCGTACCATGTCAGGGCTCCTGTCGGGCAGACTGGTGAGACACCGGTTCGGTTGCGGACGCGCGGCGATACACACACTCCCGGCAACCATGCGCGCACGGTTGCCCGGATAACCGGTTCGCCGACGCCATGCATGGCGCCTCCTGCCGGCGGGCGCNNCGTACTGGCGCCCGAGACCACGCGCGCAAATCAATGCGCAGCCAACCGTGTTTCTCAGGATTGTTCGGGCATGAAGGAGGCTCGCGATGTGCCGGAGAATACCCCACGCAGTAGCGAAGCGCTGGTCTCGCAATCACGATAGCACGGCACTGGGTGTCTCCAGGTTGTGGTGAAGTGGCAGGGCGTTCTCGGGCCGTCGGCAGTGGATCGACCGGTTCGCCCTCGCCGCGAAGGACCGCAGCCGGGGGGCCGTTTGTGTATGCCTCCGTTCCGGGGGCGGGAATGGCGGCGCAAGGGTTGGGCGGCGGAGTCGCTCGGGTGGCTACCCTGCGTGGCGGCGGCAGGCAGCAGGATGCGCGCCTCGTCCGCCTGCGCTGGTGAGGAAAGCATGAAGAGGATTCTGGTGACCGCCGTCGCCGTAGCCGGTCTCGCCGCTCTGCTCGGCGCGGACCAGTTGCTGGTGGCCCACTGGCGTGATGCCTCGGCCAGAACGCTGCAGGCGGAGAGCGTCCTGACGCGTGCCCGCATGGCCCAGGCTCTGATCCGCCGGCAGTATACCGTCGAAGCCATCCGCGCATACGTCGCCGCGGGCTCTTCGACCGAGGCCCGCTCGTTCGGCTCGATTGCGGCTCCTCTCGAGAAGGCCGACCCCGCCACAAGGGTACTGCTCTACACCAGGGCAGACGGTGTCGTCGCAGCCCACTCGCCATCCACCGTATCAGGCCCACTGACGGCCGGCACCAGCATCCTCAAGGACAAGGGTGTTGGTCCGTGGGCCGAGAAGGCCATAGCGCTCCGCGCCACAGTCATTGACTATGCCGTCTCCCCCTACGGTGGAGGCAAGGTCGACCTCGCCATCATCCTGCCGGTCCTTGCCAACGACCGCGTCATCGGCCTGGCCGCGGGGGTCTTCGACCTCACTCAGATCGCCCACGAGGCCTACCCGGTCTCGGCGACTTCGGCGTTCGAACTCGGTCTGGCTGATGGAGAGGGCAACACAATCATCGGACCACGCCGCTTCGCCGCCGGGCACGATGTCGCTCCTATCGAGACCGGCGCCGGCGTGTGGCACGTGGCGCTGGGGTGGCGCAAGGCGCCTCCCGGCCCGCCAACCGCCGCACGCGGGCTCATCTGGGTGTTCGGTCTCTCCATGGTTCTGACGGTGCTATTGGCACTCCACACCGCCTGGCGAAGGCAGGAGTGGCTCGAGCAGCAGGCGACGGAGCGCGCTATCGAGCTGCAGTTCACCACCGAGGTGCTGCAGGCCGAGATCATGGATCGCGCCGACGCCGAGCAGGCCCTGCGAGAGAGTGATGAGCGCTTCCGGGCCGTCTTCGATGAGGGCCACGACCTCTACTGCCGCGTGGATGTCGACGACGTCATCACCGCCGTCAGCCCATCCGTCAGGCGGGTGCTCGGCTACTCACCTGAGGAACTCGTGGGACGGCGCTACTCCGAACTCATTGCCGCACCGCCGCAGGTGACGGGTGCGCTCATTGCGGCCGACGGCGGGGGGCAGGTGACCGATCACGAGGTCGAGGTTGCCCGCAAGGATGGCAGCAGGGCGGTGCTCTCGATAGCCAGCAGGCCATTGCGCAGCTCCAACGGCGATGTCATCGGGTATGAAAGCACGGGCCGCGACATCACCCCCCGCAAGCAGGCCGAGGAGGCCCTGGCCGCCTCCGAGCAGCGCTATCGAGCCACTCTCGACGCGCTGGGCGAGGCCGTGTGCGTCGTCGGCCCCGATCTCCGCGTGACACTGTGCAACCACACATTCCGCAAACTGATTGAACTCGTCGGCGCCGCCCGCGAACCAGTCGACGAGCCCATCCCGGACGTCCTCCCGTTCGTCCCCGAACACGTCTGGGGCAACTGGGCTCTCACAATGCTGGGGGATGCAGAGACGGCACGGGAGATATCTCTCCGCGAGCAGGTCGTTCTCGATTCGGGCGCGGCAACTCTCGAGGTCCGCGGGGCGCCGCTGGTCGAGGAGGGGCGCGTGACCGGCATGGTCGTGCTTGTCGATACCCCCGCCGAGCGGGACGAAGCCGAGATCGCGCTGCCCCGCGGCGAGACGCCCCCGGCGGTGGCAGAGCGGCCCCGAAGCGTCGACTTTGGCGTTGATGTCGACGGTCGCCTGACGATGGTCAGCCCCTCGGCCCGGCCGGTACTCGGCTATGAGCCCGATGAGCTGATCGGGGAGCCAATGGCCCGGTGCTTTGTCGACACCGCGGCATTCAGGGAGCTGGCCGATGCGCTCTCGCGCGAGCAGGCCCTGGTCGACTACGAGGTCACGCTGAAGCGCGCCGACGGCTCTGAGTTCATAGCGGCCATGGACATCCGCGTGCTTCATGACGAGCAGGGGGCCGCTTCCGGCGCGGAGGGCTCCCTGCGCGATACCACGGAGGTCGAAGAGCCCGGCGGCATCCAGCCCGAGAGCGAGCCGTTCCACTCGGTGCTCGAGGCAGCCGAGGACGGTGTCTTCATCATCGGTCTCGACGGCCAGTTCAGCCACGCCAACGCCGCGATGGGCCGTCTCACGGGTCTGTCGCCGGAGGAGATCATCGGCAGAGACGCGGCCGAGGTATTCGGGCCGGAGATCGCCGGGGAGATAGCCGAACTCGACCGACGCGTCATGGCGGGAGAAAGTGTCAACCACCAGATGCGGCTGCCAGGAGCGGGCGGCGAGCTGTTCGTGCACGTGGCCCGATTCCCGCTCAGGGATGCCTCCGACCAGGTCCGCGGCATCGGCGGGATCGCCCGTGACCTGACGCAGACGCGCCTCTATGCCGGAGCCGTCGAGCGCCGCGACGCGATCGTGCGCGCCGTCGCCCGGACGAGTGAGGAACTGCTGACGGGAGGGCGGTGGGAGGAGGCCGCCGAGGGCGTGCTCGAGGCGCTTGGGGAGGCCACCGGGGCCCAACGTGTCAGGCTCCTGCGGAAGCGCGCGCAGGACACCATGGCCGGCGACAGCGCCGCCACGCTCACACCCGTGGCACACTGGCCCGGGTACGGCGACGCCGTGGCCGGGGCCGAGGAGGTGGTGGTGCCGGCGGCGGAGGCGCGCGTGCTCGCCGAGGGCGAGGCCTTGTGCGACCCGGCGGTGGACGCAGACGGGGCCGGAACCATCGCCCGTCTGCCGCTGATGGTGGATGATTACTGGTGGGGCGTCCTCGAGTGCCTGCGCCATACCGAGGCCGCGGGCTGGTCAGAGCCGGAACTCGCAGCGCTCCAGTCGGGCGCGAACATCCTGGCCGCCGGCATCCGACAGCAGCAGACGGCGCTGGGCCTCATGGCATCCGAGGAGCTTTTCCGCTCCGTCTTTGACGGGCTTGTCGACGTCTACTACCGCACCGATGCCGACGGTGTCGTCGTGCTGACGAGCCCCTCGGTCGAGCGCGTACTCGGCCGCGCCCAGGAAGAGCTGTTCGGGCGCCGCATGAGTGAGCTGTGGGCCGATGCCGAGGAGGATGCCGCGCTCCGCGGGCGCCTCACTGAAGACGGTGAGGTGACCGACTTCCCGATGACGGCCATCCACGGGGACGGCCGACAAGTCCCCGTCTCAGTGACCGGGCGCATTCTGCGAGATGCAGACGGCAAGCTGATCGGCGCAGAGGGCGTGATTCGCGACATGACGGAGCGTGCGCAGGCGGAGGCCCGCTTGCGCGAGTCCGAGGAACGACTCCGCGCCCTGCTCAACGCAACCACGGAAATGGTCGGCCTGATCGACCCCGACGGCCGCATCCTGGCAGCCAACACCAGGCTCGCNNCTCGCAGCCGCCGACGGCGTCTCCCCCGAGCAGGCGCTCGCCCGCCCGATCTACGACGCCATGCCGGAGCCCCTGGGCGGCAGGTGCAGAGAGCACGTCGAGGCAGTCATCGCCGGCGGAAAGCCGGTCCGCTTCACCGACCAATGGGGTGACAACTGGTTCGACGCAAGCCTGTACCCGGTCAAGAATGCCGAGGGGGCCGTAGTGGGCGTTGCCGTCTTCACCC
>DPJP01000472.1:17034-17201 GCA_003542955.1 Armatimonadota bacterium
CGCAGGCGGAGGCGGCGCTGGCGACGCATCTCGAGTTCGTCCGCACACTGCTCGACCGCATCCCGAACCCGGTCTTCTTCAAGAGCGCCGCGGGGATCTTCATGGGCTGCAACGCAGCCTTCGCCGACGCGGTGCTTGGCCTCCCCAAGGAGGCGATCATCGGCAGG
>DPJP01000156.1:0-3548 GCA_003542955.1 Armatimonadota bacterium
TGGCGGGTCGCCGCAATGGGTGGCAGTCCCCGGCTGCCCGCCCCCCACAAGGTCTCCCGCCCTCTCACGGCGAAGTGCCGCCCAACCCAACCCGGAAAGGACGGCTGCGAGCATGCCCGGGACACCCGATGTTGTCCAGAGCGCCATGACCTCGATCGACTGGGTCGTAATCGCCGTGTACCTCGCGTTTGTCGCCGCCGTCGGCTTCATCGTCAAGGGCCGCATCAAGACTCTTGATGACTATTTCGCCGGCGGCCACAGGATCCCGTGGTGGCTGGCGGCCGTCTCACACCATATCTCCGGCTACAGCGCCTTCGCCTTTGTCGGCTACGCCAAGGTCGCCTACAACGTCGGCATCAACATCTGGACGCTGTTTGCCATCCCGTGCTTCCTGGCGATGACGGCCGGGGCGTTTATCTGGGCGCCCAGGTGGGTGAAGCTCAAGGTCATCAGTCCTGTCGAGTACCTCGAGAAGCGCTTCAATCCCCTCGTCCACCAGGCTATCGCCTGGAGCGGCATCGCCGTCAAGTTCGTCGACGAGGGCCTGAAGCTGTACTCCCTGGCTGTCATTATCGGTGTTGTCTGTGGGTTCCCGCTCGAGGCCACCATTGTCGTCTGCGGCGTCGTGGCCATCCTGTACGTGCTCGTCGGCGGCCTGTGGGCGGAGATGATCACCGACTTCAGCCAGTTCTTCGTGCAACTCGCCGCGACGGTGGCGCTGGCGGTCGTGGTGCTCAGCCATATCGGCGGCCTGAGCGGGCTGTGGGCGAGCATGCCACCTCAGAGCAGGAGCCTGTTGAGCACGGACTACGACCTGCCGTACCTGCTGGTGTTCCTGGTTGTGATCACACTCAGCTACAACGGCGGTACGTGGGGTCTCGCTCAGCGCTTCTACTCGATCGGCAAGCCCAATGACGCAAAGAAGGCGGCGCTGCTCTCCGCGGCGCTGTATCTCGTCTACCCGATAGTCATCTACATCCCCGTCTGGGCGGCGCACAGCCTGGCGCCGGAATTGACGGGCGACGAGACGCAGAAAGCATACGCGGTGATGGCGAAGCAGTACTTCCCTGCCATTGCACCGGGCCTGCTGGGGCTGTTCGTGGCCGCCATGTTCGCTGCCACAATGTCGATGGTCGACGGCGACCTGAATGCCCTTGCGGCGGTCTTCACCAAGGACATCTACGGAAAGACCCTCAACCCGCGGGCATCGGAGAAGACGCTGTTCAAGGTCGGGCTGTTGGCCACGCTCACGCTCGGCATCATCACCATTGCTACGGGGTTGCTCGCCCCCAGGATGGGCAGTGCCTTCGATGTGATGGTGACCTGGTATGCGGCCATTCTGGCTCCGGTATCGGTGCCGCTGCTGTTTGGCATGCTGAATCGACGCACCACATGGCGCGGCGCGATGGCGGCATGGGCCGGCGGCTTCATCACATTTGTTGCGGTCAAGTACGGTCTGCCCGCCCTCGGCTTCGAGTTCGCCGCCAACCGTCACTGGACGATCTACACCGGCGCGGAACTGATCGTGATCTTCGGCATCTTCTACATCGAGGGCTACATCAACAAGCTGAACTCCGATGAGCAGAAGAACGTGGATGAGCTGTTCACCCGTCTCGAGGGCGACATCACCGAGGCCGTCGAGCCCGAGCCGGAGGCATAGCAGGCAGGCGCAGACACCAGGAGGAGAGGACCATGACCCGCGCGATCTCAGTGGTCGTGCTCATCACTCTGCTCATCGCCCCGTCCGTGGCCCAGGACCAGCAGGGGCGGCCCTTCGACCTCGATGATGCCGAGATCAACCTCGCCCTCGGCAAGCCGTACCTCTACTCCTCCGTGCCCTCGTACCGGCTCACCACCAACGCGACCGATCTGCAGGACCTCACCGACGGCAGGCTCACCTCCCGCAACGATGACCGCATCTGGTTCGATGCCACCGCCGTCGCGTGGTCTGACAACCCCAATATCAACATCCAGCTCGACCTCGGGCAGGTCGAGCCGATCAAGGAGATCGGCATCAGGCTGCTGGGTGGGGCGGAGCAGGGCGGGCTCAAGTTCCCCAACCAGGTGATTGTGCTCGTCAGCGATGATGCGACCCGGTGGCGGCAGGTGGCCGCCTTCGACCGCCTGAGCGATGCCGACCTGCAGGCATTCGGCGTGCCGCCTGAGGAGGGCGTTGCCTACACCCACCCGCTGCGCTTCCGGGAGCTGCGCGCGGCAGGCCGCTATGTCGGCATCGTCATCCACGGACAGACCTCCTTCATCGCCTCCGACGAGATGTGGGTCTTCCGCGGCGACCACCAGCCCGCCGAGGCGACCCCGGGCGATGTCTACCCCGGCGAGTGCCTCGTCCACCAGTTCACCTCCGGCGGTGTGACCGCATACTTCAGCAAGTCGCGCATCTACGCATGCGAAACCATCCAGTCCTTCCAGACGCTGCAGGGCTACGACAATCGGCCGGAGGAGACCAACGGCAAGGCCTGCGACCTCATCATCGACCTGCCGGAGGGCGTGACGCTCCGCCGCTGGCTGCTCAACACGCGCTTCGGCGGCAGCACCGTGGATGAGTTCGAGATGACCACCGTCGATGATGATGCAGGCACCTTCACCCGCTGCATCGCGCCCACACGCGGCGTGTATATCACTGAATGGGGCACGCTCTTCTTCGCTACCGACCGCGAGGACGGCTGGACGGGCACGGTGCGCCTCGGATGCCGATGGGATGGCGGAATGCAGGAGCCGGAGAGCTACACCATCGAGGCGGTCCATGTCGAGCCGGTGGAGCGCCTCGAGCAGCTCCACATCTCGATGGCGTGGATGGCCCAGCAGTTCTGGAGCAAGTGGCCTGACTTCCTGGAGAGCTACAAAGCCTGCGGGTTCAACGCAGTGCCCATCTTCCCGCGCTACGCAAAGCCCGACGATGCGGCCCTGTTCGCGCAGATCGGCCAGGCGCGCGCGATGGGCCTTGATATCGTCAACAACTCAAGCCCGCTGCACGCCGTGCAAGGCCAGATCAAGGACAACCCGGAGGTCGCCTGCCAACTCCCTGCAGGCCCTGCCAACTGGCTCTGCCCGTCATACAGGGGCGAGTTGTGGCAGCAGGAGATCGAACTCGTCGCCCAGCGTTACTCCTGGACGAAAGCCGAGTGGTTCTTCTACGACTGCGAGGTCTTCACCGGCTGGTACGGGGGCAGCCGCAAGGGCAACGACGAGGCGCAGAGTTGCTCGCGCTGCTCCGCGGACTCCCAGGGCTTCGTCGGCACGTGGGATGAGTTCATCTCAAACCAGGGCGCGGAGTTCTATCGAGCGGTCGATGACCGCATCCGCGAGATCGCCCCGGATGCTCAGTTCCAGGCGGGCGCCTACGGCGTGCTGCCGGAGCGTATCTACCACGATGTCTGGGACTGGAAGACGCTCTACCCGGAGTTGCACCAGTTCGCGATGCCCTCGCTATATGGCTTCCGGCCGGCCGGCATCGGTGACGCAATCCACCGCAACCGGGAGCTGCTCACCCGCAGCGACATCATCCCGTGGCTGCAGCCGGGCGACCT
>DPJP01000156.1:3557-22225 GCA_003542955.1 Armatimonadota bacterium
CTCCGGTGCATACTGCTGGAGGCCCTGCTCAACGGTGCGCGGGGCGCGGCCTACTACACCAGCGCGGGCTTCGACGGCGCCGACATGCGCGCGGTCTCACAGGTCGTGGCGATGCTCAAGCCCGTCGAGCAGATGATTATCGATGGCAGTCCGCTCTTCGGGCCGGCAGGCGCGACTGCCCAGAGCACACTCGGCCCGGCTGCAACCGCGGACATCGGGACGGTCCGCCTCAGTGGCATCAATGCGGGCAAACAGGCGCTGTTGATGNNGGGCGAGGTCCGAACCACCGTCACCCTTCCGCCCGGATTCCGACTGATCGGCGAGCTGACACCTGCGGGCCGCACGCCCATGACTGCCGAGGATGGCGCCTTCACCGTGACGCTCGATGAGTTGCGCGGGCGAGTCTACCTGCTGGTAGCGGAGTAGAACACGGGGCACAGCCCCGTGCGGGGGCTGCGACCCCGAAGGGTCCCGCCGTAGCCCCGCAGTTCAGTGCGGAGGCGGACGTCGTGCTCTGCCATCCTGCGGGGTCAAGCGGCTTGCATCGAGACGGGTCGCTGTCGCCGATTCCGCCTGAGGCCCGACGGAGCCGCCAGAGGCTGCAGCCCGTCTCGTCGTACCGAGCACGTCAACCATCAGGAAGTGACCCGCAATGGGTGCAGCCGCCAGCGTGTCGCGCCAGGCCGGCGCGAGCATCACGTTCCGCGTGTTCGTCAGCTCGACGTTCCAGGACTTCGTCGCCGAACGCAACGCGCTCCAGAAAGACGTCTGGCCAGACCTGCGGGAGCTGTGTGAGGCGAACGGTGCACGCTTTCAGGCCGTCGACCTCCGGTGGGGCGTCAGCGAACAGGCCGGGCGCGATCAGCGCGCAATGGACATCTGCCTCGAGGAGATCCGCCGCTGTCAGCAGGTGACGCCCCGGCCCAACTTCGTCGTCCTGCTCGGCGACCGATATGGCTGGCGACCGGTACCCGCGCGCGTCCCGCAGGTGGAACTCGACGCTGTGCTCGGCCATACCGTCGATCCCGGCGAGTGCTCTCTCATCCGAGACTGGTACGCGCTGGACACCAACTCGGTTCGCCCCGAGTACTGCCTCCACTCGCGAGAGGGAGTGCGACACGACGAGTGGGCGCATATCGAGCAGCGACTGCGCGCCACACTGCTGGCCGGCGCGCGAGCGTGCGGCCTCCCCGATGACGCGCTGGTGAAGTACGAACGCTCCGCCACCGAGCAGGAGATCATCGCCGGGGCCCTGGGAGCCGAGGGTGATCACGCCTTCGGCTACTTCCGCACAATCCACGGTCTGCCCGATGACCAGACCGCCGCCAGCTACGTCGACATCGGCCCTGACGGCCGCCGGGACGCCGAGACTGCAGATCGGCTGGGCCAACTGCAGGCGCGCTTGCGCGACCACCTCCCTGACGGCCACATCCACGGTATCGACGCGCGATGGGAGCAGAACACGCCGTCGGAGGAGCACCTGGCGCCCTTCTGCGCCCGCGTCCGCGCCGATCTCTCCCTGGCAATTGCTGAGGAACTCGCGAAGCTTGGCGCCGTCGACGAGGTCGATCGCGAGGTGCAGGCCCATGCCGAGTTCGCCGCGGAGCGCGGCGGACACTTCGTGGGACGCCGCGAGACCATCGCGCGGGTACTCGACTACGCGACCGGGGCCGCGCGGCATCCGCTCGTCATCACCGGCCGGTCCGGGTCTGGCAAGTCGGCGCTGATGGCCAGAGTGCTCGGGGAACTGCCGGAAGAAGCCACGGTCATATCGCGCCTGATCGGCGCCACGCCTGCATCGACACGCTTGCACTCGCTGCTCCGAGGCCTTTGTGAGCAGATATCCCGCGAACTCGACTTGCCGAGACCGCGCGAGACTGGCCCCGATGCCGTCGCGGCAGATGATCCCTACGCCATCCCCGACGATCCGCATCAGCTTGTTGCGACCTTCGAGCGGCTTCTCGGCATGGTGCCTGAGGGCCGGAACCTGGTGATCGTGCTCGACGCGCTGGATCAACTGAGTGGGGCCGACAACGCGCACTCGCTGGCATGGCTACCGACAGAGCTGCCACCCGGGGTGCGCATCATCGTGTCGGTGCTGGAGCGCGAAGACGCCGCCGGCGAGTGCCATCGCGCCGCGGCGAAGAGATTGCCGGCCGAGGCACTGATCGAGTTGCCGGCGCTGTCTGCCGAGGAAGGCAGCGGTATCCTGCACGCATGGCTGGGCGCGGCGCGGAGGACGCTCGACCCGGCACAGCTCTCACACCTGCTCGACCGCTTCAGCGCCTGCCCTGAGGGGCACGCGCTATTCCTGCGGCTCGCCTTCGAGGAGGCCCGTCGCTGGCGGTCCTTTGACGGGCTGCCGGCGGGCAGCGATGGCCTAGCCGGCCTACGGGACACCGTCGAGGGCCTCGTTGAGGACATGCTAGCGCGGATCGAGATGCCCGCCAACCACGGTGCTGTGCTCGTGCATTGGGCGCTCGGCTACCTTGCCGCCGCGCGTAACGGACTGGCCGAGGACGAGATGCTGCAGGTGCTATCGCGCGACGAGCAGGTGATGGCAGACTTCGCACGGCGCTCACCAGATTCCCCGGAGGTCGACAGCCTCCCGATCGTCGTCTGGTCGAGGTTGCGGTTCGACCTCGACTACTACCTCACGGAGCGATCCGCCGACAACACATCGCTGCTGGCCTTCTACCACCGTCAGGTCGGTGAGGCCGCCGAGCGGCGCTACCTCGGCGACGCCCCCCATCGCCTGCGTGCGCACCGCAAGCTGGGCGAGTACTTCGCCGCGCGCAAGCCCTGGGCCGATCCGCATGCACGCGTGGCCGATCTGCGGCGGGGTGCCGAACTCGCCTGGCAGCAGACGATGGCGGAGGACTGGGATGAGCTGGAGGCCACACTCACCGACCTGCCGTCGCTCAAGGCCAAGGCGGAGGGAGGGATGTTCTTCGACCTCGTGAGCGACTTCTCCCGCGCCACCGAAGCCCTTCCCCCGGCCCGCCCCGGCGCACGAATCGCTCGGCTGCTGAGCCAGGCGCTGCGTGCGGACACGCAGTTCCTCGCCCGGCACCCGGACGCGCTCTTGCAGTCCCTGTGGGATCGCGCCTGGTGGTGTGACTGCCCCCAGGCCGAGCGCCACTACATCTCACCCGTCGGCGGCTGGGGCCCACTCGGCGCGCCGTGGGAGCGGCCCGAGCCGCGCTTGTGTTCCCTGCTCGAACGGTGGCGGATGCAGGCCGAAGCGCAGGGCCCGCAGCGCCCCCGACTGCGCTCTCTCCGCCCGCCTTCTCATCCGCTCGACAGCCCGCAGCTCGCCCATCTCACGGGCCATGAGGGTAGCGTCAGCAGCGTGTGCTTCTCCCCCGACGGGGCGCGCATCGCCTCCGCGTCCGGTGACATGACGGTCCGTGTGTGGGATGCACGCTCTGGCAACGAGCTCGCGTGCCTTCGTGGCCATGAGCACACCGTCGACACCGTCGCGTTTTCGCCGGACGGCTCGCGCATTGCCTCAGGGGGACGCGACGAGACTCTCCGTGTGTGGGATGTGCAGACAGGTACCCAGGTCGCATGTATGGTCGGTCATGAAAACAGGGTCTGCAGCACCGCCTTCTCTCCCGACGGGCTCTGTATCGCCTCGGGGGCCGCCAACACGATCCGTCTATGGGACGCAGACACGGGTACCGAGACCGCGCGGCTGATGGGGCACCGCAGCTACGTCGAAGCGGTGGCCTTCTCGCCTGACGGGACTCGCCTTGCGTCCGGCGGAGACTACATGGTTCGCCTGTGGGACCTCACCTCAGGTCGTGAGGTTGCTTGCCTCAAGGGCCACCAGCGTGGCGTCACCGGCGTGGCCTTCTCGCCCGACGGCGCTCGCGTCGTGTCCGGCGGCGAGGACGGCACCGTGCGTGTGTGGGACGCAGGCACGGGCGCGGACCTCCTGCGCATTGTGCGCCACACGAACGCCGTCACGAGCGTGGCCTACTCGCCGGATGGGGCCCGCATCGCGTCCGCATCGTGGGACGACACAGTTCGCCAGTTCGACGCACACACCGGTGATGAGGTGGCTGTGCTGAAGGGTCATGGTGGGAACGTCAACAGCGTATCGTTCTCGCCCGACGGCGCCTGCCTTGTCTCGGGCTCAGACGATTGGACGGTCCGGGTGTGGGACGCCTACGCCACAGACGAACCGGGGGCTCTGCAGGGGCACGATGGCCTGATCTGGACGCTGGCGTTCTCCCCTGACGGGAGACGCCTTGCATCGGGTGCGGGGGATCGGACTGTTCGCCTGTGGAACCCACAGACGGGCGAGGAGGCGGCCTGCTTGACCGGGCACACGAGCACTGTCAAGCGGGTCCGCTTCTCTCCCGACGGATCACGCATTCTATCCGCGGCATGGGACAGAACCGTGCGTGTGTGGGACGCGGCCACGCACGCCGAGCTGGCCTGCCTGACCGGTCATGACGACTGGGTACAGGACGCGGCATTTTCTCCTGACGGCGCACGTATCGTGTCGGCGTCGAGCGACCACAGTGCTCGAGTGTGGGAACCCCACTCCGGCACCGAGCGAGTCCGCTTCTGCGGGCATGGCGGCAGCGTCTGGCAGGTGTGCTTCTCGCCCGACGGGAGCCGTGTCGTGTCGGCGTCAAGCGACAGGACGGCCCGTGTGTGGGATGCGCGACAGGGCCACGAGATCGCGTGTCTCAATGGTCACCAGGCCGATGTGTGGTGCGTATGCTTCTCTCCCGACGGCTGCCGCATCGCATCGGGCTCGGCGGACAACACCGTCCGTGTCTGGGACGCGGACACCGGGGCGGAGGCGGCCTGCCTCACCGGTCACGCGAAAGCCCCCAAAGCCCTGGCGTTCTCACCGGACGGTACCCGCGTGGCCTCCACCTCCCATGACGAGACGGTGCGCGTATGGGACGCGCTCACGGGAGAGTCCCTCGATGTGGTGCCCGGCCGTGGAGATGCGGGGAGCATTGCCGCGGGAGCCACTGAGTACCCCTGGCGTGTAATCACCCACAACCGTGAGACGCGCGTGGAAGATGCCGCAACGCGCGCCGCCGGTGCGTGGTCCTCGCTGGAGCTGTGGGATGTCGTCACCCATCCATCGGGGCGTATCTGGGCGGGGTATGCGCACAGCTACCTCGCCATGTGCACGCTCGACGGCCCCCCTGAGACACACGAGTCCCGGATCGCCACCGCGACCCGGCTGTGGCTCTTCGGCGATCCTGCCGACGGCGGAGAAGATGACGGCCACTGGGCGAGCCACCTCACCGCCGACTGCGGCTTCTGTGGCCATCGGTTCGCGGTGAGCGAGTCCGCCATCGGCGCCATCCTGCCATGCCCGAGCTGCACGGGGTCGCTCAAGCTCAATCCGTTCACATGCGACCTGGCGGCCGAGGTCCACTGATCCCGGCCACTCATCATCGCACCTCGCAGCCGCTGCCGTGCGCGGACTGCGCCCTGTCGCGCTGCTGCCCTCCCCCTCACTCTCCCAAAAACTCCCGCCCGAACTCGCGGGTGTGCTGGAACATCGCCTCGATGTTCTCGAGGGGGGTCTCGGGGAGGGTGGAGCTGGTGCTGGAGAGCACATGGCCGCGGCCCGGCCCGGCGAGCGTGAAGGAGCGCTCGACGGAGGCCTTCACATCATCCACCGTGCCCCAGGGCAGCGTGCTCGTCACCGAAACGCAGCCGAGGATGATGATCGGCCGATTGTGCCTGTCCCGGAGCGCGCACATCCGGGCGTAGTCGACCCCATGCTCCTCCTCGAAGCCCTGCAGGCCGCTGATGCCGAGGTCCATGAGGTCATCGAGAATCGGCATGATGTTGCCGTCACAGTGCCAGATGATGTGGACGTTGTTCTCCACCAGGGGCTCCAGGCACCATTTCAGCTCCGGGAAGTAGATCTCGCGGAGCATTGTCGGTGACATCAGGGGACCGTTGGCCCCGCAGATGTCCTGGCCGGTGTAGGCGAATGGGGGAAGACCGTACTTCTCGACGGCGAGCACGATGGCCTCATTGAGCAGACGCCCGCGCAGCGCCGTGTGGTGGTAGTAGCGTCGCATGGCCCGCGGGTCCATGGCGGCGGCGGTGAGGTAGTTCTCATAGCCCCAACTACTGTAGGGCCCCATGAAGTCGGCTTGGCCGAAGCTGTCGATGACCAGCGCGTCGTCGCCCAGGAGGTCCTGGTGCCCCTTGACTCGCGCTACATAGGCCTGTGCGGCGACCTCGTGGTCGAACTCGCTGGTGACGGCCTCATCGTCGGGCAATTCGTCGATCAGCCGCAGCACGTCCTCCGGCGTCTGAAAGCCCGCGGCGACATGCTCGTGCGGCTGGTCCATCGTCTCGCGGCACTCGAGCCGCCGCTGCCGCTCGGTGGGGTAGTACCACTGGATGATGAGATTGGCCCCGACGCGGCGGACCATCTCGACGAAGCAGCCCTCGGGGTCTGACCAGTAGTCGCGTCCGGTCACCTTCGTGTAGTATGCCGACCCGGTGATGAAGCCCTGGGTATAGCATGGATAGGGGACACGTTCGCGATGCAGCGTTGCCAGGGCGATGTCGCGGCCTGTCATGGGGCATCCTCCCGCCTACCGTTAGTCCATGGGCGCGTCAGTGTGCTTCCGCGGCCTCAGTCTTCTTCCCTCTCGATGCTGAACGTCACGGTGCCGCCGCCGGTGAATTCGCATGGATCGAGGCACTGGACGTAGGCCCTGCCGTCATCCTTCTCCCTGTGGGCAAGGCCCATCTGGTCCGGCCTGACGCCCTTCGCCAGCGCAATATGGTAGGGGAGTACCGAGGCCAGCGAGTGCATACAGGCCGCGGTGGTCTCCTGCAGGTTGAGACGATAGCCGCTATCCAGCACGATCTGGTCGCCGACCTGGTAGACCGGGCAGCGCCCCTTGATGTCTTCTACGCGGATGACCAGTCGCATGTGCGTATCACCTTCCCTGTTGCGCGGGGGAACGCCTATGGCGAGTGCCGGATTGACTCCCACAGGGCCTCGTCGAACGGCGCAGCGCGACCGGAGCAGTTCTCTCGCCGGCACACCTGGCAACTGCGGAAGTCCTTCTCCGTGGCGAACCGGATTCCCGATATGCTCTTGTTCGGCACCATCAGAAACGATGGCGTCAGCTCGACGCCGATCAGGCTCTTCACATCGCCCAACAGCCCGAACAACTCCTGCTGCTGCTCGATCGGCCAGACATCCACGTCGCCCGAGCCCGGGTTCATGCTGGCGCTCTTGCCGAGCAGGAAGCGCTGCTGGAGGTACTCCTGCAGGTGCTTCGTTGCGGCTGTGAGCGCGGCGGCCTTGATGGTATCCCACCAGAACTCGGCCAGGAACTCGTCCCTGGGCAGGCTGACCGCGTCCATCTCGTGCCCACAGGTCGCGACGTACGGGAATACGCGCTCCACCTGGTCGAGATTCGCCCTCAGCATCCGGCTGGTGAAGGTGACGCCGTCGATGCAGATCGTGTCCTCGCCCCTGGCTTCGACGAAGGACTCCGCGAGCAGGGCCTTGGGCCGCGCCACCTCGCTTGCCATGTCCACGAGCCGCGCGAAGGTCTTGGCGTCGGCCGTGGCCGGCTGCACATGGACGCGCCCCATGAGCGCCTCTATGTCAAACTCGACCGGTGTGTCAGTCAGTGCCTGGATCATTGCATATCCTCCATCGGACTCGGGGACAGGGACCCATCCGGGTGCAGTCGGCGTGACTCCATTCGAGACGGAAGGGCCGGACGGGTGCCAGTCCCCGGGGACTGCCACCTGCCTGGCCACCTCACCCGGTCTCGACCTTTGCCCCGCGCCCAGGCAGGTCGCTGTCCCCGATTCGGCAGGAGACGCCCCTGAACTGGGGACAGGGACCCATCCGGGTGCAGTCGGCGTGCCTTCATTCGAGACGGAAGGGCCGGCTGGGTGCCAGTCCCCGGGTCAGCCCCTACTCCTTCGCCAGCCGCCTGAACCCTCGCCCGTCCAGCGTTACCCCATCGGACTGCGCCGGGCCGAAGGCGATGATGTCGGTGTAGCCCGGGAACTCCACGCGGACCGCATGCGAGTTGATACGGGTCACCTGTGGTCGATCCGCTCCGGCTCGGTGCGGCCAGAGCACGGCCAGTATCTCCGGCGCAGCGTTGGTGGTAACCTCCGCACGCAGGCGCGGGTGGGTCTGGACCTTCGACACCGCGCTCGACTGCACTTCATTGAGGTCCTGGGTGAACGCGGGCTGCGCGGCGGCGAACAGATCGATGTCGAGCTGCCAACCGTTGGCCTCGTCAACGATGGTCGGCCGCTCACTGTCGAGATTGATGGCATTTGGGTTGGTGACGTTCAGCGTCCATGTATAGGTGTGCTCGGCCCCGTCGGCCTCGACCTCATCATAGATGACCGCGTACGGGCCGGCCTCGCCGCGGATGAAGTAGACGTGCCGGTCGAGCTTCTTCAGCGCCTCGTTCCCATACAGGTCACCCGCGCGACCACGCGCATAGCAGGCGGCGCCGTCGTCGTGATACTCGTCGATACGCCCCTCGCGACAGTAGACCGTCTGCCCCTTGCCATCAAACAGAAGGCTGTTGTGGTCGTCGGTGTCGCGGGCGCCGTAGCCTGAGTCGTAAGCCAGGATGGAGGCCCCGCAGTAGAGGGCGAAGTGGTTCGCATCCATCTGCGAGTGTCCGCGGTCCGGGTTGCCGCCGCTGATGAAGGAGAGCAGGCAGCCTTCGGCGTCCCACCCCGTGCGCATGCTGACCATCCCGCGGCGCGAGTACCTCCGCGAGAGCGGAAGGTCCAGCTCATCGGGATGCACCGCGGCCGGCGCCAGCGCGTGCCAGAGGATCACGTAGGGCAGCGCAGACTTCCATGAGTCGTAGCTATCGCCGAAGATGGTGTTGCCCTCGCGCTGAGTACCGTCGGTGACCTCCCAGAGCCAAGTCAACGCCGGGTCGTCGAGTACGGAGGCGAAGAGCGGGAAGAACGAGCAGTGCGCGCTGAAGTAGGCGTCGTTGACATTGTTGAAATACGCCGCGTTTGGGCGGAGTTCATAGAGGTAGTAATAGGCGGCCTTCTGCAGTTCTGGGCGCTCGAAGAGGTTCGGTCCGCCCGCGCGGCGCATCGCCTCGATGAGCGGGGCCATATTGTAGATGCACGCGCTGGTGTAGCCGGGCCCCTCCATGGCGCCGCCGTCGACGCCGAAGCCGATCGTCAGGTACTTCTCCACACCCTCGAAGAAGAGATCGACCCAGGCATCTTCCAGCTCACTGCCTCGATCTGTCTCCCCGTAGATGGCCAGGGCCATGAGGCCACCGGCCGCATTGCCGATGAGGGCGAAGTTGTGCCCCAGTATGGCCGGGTAGTCATCGCGATCCTTGATCCCCTGCATGTACGGGTAGAGGTAGGCGAAGTAGGTGTCGATGATGTAGTCGCGGACCTCTTTGCGCTCCTGCTCGGTCAGGTCGTTGTAGAGCAGGTCGTAGAAGATCGCCAGGGAGAGGCTCGAGTGGCCGGCATCGAGCGGCTGGGCCAGCCAGCCCTTGTAGGGCGTGCCGTAGTTGGTGCCGCCGATGCGGTCGATGACGCGCTCGCGGATGATGGTGAGCACGATGTTCTTTGCGCCCTCGATGTACTTCTGCTCGCCGGAGAGTACCCCCGCCCATGCCAGTTCCTCATAGCGCTTGGTGAGCATCCACGCGCCGGGGCGGGTCTCCCAGATGTTCACCTCCCCACCCTGGTGGGAGATGATGTTCACCCGCTCGGGCCAGTTGACGTAGTGGGGGGAGGCGGGGTCGAGATACTGATCGCACTTCTCGAGCATGCGCCGGTAGGCGATGGCCTCGACGCCCTCGCCCAGGCGCGCGCGAACCTGCTCAAGCTCGGCTGCGGTGCACAGCAGGCGAGGATGCTCTGCGCTCTGCCGGTAGAGCCTGCGCTCCTGGCAGTTTGCCGGGATGAGCGCACCCAGCGCCGCAATCGGGACGAGGACTGCGATGAGCCATGGTGCATGTGATGTCATTACGGCCTCACCCTGTCTCCGGGTCTCGCATGCGAGCCTGCAGGCCGGAGATGAGAGTTGATGGACTGATATGCGGTGCGATGATGCGATACATGGTATTCCTACGGTTTTCACGTTCACCCCTCTCCGGGCACGGAGAGGGGCCGGGGGTGAGGCCGGACCGCCCGCGCGCTCTTACCTCAGCTCATCCACGTTCTCGACGACCTTGGCGAAGGCGTTGATGATGTCATCCATCTCCGACTGCTCCGCCAGCAGCGCCGTGTGGGCGACCCAGACCTGCGTCTGGCAGATCCTCTCACAGTTCGGATGGTGCATGGCGGCGTAGTCGGGGAACTCGACCATCTCGGCGATCTTACCGAAGCGCTTCTCGGAAAACAGTGGGTTCTTGTACAGCGGGTGCGGGTACCCGCCGCTGACGCCGACACCCTCGGCAGTGACGGCCTCCATGAAGCGCGCTCGTGGCACGCCCACGACCTCTTCGTCGTAGTTGACCGCGTACACGTGCCGCGAGATGCGCGTCATCCAGGGGTCGCGCCGCAGGGGGCTGATGCCGTCGATGGCGCCGAGCTTCTCATCCAGGTAGAGGCCGTTCTCATGCCGCCTCTGCGTCTGTGCATCCAGCCTGCCGAACTGGCACATGAGCACCGCCGCGGTGAGTTCGTTCATCCGCGCATTCCAGCCGGCGTTGTGGTGCTCGTAGAAGGGCCGATTGGGGATGCGGCCGATATGGTGAAGGGAGAAAGCCTGAGCGGCTACCTCATCGTCGTTGGTCAGGATTATGCCGCCCTCACCGGCGGTGATGTGCTTGGAGGCCTGGAAGCTCACGCCGCCGCAGTCACCCACCGCGCCGAGCTTGCGGTCATTCCACATCGCGCCCCAGGAGTGGCAGGCATCCTCGACGACGGCGAGGTTGTGCTTTCTGGCGATGGCCAGGAGGCGCTCCATGTCGCATGCGCGCCCGGCGAAATGCACCGGCACGATGGCCCTGGTGCGTGGCGTGATGGCGGCCTCGACGACCTCCGGGTACAGGTTCTGGGTCTCGAAGTCGATATCCACAAACACCGGCACCGCCTTGTTGGCAAGCACGCAGGTGGCGCTGGCGACGAAGGTGTAGGAGGGCACGATCACCTCGTCACCGACGTCGACACCGGCCGCGCGCAGGGCGATCTCAAGCGCCACAGTGCCGTTGGTCACGGCGATTCCGTACTTCGCGTCCTGGTAGGCGGCGAAGGCCTCCTCGAACTGCTTGCAGCGGGAGTCCTCGGCCAGCCGGCCCCATTGCCCGCTCTTGATGACGTCAGTCACGGCATTGATCTCGCACTCATCCCAGATCGGCCATTTGGGCCACGGTTTGGTGCGGACCTTCTCGCCGCCGTTGATTGCCAGTTTCGCCATTGAGGTTCACTCCTGTTCGGTTTGGTCCGCTCCCGTCAGCTCGGGCGCGCTTGAAGACGTCCGTTGTCTGCGTGAGTTACGACGACATCGACCAGGCGCCCGGTCGGTTCACCGGCGTCGGCGACATCAACCTCGAGATAGTTGTCACTTATTCCACGCACGAGTTCGTTGCCCTGCGGCGACTGCAATACCACCTCGAGGTGTTTGCCGACCATCGAGGCGGCGAACTCCGCGCGTTTGTGCTCGGACATATCGCGCAGGACGTGGTTGCGGGCCTTGCGCAGCTCGTAATCGACCGGGTTCGGCATCGCCGCGGCCGGCGTCCCCTGCCGCTCCGAGTAGGTGAATACATGCAGATACGACAGTGGCAGCTCGGAGATGAAGGACCGGGTGGCTTCGAACTCCGCGTCGGTCTCGCCCGGGAAACCGACTATCACATCCGCGCCGATGCAGGTATCGGGCGCGGCCTGCTTGACGCGCAGGATCAGGTCGCGGTAGAAAGCCGTCTCGTAGGGCCTGCCCATCCGCCGGAGCACACTGTCGCAGCCGCTCTGGAGCGGGATGTGCAGGTGCCTGCAGAGCTTGCCTGCTGCCGGATCGGAGCGCGCGCGGCCCCCGCGGGCGACCATCCCGATGATCTCGTCGGTGACTTCGCGGGGCTCGATCGAGGATATCCGCAGCCGCGGCACGGCGGTCCGACCAATCAGCTCGATGAGGCGTGCCAGGTCAATATCCTCATCAAGGCCGAGGCCATAGCGCCCGAGGTGGGTGCCGATCAGGATGATCTCGGGATATCCGGCCTGCGTCAGCGCCAGGCACTGGGCCAGCACTGCGTCCGTGGGCACTGAGCGGGAGGCTCCCCTCGCGGCGGGGATGATGCAGTAGGCGCAGCGGGCATCACAGCCCTCCTGCACCTTGACGAAGGCGCGGGTGTGGTCGGAGAAGTCGCTGATGATGACCGGGCCGTCAGTGTCGGAGCCGATCCCCTCATGGCCATCGGCGGGCGGGATAAGCTCGGCCAGTTGCTGCTTGCCGGCATTGCCGAACACGATGTCGACCTCGGCGATTGCCTCGATCTCACAGGGTTTGACCTGGGCACAACACCCCGTCACCACGACGAGAGCGCCCGGGTTGAGACGTCTGGCGCCACGGGCGAGACGGCGTGTCTCGCGGTCCGTGCGGGAGGTGACGGTGCAGCTGTTGATGACGCACACGTCGGCGCCGTCATCGTAGGGGATGACGCGGTATCCGAGCCGCTGAAGCTGCAGGCGCATCTGCTCACCCTCGTACTGGTTGAGCTTGCAGCCCAGAGTCTTGATGGATGCCGTCAGGCGCTGCATGGTCGATCGTCCGCGCGGGGGAGTGGTGGCCGGTTTGCCTGCATTCTGGATGCTGTGCTATAATCCGCGGCAACCCCGGCGAGTACCGCCCGTCCGGGTGGGGCTGCCGAGGTGGCTCAGCAGACACGCAAACGACCGGGCCGAGGCCCGGTCGCCGTGTGAGACGCGCTCCTGTCGGAGATCAGGCCTTCGCGATCTTATCGGCACGGATGCAGGAGGTACACACCCACTGCCGCTTGACACCGCCCGCCGCCTGCCGAACACGGATGCGCTGCAGATTCGGGTTGAACTTTCGCTTGGTGTGGCGCTGGGAGTTACTGACATTCGAGCCCACCGCCGGCCGCTTCCCACAGACTGTGCACATCTTGCCCAATGTCGTTCAGTCCCTTCAGCAAACCGTCTGCCCGGCGAAGCGCTCGATGTCCCCGCGGCGGCGGTCCTGCATTGAGAATAACTGATACGCGGCGGGAGTCACGGCCCCGCCGGAGAAATCGAGTATAGCATAATGCTGCCTGAAGACGCAAGAACGGGTGACGAGGCATGCGCCGATGCGCTCGTNNGCAGAACTCGACGACGCCGATGACGCCCCTGCCGCGGTGTCCTACTCCACACTGATGCGGCCCGGCCGCATCTCCGGCACCGCCCTGCCCTTCGGCCTGCACCTGTCCAACGGCGTCTACGGCACCGCCAACAGCCTCCACATCGCCAGCGGCGGGGCATACATCTTCACGATGCTCGTGATCTCGCTGTTCGTCACCTACTGCGAGGCGTGGGCGATCGAGCAGTTCGTCGACCTGCCGCTCACGGCGATTCTGTTGAGCGTCAGCGGCGTCGTCGACGGCCCCGCGGCAATGACCTGGGACTCCGTGCTCAGCATGCTGCCGTTCGTCAACTTCATCCTGATCCTGCGCCTCTCGCAGCTCTCGGGCTACCACGCGGCGGAGCACAAGGTTGTCTCCGCCATCGAGCATTTCGGCCGGCTTGACTACGAGCAGGTCGTCGAGATGCCCCGCGTGCACCCCCGCTGCGGCACGGTCCTGCTCTTCGGGCTCATCCCGGCGCTGCTTCTTGCCGTGCCGCTGTGGGCCTCGGGCAGCGCGGAGGGCTACGTGGCCGCCGTGCTCGTCGCCGTCGTGGGTTGGCGCTACCGCTACCACACCGGCTTCTTCGTCCAGAACCACTTCACCACCAAGCCGCCGACGGAGCATCAACTGCGCACCGGGATAGCGGCCGGCGACAAGCTGTTGGCCCTGTGGCGGGCCGACCCCCACAAGCAGGTGCCGTGGCTGCGCATGCTCTGGATACGTGGAGTGCCGCAACTGCTCGGCGGGCTGTTCGTCGCCGCGTCGGTATTCGAGTGGGTGTTCGCCAGGTTGCATATCTGGCTGGATTTCTGAACACGCCCTAACCAGATGGGGATGTGCCATGATACGAGAAGAGATACAGGCTGCGTTGACGGAGGCGCTCAGAGCGGTGGCCGCCGAGTGCGGCATTGATGAGCCGAGCCTGCCGGCAATCGAGTTGACCGACCCGCCGAACCCGGAGATGGGCGACTTCTCGACCAATGTCGCCATGGTCGGCTGTAAGCAGGTGAAGATGGCCCCCAGGCAACTCGCGGAGCTGCTCGTGCCGCACCTGGAGGCATCGGACCTCGTGCTGGAACGCGTCGAGATCGCCGGGCCCGGCTTCATCAACATGTTCATGGATCGCTCCTGGCTGCACAACACCGTCGCCGAGGTGCTCCGCACCCGCGATGAGTACGGGCAGAGCACGCAGCCGACGGGCGTGAAGATGCAGGTCGAGTTCGTCAGCGCCAACCCCGTCGGGCCCGTGCACATCGGCAATGCGCGTGGGGCGCCATTCGGCGACTGTCTCGCCTCACTGCTACAGGCCGCCGGCAACGACGTCCAACGCGAATACTATGTCAACGACGGGCCCTTCAACACCCAGGCGCTCACCTTCGGCCTGTCGATTCAGGCGCGCTACCTCGAGGCCCTTGGCAAGCCGATTGAGTTCCCCGAGAACGGCTACCAGGGCGACTACGTGGTTGAGATGGCCCGGCGGCTCGTCGACGAGCACGGGGATGCGCTTGCCGAGCGTGCCGCCGATCCGGAGGCCGCGCACGAGTTCTTCATCATGTTCGAGGATGAGATCCTGGCGCAGGCCAGGGAGGACCTCAAGGAGTTCGGCGTCGAGTTCGATGTGTGGTATCACGAGCGCGAGTTGTATGAGGACCCCGAGGCTCCCGACGCCACCGGCATGCGGGGCTTCATCAAGCGGCAGCTCGATGCGCTGATGGCGGCCGACCAGGCCTACGAGCATGATGGGGCAATCTGGCTGCGGACGGGCGACTTCGGTGACGAGAAGGACCGCGTGCTGGTGCGCAGTGACGGCCGGCCGACCTATATCGCCGGCGATGCCGCCTACGCGGCCAACAAGTTCGCCCGCGGCTTTGACCATGTCATCTACATCTTCGGCCCCGACCACGCCGGCTATGTCCCGCGGCTGCAGGCGGTGCTTGCCGCGTGCGGTTTCGACCTGGACCGCGTCGAGATCATCGTCTACCAGAACGTGCGGATGGTGCGCGGCGGGGAGACGGTCAAACTCGCCAAACGCAAGGGGCAGATATACTCCGTGCGCGACCTCATCGACGAGGTCGGCCGCGATGCCGCGCGCTTCTTCTTCCTCATGCGCAGCAACGACTCACACCTCGACTTCGACCTCGATCTGGCAGTGAGCCAGTCGGAGGAGAACCCCGTCTACTACGTGCAGTACGCCCACGCGCGCATCTGCAGCATAGCCAGGCAGGCGGAGGAGCGCGGCTTTGAGTTCGGTGACAAGCCCGACCTGAGCCTGCTCTCAGACGCCTCCGAGCTGGCACTCATGCGCAAGATGGCCGACTATCCCCATGAGTTGCGGGTGGCCGCCGAGGGGCGTGCGCCGCACCGGCTGACCACGTATCTGCGCGAGCTGACCCAGGCATTCCACCAGTTCTACACCAACTGCCAGGTTCTCAATTCTGAGGATATGGCGCTATCGACCGCGCGCATGGCACTGACGGAGGCGACGCGGCAGGTGCTGGCCAACTGCCTGGGGATACTGGGCATCAGCGCACCGGAGCGGATGTAAGGCAGGCGCCTGGGGGTCGGAGCTTGAATCTTCACTCGCCCGACGCCCTTGTTGTGTGCCGACCCCCGCGTGGAGCGCAAAGACTACAGCTCCGACCCAAGCCGCTATCGGCCTCAACAGACGTGACCCGGAATTGCCTCTCACCGCTCCGGACCGGGACCGTGGGGCAGGCTCTGGCAGCCTGCCAGAACTGGCGACTCGTCAGCGCCCCCAGGTCTGTCCTATCTCCCCCGAGTCGGCTGCTGTGCTGCGTGCAGTCCTGGGAAGCGCCGCCCTCACAGGCTGCGAGAGCCTGCCCCACGCGAGGCCGTGGAGCCCCTACCTACCCCGCTCCTGACAGCGAGTCATACACCCCGTAGAGCTGCTCGACCAGGCGGCTGATGTCGAACATCTCCTCGGCCCGCGCACGGCCCGCACGCCCCATCTGCCCGGCCCTCGTGGGGTCGGCCAGTAACGTGCATGCCGCCTCGGCCAGCGCCCCCGCGTCGCCGATCGGCACCAAGAGGCCGGTCTCCCCGTCGTTGACTATCTCCATGGGACCAGCCGCGCGTGTGGCGATGACGGGCTTGCCGGCCGCCATGGCCTCGATGAGCACCATCCCGAATGGCTCCGTGTCAGAGGGCAGCACCACGATATCGGTCAGCGCCAGCAGTTGCTGGACGTCCTCGCGGAAGCCCAACCAGCGCACCGCATGGGCGCAGCCCATTTCCTCGGCCAGCGTGTGGAGTTCCTGCTTGTAGTCATCCTCCCAGAAGCCTGTGTCGCCGATGACCAGCAGGCAGGTGTCGGGGTGCCGGCTGAGTATCTCGGGCATCGCCCGCAGGAGCACTCGATGCCCCTTCCAGGGCGTCAGGCGGGCGATGACCGCGAGTACGGGGGCATCGGGTGGCAGTTGCAGCTCGGCTGCGAGCACGGGGTCACGGGCCACGGGCTCATACTTGTCCAGCGGACGCGCTCCGAGGACAACGGTGGTGTCACAATGGGCATCGGCGAGGCTGTCGGCGACAGCCTGCGACATGGCAACGATGTGCGGCCTGACGACCCTGGCGACACGGACCAGCAGGTTGCGCGCGCCGCCGGGCGGGAGGATATCACGCACATCCCAGACCAGGGGTTTGCGCGAGAAGCGGGCCGCGAAGCCGCCCAGCACGTGGCACTTGAGGGTATTGGTGTGGATGATATCCGGGTCGAGTTCGGTGATGGTCTTGCGCAGGCGCGAGACGGGGCCGACGCTCTGCAGCGCGCCGATGATGCGGGTGGTGAAACCTGCGACCTGCTCGCGGGAGTGCTCGTAGAGCGCTCCGCCGGCCGGGAACACCTCGCGGCAGGCGATTCCATCCAGATCGACGCCACGCAGCCATTCCGCGCGCTCCGCGTGGAAGAGCAGCGGGCGGACGCGGTTACGGTCGACGTAGCGCAGGATGTCGAGCAGCGCCTCCTGGGCTCCGCCGCCAATGTCTCCGGCATGGTCGACGTATGCGACCTTCATAGGGAATTGACGCTCGTTTACATATTCTTGACCCGATTGCGGGTTAACACGGTCGTTGCGCGGGGGCCGTGTAGAGCGCGGTCTGTAGCCCCGTCGCCGCGTCTGTATTCGTTCCGTTACTTCACCTCACCTCCGCGCCTGACGCGGGGGCTGCTGGTTTTACCCACCCGATTCAACTTCTTTTCCCGCGTCGCCGATAAGTCCAGTAGCACTGGGTGGGTTGAAGCGAGAGACGCTGAAGGCCCGAGGCGGCTGTGGGAGGTCGCCAAAGGCGCGAAACTCAAGATCGGCTTCGTATCTTCGCTTCTACCCAAGGGTACCGGCTCTGACGCGCCCGCTCAAGACGCGTCGATCGGCAACCATCCTAAGGGGAAATGAGGCGAAGATCTTGTCGTACACAGTACTCATCGTAGAAAGTGACCCGGCAACACAGCTATCGCTGGCAAGCATCGTGGCAACGTGCGACTACTCGCCATTGATCACCAGCAGCGGCCAGGACGCGCTCAGACTGGCCAAGGCCGAGAATCCGGCCATGATGCTGCTGGCCCTCATCCTGCCGGACATGGACGGCTTCGACGTAACCCGCCAACTGCGCAAGGACAGCAGCCTCCCACTGCTTGTCGTGACCTCGCGCACCTCGGATGTGGACCGCATCTGTGCATTCGAGCTCGGCGCCGATGACTATGTCACCAAGCCCTTCCGGGAGGCGGAGCTGTCGTGCCGCATCAGGTCGCTGATGCGCACCACCTACTCGAGTACCGGCACCGGGCGGATCGGTCCATCGATGCAGTTCGGCGAACTCGTGCTCAAGCCCGACAGCCGGGAGGTGTGGCTCGAGGGGCAGCAGGTTCACCTGACACCCAAGGAGTTCGACCTTCTCCTCGCGCTGGCGGAGAACCACGACAGAGTGACCACCTCCGAGTGGCTGCTGCTCAACATCTGGGGCTATGACGAGAACATCCGGACGCGCACGCTGGATGTGCACATCAACCGACTGCGGTCCAAGATAGAGCGGGATACCTCCGAGCCGGCATTCATTCGCACGATAACCGGCGTCGGCTACACATTCACCGCTCCCCTTGCCCCGGCCGTCGAGGAGCCATTGCGCAAGGCGGCATAGCACGGTGCGCGACGGAGTGCGGGCAGCTTGACCCTGCCGGTCATCAGAGGTTAGAATCCCCGGGTAATCACCAGAACTGGGGGTTCTAACCTATGGCTTCAGGCAACCGTATATTGATATTCCTCGGGGACGGCATGGGCGGACGGCCCGTGCCCGAACTCGGCGGCAAGACCGCCGTCGAGGCCC